>NZ_JAVDQF010000001.1:954639-1272853 GCF_031454135.1 Arthrobacter russicus
GTGAACATGCACTGCTGATAGGACGCCAGCACCCCGTTGTCCAGGACCATCTGCATCATCGAAAGGTCTTCGACGTCGATCACCGGATTCAGATCGGTCTGCGCTGCGGGCGGCCAGTTGCCCGCGGAGAACCAATCCCCCATCCGCCGGTCCGAGTTGTCCCGCCGGGAGGCCACGTCTCCGTACACGCTCAACGATCCGATCGCGGAGACCGAGCGGGTGTATCCACCGGCCAGCCAGTGGATCACATCGATGTCGTGCGCCCCTTTCTGCAACAGCAGGGAATTGACCTTGGCCCGTTCCGCATGCCAGTCCTTGAAGTAGTAATCCCCGCCGTTGCCCACGAAATGCCGGCACCAGACCGCTTTGACTTCGCCGATCCGGCCGGATTCGATGATCTCGCGCATTTGCCGCACCACCGGCATGTGCCGCATATTGTGTCCCACGTAGAGCCGGGTGCCGGTCCGGTAGGCGGTTTCCAGGATCCGGTCCGCCGCCTCCAGCGAGATGTCCAGCGGCTTTTCGCAAAAGGCCGGGATGCCGGCCTCCAAGAGCGGGATCACCACCTCGGCATGGGCGAAGTCCGGGACCAGCACCACGACGGCGTCCGGGCGCTCGGCGATCAGCTCCGTCAAATCCGCGGTGACCTTTGCCTCCGGAAGCTTGGCCGCCGCGTCCGCCCGGCCCCGTTCGCTCAGGTCGCAGACGATGCTCACCCGGGATCCGGCTGCCCCGTTCGAGGGCTGTTCCAAATAACGCCACAATCCGGCACGCAGGCCGAACCCCACGATCCCGACGCGCAAATCCAGCTCAGTCATAGTTTGTCCTTTCCTCTTCCCGCTGAGCGTTGACTTATGGCGGTCAATCAGGTTCCATAGCCGCCACAAGTCAACGCTCAGCGGGGTTTGTGCAAGTTTCAGGGAGCGCTTTCGCGCACGAAAATCTTCCAGGGAAAATCGATGACCCGAGCCGGCGAATCATCGCCTTGCGCCCGGCGCACCAAGAGCTCCGCCACCGCGTCGAAGAACCCTTCCGGGCCCACCGAAGTCAGGCTCGGCGCCATCCTTTCCCCTTCTTCGGTATTGCCGACGCCGACCACGTCCAAGTCCGTGCCGATCCGGAGGCCGAGCCGTTGCGCCGCATTCACCGCGCTCATCGCAGCGAAATCCGTCGTCGCATAGATTGCGCTCGGCCGGTCGGCCCGATCCAACAACCGCATCGCCGCGGCATAGGCGCTCGCCGGCGAGCGGTCGAAGGTGGCGATGAAGTTGTTGCGCAACGGGATCCCGGCCGCCGCCAATCCGTCCACATAGGGTTGGAATCTGGCCGGATCCGAGTTGTTCCGGGACCGTTCGGTGGTCAGGATCGCGATTTCGCGGTGTTTTCCGAGCAAATGCTGCATCGCCAGCACGCAGCCGGGGCCGGCCAACGAACGGATCACGTCGAAGCCGGCGGCCGGCAACTCTTCCTGGAAGACCACCAGCCGTTTGCCCTGTCCGGCGAACGCCTCGAGTTCCGGCTGCTTCCCGGGCGAAGCCGCATCGATGAACACCGCATCGGCGTCGTGGCCCCGGAGCACGCTGGCCCAATCGGCGTCGGCCAGAATCATCGGCGTGATGCCCAGCGGCATCGCACGGCGTTGCACCGCTTCGATCACACCCAGTGCCCAGGGATCCGAAAGCATGGTCAGCGAGAGCAGGATGGTTTCGGTCCGTCCGGTCCGGATCTTGCGGGCGGCCCGGTCCGGGCTGTAGCCCAAGCGCCCGGCGACCTCCCGGATCCGTTCCGCCGTGGCCTTCGCCACCCCGCCGTTTCCGTCCGGCGAACCGGATCGGCCGGAGAGCACATAGGAAACCGACGCCGTCGAAACCCCAGCCTGCTCGGCGACCTGCTTGATGGTCACTCTGCCCACTGGCCTGCTCTCCCATTCCGTCCGCTGGACACTGCCCCCGACTGCCCGGGATTCCTGCTGCTACTTGCCGGTGACCGGCACGTCGGCCGGCAGCACGTTCTGATATTCCTCGCGGATTTTGTCGCCTCCATCAGCCTTCCAGCGCTTCACCGCGTCCGGCAGATCGGAAACTTTGGCCCGTCCGGTGATGATATCCACAATTTTGTCCCGGAAGGTCTTGGTGATCTTCGCCCCGACCTTGGCGTTGGTGTCCGAATACGTGCCATTGGTCGGATTCCGCTGCGCGAACTCGAGGAGTTTCTTCTCTTGTTCGTAAATGTACTTCGTGTCGTCCGGAAACGCCGGATTGAAAATCACCTTCTCCGGGCTGGTCATGATGTTCAAGGCACTGGCCAAACCTGGGATGTCGGTGCTTCCGGTGCTGGAATAGACCGGATTTCCGGAGTCGTCCAGCAGATAATCCTTGCCTTTTTCGCCATAGTTCTTCTGCATGTACTCCACCGTGCCGAAGGGCGCCGAAAGATAATCCACCAAGCTCAGCAACTCGCGGATTTTAGCCTCCTCAGCCTTTTTGAAGGCGGTGAAGCCAACCGTTCCGTAACCCATGTCATAGGTCGGCTTGCCGCCCTTGACCGCGGCGAATGGAACCAGGATTTCGCTCTGCGCCTCGGCGCTCAGATTCCGATACCGGCGGATGTCGTGCGGGCCCACGATCACCTGGGCGGCGATCGAACCGTTGACCACCCGGTTGGAGATGTCTGTGGCGTTCGCGTCCGGGTAGAACACCCCGGCAGCGAAGAGCTTCACCGCGTACTCCAAACCGGCTTGATACTCGGACGTCTCGTAGAGATGGGTCAGCGTCCGGTCCTGGTTGACCGCCCAGCTGTTCGGGGCGCCGTACCATTCGGTGAACATGTGCAGCATGTTGACCAAGGAGCCGCCGGCGATCGATTCCAATGCGTATTTGCCTTCATTGGGCCGGGTGAGCTCCTTGGCCTTGGCGAAGAACTCCTCGGCGTCGGCGGAAGCCATCCCGCCCACTTGCGCCCAGACGCCTTTGTTCCCGGCCATCACCTGGCCGAACGGCGTGCTCGGTATCGGCGCGCCCCAGATCTTGCCATTGACCACTGCGGTCTTCCAGGAATCCGGCTTGAGTGCAGCGAGGTTGGGGTACTGCAGCACCGCATCGCCGGAGAGGTAATCCGAGAGGTCTTGGAATTTCGCTTCGAGCATCGGACCGACGTTCGGGATGCCCTGGTTCGGCGGAATCCACATCAAGTCCGGCAGCGAATCGCCGGCCAGCACGGTGGCGAACTTGGCCGGGTAGCCGTCTCCGACGTCCTCGACGATCTGCAGGTCCAGCGTTCCGCCAAGCGCCGCATTGAGCCGTTGCCAGAACGCATTGTCCGGCATCGCCGGGGACATCGTTTCGAAGGTTTCGGTGAGCGCGCTGACCGCCCCTTTCAAGGGCGCCCCGGGCGTCGATGCCACAAGCTCGGCCGGAACTTTGAGGAACGCCGCTTGCAGCCCCTGCGCGTTGCCGGGCAAATCGGGCAGCACCTTGCTGAACTCGCGGTAGGTCGGCAGTTTGACCTGGGCGGAGGCCGCTGCACCGCCGCCGTTGCTTCCGCCGCTGCCGCATCCGGTCAGGGTTCCGCCCAGGGCCAGCGCGGTCACCGAGAATCCGGCGAGTCCCAGAAACCCGCGCCGGTTGAATCCGGTGGCAGCCTTGTTGTCCATGTTCATGACGCCTGCTTTCTCTCAGAGGTGTGTGCCTGTGCTTGCATACCGGGCCTCAGCCCTTGATCGCGCCGGTGATGACGCCCTTGTTGAAATGCTTTTGGATGAAGGGGTAGATCAGCAGGATCGGCACCAGCGCCACCACCACCACCGCCATCTGCATCGACTGCGGCGGCGGCGACGTCGCCACGCCCAACTGGTCCGCCAACGAACCGCCCTGCACCACGAAGTTCCGCAATACCAGTTGCACCGGGTACAACGTTTTGTCGTTGATGTAGAGCAAGGCGTTGAAGAAGGCGTTCCAGAACCCCACCGCGTAGAAGAGCCCGACGACGGCGACCACGGCTTTGGACAAGGGCAGCACGATCCGCCACAGGATCGTGAAATCGCTGGCCCCGTCGATCTTGGCGCTTTCGATCAACTCTTGCGGCAGACCCATGAAAAACGCCCGCATCACCACGAAATTGAACGCTACGAAGATCCCGGGCAGGATCAACGACCACACGGTGTTCAACAAGCCGAGCTGTTTGACCATCAGGAACATCGGGATCAATCCGGGGGCGAACAGCAGGGTGAACAGGACCAGGAGCAGCGCCGGACGGGAAAACAGCACCATCCGGCTGGTCGCGTAGGCCATGGTCACCGTGACGAAGAGCGCGAGCGCGGTGCCCACCGCGGTGATGAAAGCACTCACGCCGAGCGCCCGGAGCATGAAGGCACTGCTGAAAATCGTCTGGTAGGCCTGGATCGTCGGGCGCTCGGGCCACAGCACATACCCGCCTGCGGCAACCAGCTGTTCATCGTCCGCGAGCGACGTCGCGACCACCAGGAGCAAGGGCACCAGGATGGAAAGCGTGATCAGACCGATGATCACTGCTTTGAGCCCTTGGTACCACGGCGACGGCCGTTCTTTCCATGCCGGGCGGGAGGGGTTGAAAGTCAGCCCGGCTTTGCGCCGGCGTCGGGTTGCTGCTCCTGGCGGGGCCAATAGGGAGTTCATCGGAGCGCTGCCTTTCTGCTCTGCTTGGTGCTGCCGGGGCCGGCTTGGAAGATGCCGGATTCGCCGAACCGGTGCGCCACCTTGTTCGCGAAATAGATCAAGATCGCGCCGACCACGCCTTTGGCCAACCCGGCGGCCGCACCGGAGCTCCACCCGCCGCCGACGACGCCGGAGAAGTAAGTGAAGGTGTCCAGCACTTCGGCCGCGCCCGGACCGACCGCGTCCCGTTGCAGCAAGAACTGTTCGAAGCCGACGCTGAGGATGTCGCCGATCCGCAGGATCAGCAAGAGCACGATCACGGCGCGCAACCCGGGCAAAGTGATGTGCCAGAGCCGGCGCCAGCGGCCGGCCCCGTCGGCTGCTGCGGCCTCGTACAACGAGGCATCGATCTGGGCCAGGGCGGCGAGGAAGATGATCATCGCCCAACCGGCGTCTTTCCAGACCAGCTGGACCGTGGAGAGCAACGGGAAGGTATCCGGGTTGGTCATGAACGGAATCGCGTCCAGGCCCCACTGCCGGAGCAGGTTGTTGATCAGGCCCGCGCCACCGAGCATCTGTTGGAAGAGCGCGATGACCAGCACCCAGGACAGGAAGTGCGGCAAGTAGACCACGCTCTGGAACCAGCGGCGCAGTTTCGAGCTCATCAACGAATCCACGATCAGGGCCAACCCCAGCGGAACCGGGAAAAAGAGCACCAGCTGCCACACCGCCAAGACCAAGGTGTTGCGCAGCGCAGTCCAGAAATCCGGATTGTTGAAGAGTTCCACGAAGTTCTGCCAACCGACCCAATCGCTGTTCTCGATGCCCAGGAACGGTTGGTAGTCCTGGAACGCGATCACATTGCCCAGAATCGGGATGTAGAAGAACAGCGCCAGGAACAACAGGCCCGGGACCATGAGCAGCAACATCTGCCAATCCCGCCGGACCCGCACCCCGAACGGGATTTTCGTCGGTTTTCCGGTCGGCCCGGCAGCCGCGCTTCCGGAACCGGACGGAGCCGCCGAGATGGCCGCCGCGCTGGCCGAACGGCGTCGGCCGCCACCGGGTTTCGGCGCATCCGGGCGTTGCAGGGTGGCTGAACCCATGGAGTCCCTCTCTGGCCAGGAACTGGGTCAGTGACTCAGCTCACAGTCTGTTAAACGTTTAACAAACCATAAACGGCAGGCTGCCAAGATGCAAGAACTTGATCGAAGATCGTCGTTACAATCATGTTTCGCCATTGACGGGCATCCCTCGAGGGACCCTCGGGTCGCGCCGCGCACGCAGCGACGCATGCCGCAAGCGCGACCGGACGCGCCGCGCCGAGCGCCCGCATCCCGCTCGACACCGGCATGGCCGGAAATCAATAACCGTAAAGCGATGATTAATAACCGATTGAATATTTCGTTGCTTTAACCAACAAAGTGCATCTTTGCTTTTCTGAAAAATAAATCCGAATTCGGTGTTAATAGCCTCCCAGTATCGCCTGCGCTCTTGTCCCCGGCCGAAATTAAAGCAACGGTTGAGTATCCACCGGGCCTGACGACGACGATGTCGGCCGGTCCGACCATTGAGTAACCTCAACGAAGGACATCCCATGAAGATGAAGAAACTCTTTGCCGCTGCGGCGATCACCGCACTGGCCCTCGGCGGAGCAACGGCGCTCCCGAGCGCAGCCAATGCGGAAACCGCCACGCCCCGGATCATCGGCGGCGGCACGGCAGACTTTTCCCAGGTTCCCTACGCAGCGAAACTCCTGCTGAACGGACAGTTCAACTGCACCTCCGAGGTCATTTCTTCGACTTGGGTGCTGACTGCCAAGCATTGCGTCGGCGGCACGGTGAGCATCAAGGTCGGCAGTGCCAGCCTGACCGGCGGAACCGAAATCGCCAGCAAGCGCGTGGTGAGCTGGAGCGGCGGCGACCTCTCCCTGGTCGAGCTCGCCCAACCGACGAATGTCACGCCCGCCACCTTGGGCACCACCACTCCCTCGGTGGGCACCAGCGGCGACATCTACGGTTGGGGACGCACCTCGCAGAACGGCCCGGCGGCCGCGAACTTGAAGACCGCCAACGTCCGGATTTCCGGCACCGGCTCGGACAATGCCGGCGGCCCGGCAATCCAGTTCCGGGGCGTGGACGGTTCCTGCTGGAAGGGCGACTCCGGCGGCCCCTTGGTCGTCGGCGGCAAAGTCGTCGGCGTCGCCTCGACTAGTTCCAACGGCGGCGTCGACCCGCAAGGCCTCTGCAGCTACACCAACGTCTCCAAGGGCTTGAGCTGGATCAAGAGCGTCACCGGCCTCTGAGACCTGCTGCTTCAAACAGCCGGGTGTGGCGTTCCGCGGTTCGGCCCCACAGGGCCTGCGCGGCGGAACGCCACACCCGGCTGCGCCAGGCCGGCCGCAGACCTGGGCCGGCAACTCTCGCTTAGACTCGTCTCCGTGAGCACTCCCCCGCAGAAAACCCCGTTGTACCGGAAAATCGCCGACGAACTCGCCAACCGCATCGCTTCCGGTGAATTCATCGCGGACCGGAGTTTGCCCTCGGAATTCGAATTGGCCGCACAATACCAAGTCTCCCGTGGCACCATCCGGCAGACTTTTTCGCATCTGCGGGCCACCGGGGTGGTCACCTCTCGGCAGGGCACACGACGGGAGGCCGTACCCGGGTAGCGGTTGCAGAGCTTTTCCGCGCTGGTGAGTTTCTCCCATTGGGCCAAGACGGCCGGTGCCACGCCCAGCGGTCGCGTCATCGAGTTGGAACGGCGTCGGGCCAGTCGGGTAGAACAGAAATTGCTCGAACTCCCGGGTCTACTATTTGAACCGTCGCCTCGTCGAGTGGCCAGCTCTGCAGGTAAAGATGGTTTTTCAACCTGCGGAGCTGGCCGCTCGTGGGGCTTACTCGGCGGGTTTGAGCACCAAGATCGTGGCGTCGTCGGCCTTTTCGCCGATTGCCGCCTGGTGCTTGCGCAGCGCGGTCTGCACCTCCAGGGCGCCGATCGGCGTTTCCACCGCGTCGAGGAACTCCTCCGGCCCGGCCAGCAAACCCAGGTCGACGGCGCGCCAGGCACCGTCGCTGACCAGGGTCACCAGTTCCGGCCGGCCGCACTGCACTACGAGTGCGTGCTCGGCAGCTTCCGGTTCACGCCGGGCCACCCAGAGGCCCTCGGGCGTGTTCCGGCTCCGCCGCGAGGCGGCGAGCTGTTCCCGGCTCATCGCCGGCGCATTCGGATCGGCCAGCGAGGCGACCACGTGCCGGATCCGCCCGCCCGGTTCCCGGAGCACCACATGGCAATCCGCAAGCGAAAGCACTTCGACGCCATCAGCGGTCAATTGCGCCAAGGACAGCGCGGCCGACGGGAATCGGACGGCTTCCTCCGCCACCAACCCCGAACCGAGCCGGTCGACCCGGCGCAGGGCTTCGGCGAGCACGGCCCGGGTGCCGTGCAGTCCGGCGGCTGCGGCGAGCTCGGCGCCGAGCACCCCGGACAACCAGCCCGGGTCGCTCGACGCCGGCAGGCCCAACGGCTCCAGCACCGAGGTCGCGCCGTCGATCACCCAAGCGGTATCGCCGGCGAAGCCGCAGGCGTCCTCGTTCGGGTGGTTGTCCCCTTCGGAGAGCGTGCGGGCTACCTGATGCCAGGCCAAGGTCAGCCCTCGACGCCCAGCGTCTTCAGAATCAGTTCCCGCACCCGGCCGGCATCGGCCTGGCCTCGGGTGGTCTTCATCACGCCGCCGACGATCGCGCCCACCGCCTGCACTTTGCCGCCGCGGATCTTGTCCGCGACGTCCGGCTGCGCAGCCAGCGCTTCGTCGATCGCGGCTTGCAGTGCGCCGTCGTCGGAGACCACGGCGAGGCCGCGCGAGGCGACCACGTCGGTGGGCGAACCTTCACCGGCCAGCACCCCGTCGAGCACCTCGCGGGCCAATTTGTCGTTGATCTTGCCCGCGTCGATGAGGCCTTGCAGCTCGACCACGGTTTCCGGGCTGACGCCCAGTTCCACCGGCTCCAGATCGGCGAGCTTGGCGCGCCGGGCGATCTCGCCCATCCACCACTTGCGGGCCACCGCAGCGGTGGCGCCGGCTGCGATGGTCGCTTCGATCTCGTCCATGATCCCGGCGTTGACCACATCGCGGAATTCCAAATCGGTGTATCCCCATTCGGTTTGCAGCCGTTTGCGGCGCTCGGCCGGCGGCTCCGGCAACTGAGCCCGCAACGACTCGACCCATTCCACCGTGGTCACCACCGGGACCAGATCCGGTTCCGGGAAGTAGCGGTAATCGTCGGCATCGGATTTCGGCCGGCCCGAGGTCGTGGACCGGGTGTCCTCATGCCAGTGCCGGGTCTCCTGCACCACCTTGCCGCCGGCATCGAGCACTCCGGCATGGCGTTCCATTTCAAAGCGCACGGCGTGCTCGACGGCGCGCAGCGAGTTCACGTTCTTGGTCTCCGAACGCGTGCCCAAAGTGTTGCTGCCCTTGGGCATGAGCGAGACATTCGCGTCGCAACGGACGTTGCCGCGCTCCATCCTGGCATCGGAGACGCCGAGGCTCTTCACGATTTCGCGGATCGCTGCGACGTAGGCTTTGGCCAGTTCCGGGGCCCGCGAGCCGGCACCGAGGATCGGCTTGGTCACGATCTCCACGAGCGGGACCCCGGCCCGGTTGTAATCGACCAGCGAGTAGTCGGCGCCCTGGATCCGACCGGTGGAGCCGCCCAGGTGGGTCAGTTTTCCGGCATCTTCTTCCATGTGCGCCCGCTCGATCTCGATCCGGAACACGGTTCCGTCGGAGAGTTCGATGTCCAGATAGCCGTCGTAGGCGATCGGCTCATCGTACTGCGAAGTCTGGAAGTTCTTCGGGGTGTCCGGGTAGAAGTAATTTTTCCGGGAGAACCGGCAGAACTCGGCGATTGTGCAATTCAGGGCCAGCCCGATTTTGATCGAACTCTCCACGGCGGCTTTGTTCACCACCGGGAGCACGCCGGGCAGGCCCAAGTCGACCTCGTTGACATTGGTGTTCGGCACATCGCCGAACGCATTCGGCGCCGAGGAGAACATCTTGGTGACCGTATTCAGCTCGACGTGCACCTCGAAGCCGAGCGCCGGCTCGTAGCGTTCGAGCAGCTCGTCGAAGGGAACCAATTCCACACCAGCGCCGGTCATTTCGCTCCTCCAAGAATCGGGGCGCGGTCCAGGATCGGACCGCCCCACTGGGCTTCGTGCAGCGCTTCCAAAGCGGCGCCGACCCGGTACATCCGGGCGTCTTCGCGGGCTGGTGCGAGCAATTGGATGCCGGACGGCAGCCCGTCCTCATCGGCCAGTCCGTTCGGCAGCGACATGCCCGGGACGCCGGCCAGGTTCGCCGGGATGGTGGCCACGTCGTTGAGGTACATGGCGAGCGGATCGTCCAGCTTCTCGCCGAACTTGAACGCCGTGGTCGGTGCGGTCGGCGAAATCAGCACATCGGCTTTTTCGAATGCCGCGTCGAAGTCACGCTGGATCAAGGTCCGGACCTTCTGCGCCGAGCCGTAGTAGGCATCGTAATAGCCAGCGGACAAGGCGTAGGTGCCCAGAATGATCCGGCGCTTCACCTCGTCGCCGAAGCCGGCCGCCCGGGTCGCGGACATCACCCGCTCGATGGTCATCGAACCATCCTCAGGCAGCGTGCGCAGGCCGAAGCGGACGCCGTCGAACTTCGCCAGGTTGCTCGAAGCCTCGGAGGGCATGATCAGGTAATAGGCGCCCAGCGCGTACCCGAAACTGGGACAGGAGACCTCGACGATCTCGGCCCCGGCCCCGTGCAGCAGCTCCAAAGACTCCCGGAACCGCGCCTCGACACCCGCTTGGTAGCCTTCACCGCCGAGCTCTTTCACCACGCCGATCCGGACGCCGGAGAGATCGCCGCTCGCGCCGCGCCGGGCGGCGTCGGCCAGGCCGGTCCAATCCTGCTCGAGCGAGGTCGAGTCCTTGGCGTCGTGCCCGCCGATCACTTCCTGCAGCAGTGCCGCATCCAAGACCGTACGCGTGACTGGACCGATCTGGTCCAGCGACGAGGCCATCGCGATCGCGCCGTAGCGGGAAACCCCGCCGTAGGTCGGCTTGACGCCGACCGTGCCGGTCACCGCACCCGGCTGGCGGATCGACCCGCCGGTGTCGGTGCCGAGTGCCAGCGGGGCTTCGAAGCCGGCGACGGCAGCCGCCGATCCGCCGCCGGAACCACCGGGGATCCGTTCCAGATCCCAGGGATTGCGGGTCGGACCGAAAGCCGAGTGCTCAGTGGAGGAACCCATCGCGAATTCATCGAGGTTGGTCTTGCCCAGGATCGGCATCCGCGCCGCCCGGATCTTCTCGATCACCGTGGCGTCGTACGGGCTGACCCAGCCTTCGAGGATTTTGGAGCCGGCCGTGGTCGGCTGCCCCTTGGTCACGATCAGGTCCTTGATCGCGATCGGCACCCCGGCCAGCTCCGGCAGCGCTTTGCCCGCGGCGCGGTCGGCATCGACCTCGGCGGCAACCTGCAAGGCCTCTTCGGCGTTCAGGTGCAAAAACGCATTCAATTCGCCATCTACCAAGGCGATGCGGTCCAAATAGGCTTGGGTCGCCGCAACGCTGGTCACTTCGCCGGCCGCGAGCTTCGCGGCCAAGGCGGCGGCGGAAAGCTTGATCAGATCCGTCGGTTCCATCATGGCTTCAGCCTTCTTCCAGGATCGCGGGGACTTTGAATCGGCCGTCTTCGGCGTCCGGGGCGCCGGAAAGCGCCTCCGCTTGGCTGAGAACATGGCCCACGACGTCCTCCCGGAGCACATTGCGCAACGGAATCGGATGCGAGGTCGCGGGTACGTCAGCGCCCGCAGCCTCGCTCACGGACTTCACCGAATCGACGATGACAGCAAGTTCGCCGGCCATCCGATCCAGTTCCGCCTCGGACATGTCAATGTGCGCCAATTGCGCAAGGTGCGCAACATCGTCACGATTGATTTCAGCCATGGAACTCCCTTGGAAGCTGTTACAGATTCGCTCCTAGTCTATGCGGTGCGGGCTAAAGCTCCAGCCGGTAGACCCGGAGCCAGATTTCGACCCCGGGATCGGTATTGGGCACGGTCCAGTCCCGCTGCGGCGCCCGCTCGAATCCCATCGAGCGGTACAACGCGTGCGCGGACACCCAGTGGTCGCCGGTGGTCAGGCTGACCGCCGTTACTCCGCCGAGGGTTCTGGCGTGCTCGATGATCGCCCGCACCATCGCCTTCCCGATGCCGCCGCGCTGCAGTGCCGGGTCGACGACCAGCACCCGCATCTCGAGTTCCCCGGGCAGCGCGATATCCGCATACTCGTCGCCGGCCCGGGCAAGGGTCACGGCACCGACGATCCTGCGGGCGGGCTCAGCCGCGGCCGAATCCTCGAAAACCTGCTCGGCAACCCAGATCTGCGCCACTTCGGCACGCTTGGCCACGTCCGCGAGCAATCGCAGATAAGGGTGCTCCGCAGAGTCGAAATACCCTGCGGCCAGATACGAATCGGTGGTGATCCGGGCGACGTCGGCGAAATCGGCGGGCGTGGCCAGGCGGAAGGTCAAAGGGGCGAGCGGGAGAATCACTGGCCCCACAATGTCAGAGCGCCCGGCACGATTTCAACTTGGACCGGCAGCGCACCGAGCCGCTCGCCGTCCGAATAACCGGCCACCCCGGCTTTGCGGTCCAGCAACTCGATCCGGACCGAACGCACGCGGCGGATGCTCACCGCCGGGTGGTCCACGTGTTTCCCTTGGAAAACCTTGGGGAACAAGGTCAGCAACTTCCATCGGGAGACCGGCGCGACCACGAACAAGTCCAGTTCGCCGTCGTCGATCCGGGCCTCCGGCGTGATCTTCATCCCACCGCCGAAAGATTGGCCGTTGGCCACCGCCACCAGCATCGCTTCGAGCTCCTCGGCGGCGCCGTCGACCTCGAGCCGGTAACGCAACGGCCGGAACACCGCGAGCTCGCGCAGGATCGCCAGGTTGTACCGGCTGCGTCCCTTCGGCCAGGACCAGGCGTTGGCCCGTTCATTGACCACCGCGTCGAACCCTGCGGAAAGCGCTGCTGCGAAATACTCCGCCGAATCCGCGTTCCGGACCCGGCCCAGATCCACCGTCCGCGGTCGCTGCGCACCGGCCAGGAAAGCTGCCACTGCGGCCGGGAGGTCGCCCACCGGCAAGCCCCAAGAACGGGCCGCGTCATTGCCGGTTCCGGCCGGAATCAACCCGAGCGGAACCGTGCTGCCGGCCAACGCGTTGATTCCGAGATGAACCATTCCGTCGCCACCGATCATGAGCAGGGCGTCAAGGCCCGCGCGGTCGCCCTGCACGGCGGACGAAACCTGGGCCGCGAGCTCCGGGTAGCTGCCGGCCTGCAGCAGCCGGACCTGGTGTCCGGCGGCCTCGAGCAACCCGACGACCCGGGCGCCGGCGTCCGAGTTCGCCCCGAAGGCCGCCCGCGGATTCACCGCGACCGCGATCTGAAAAACCTTGGCCATCGCCAAACCCCTTTGTTCTGCGCAGTCAGGGCTCAGTTGCCAAGCCGCCCGCCGATGTCGCACCATGTTACGGGCAGCGACCCGGCAAATGCACCCAACCGGCCCGATGGCCGACCGAAAATGTCCCGTACGTGTCGAAAGGCCCAGATGTGAGCGGCGGATACCGCACGTACTACCAAATCCTGCGGGTCGAAGTGACCGCGGACGAGAAACAGGTCAAAGCGGCCTACCGCCGAGCGGCCCGGAGCACGCACCCGGACCAAGGCGGCAACGCCGAGGAGTTCCGCTTGGTCACCGAGGCCTACCAGACCTTGATCGACCCGGCGAAGCGCGCGGTCTACGACCGGGGCTACGCACCCGCCGGCACGGCGTCGCAAGGCTCCGCTGCGCCGAACGGCTCCGGCCCACGGGTCGCAGAACCCCGGCCGGCCGGGCAGCGGCCGGGCAGCAACCGGGGCCCCTCGGCCACCGATTTGCCGAGCTTCGTACCACCCTTCGGCAGTGCCGAAGCAGCGCCGTTGTCCTTGGACTTGGCCAGCCGGCAGATCCACGGCGCACCGCGTAAACGGGGCTTGTTCGGCGCGCAGGCCCGGCTGATCCGGGAAGCCCGCACGATCGAGTTGCTGCAGCAGCAGATCCTGAACAAATACCCTTCCGCGCGCTTGGTCAACGGTCTGGTCTCGCCGATCGATAAGAGCCATCTGGACCATTTGGTACTGGTCGGCTACCGGATGGCGGTGGTTTCTTCGATGATGGTCCCCGAGGGCGCCTACCGGTGGAACGGCAGTACCTTGGTGCACGGACAGCGCGGGGTCGAAGCTCCGCGCCTGCTGCCGGCCGCCCATGCGCTGGCGAAACTCTTCCCGGAATGCACGGTCTCGGCCTGGATCGTGGTGCACTCCCCCGGCGGCAATCCCTTCGAGCCGGTGATCGACTACACCCGGGGAAACGAGCCCGACGGCGGCCCGCACCTGAACGTCGTCGGCGCGGCCCGCCTGGGCCGGGAACTGGGCTCTTTCTTGGCGGCCGGCGAAAAGCCGAACACCGTGGACCTGCAGATCTTGTCCCGGCTGCTCGGCGGCATGTACTGAGCCGGCTGGGCAACCGGACCGGCTGGGTAGCCAAGCCATCTGGGTAGACTGGGCCGGTGTTCCGCATACTCTTCTACACGCCCGAAATTCCCGGCAACACCGGGAACGCCATCCGGCTCGCCGCGATCACCGGCGCCGAACTCCACTTGGTGGAGCCCCTCGGTTTCGACCTGGATGACGCCAAACTCCGCCGGGCCGGACTGGATTACCACGAGCTGGCAGTGCTGCACGTGCACCCCGATTTGGCCGCCGCGTGGGCGGCGCTGCAGCCGGAACGGGTTTTCGCCTTCACCTCGGACGGCGAGACCGGATATGCCGACATCGCGTACCAGGCCGGCGACGTCCTGATGTTCGGGCCGGAGTCGGTCGGGCTGCCGGCCGGGGTGAAAGCCGACCCGCGGGTCACCGCACGGGTCCGGCTGCCGATGCTGCCCGGCTTGCGTTCCCTGAACCTGGCCAATTCGGCGTCGATCGCGGTCTATGAAGCCTGGCGGCAACACGACTTCGCCGGCGCGGTACGCTGAGCCGAAACCGGAACGACAACAGAGGTAGGGGAAGCCAGCAGATGAACCCGAGCACTCCGAACAGCGCCAGGATCGGCATCACTTCCCGGGATCCGGGTTTGGCCTTCACCGACGGGGCGCTGCAGTTCGAAGCCTGGTCCGAGGCGCTCTGGGATCCGGCAGCCCGTACCGTGGTGCGGACTGCCGCCTTGCAGCCGGGCGAGAAAGTCCTCGATGCCTGTTGCGGTTCCGGCGCAGCGACGCTTCCCGCCGCGCTCGCGGTGGGCCCGGAAGGCAGCGTGGACGGCGTCGACCTTTCTTCCGGACTGTTGGCTTTGGCCGGCAAGAAGCTCGCCGAAGCGCAGATCCTCAACGCGACGCTGACCCATGCCGACGTCACGGCTTGGCGCGGCCACCGGACGTTCGACGCCGTGCTCTGTTCCTACTCGATCTTTTTCTTCAACCAAATGGCCGACGGCGTGCAGCACTTGGCCTCGATGCTCCGCCCGGGCGGCCGGATGGTGCTGAACACCTGGGTCCGCGGCGCGCTCTCCCCGCTGGCCGAACTGATCCTGCAAGCTGCGATCACCGAGCGGCCACGGCTGGCCGAGGTGGTTCCGTTGGCCAACCAGAACATGGATCTGATTTCGGCTCCGGAGGCCTTCGCCGATTGGCTCACCGGTTGCGGTTTGGAGTCGGTCCAGGTCAGCATGCATCCGCTGACCCTGCGGGTGGATGCCGAAATGGCCTGGGCCTTGGTCATGGGCAGCGGCTGGCGTACGTTGCTGCCTCGCGACCCGGAAGCGATTTCCCGGGTCCGGCAGGAATTCCTCGGCTCGGTCCGGGCCCTGGGCGACACCGTCGAATTCAACTCCGACACCTTGGTGGCCGAGGCCGTCCGCAGATGACCGCCGGATGGGACCAGGGCGCAGCGGAATTCGCCCGCTGGGCCCGGCAGCTCTGGCAACCGCTCGCGGTGCCGCTGATCGAGGCGGCCCGGCTCTCCCCGGGCGACCGGGTCTTCGACGCCTGCTGCGGCACTGGAGCCTCGGCGCTGCTGGCCGCGCAAGCCGTCGGCGCCGACGGCCAGGTCGATGCGGTCGATGCTTCGGCCGGCATGATCGACCAGGCCAAGTCCGCAGCGGTGCCGGAACAACTCGATTTCCGCGTGGCCGATGCCCTGACCTGGCCCGGCTCCGGTTATCACGCGGTGCTCTGCGGCTTCGGGATCTTTTTCCTCGGTGACCAGTCCGCGGCTCTGGCCTCGTTGGCAGACCGTTTGGCCCCCGGCGGCCGAATCGCGCTCAGCGTCTGGCAAGGCCGGCCTTTCGATGCCTTGACCCGCTTGGTCCTGGCCGCCTGCGCCGCCGAAGGCGCCGGCGTCGGCGGGCCCTCAGCCGAGGCCAAGAACATCGGCGAGCTCAATTCCCCGAGCAAGCTGACCGATTTCTTGCGCGGCGCCGGGCTGCGGGAGGTCGCGGTCGCAGCAGTCCGGCACCGGGTGCCTTTGACTCCGGATTCCGCTTGGAGTTTCGTCCATTCCAGCTTGCTGCGCTCCGCGCTCCCCGCCGATCCGGCGGCCCTCGCCCGGGTCAAAGCCCGCCTGGCCGGTTCGCTGGGCGGCGTCGAACTGCAGGCCGATGCGCTGATCGGCTCGGCCCGGCGCTGAACTTTCCGCGGCCGTGCCACGGCTTCCGGACCGAACCCATCCAGAACCCCACCGGCACCGAATGACTGGTGTAGCGATCAGTGGCGTACCGGCGGAATCGAGGGGGTGGTGGCGTGGCCATGGCAATACAGCCATCGACATATCCAAGCATTGTGCTGTTCCCGCGCATAAGCTTAGGGCAAATGGATACCCCAAAGACGAACGAAACGACCACTGGAAGCCCGGTGCGCTCCGGCGATGGCCAGGAAGCCTTGGCGGATCTGATCCGGTCCACGGCCGACGGCGATCAGCAGGCCTTTGCGGAGCTGTACCGGCTGACCTCACGCCGGGTCTACGGCATGGCCCGGCGGGTTTTGATCGACGCCGAACTAGCCCAGGATGCCGCCCAGGAGGTCTACCTCCAGATCTGGCAGAACGCGGCCAAATTCGATGCCGCTTCCGGCTCGCCACTCGCCTGGCTGATGACCATCGCGCATCGCCGCGCGGTGGACAAAGTGCGCTCGGCGCAGAGCTCGGCCGACCGGGAGGCCAAATACGGTGCCACCAGTCAGAGCATCGAGCACGATGAAGTCGCAGATGCGGTCAGCGACCGGATCGATGCCGAGTCAGTGGTCAAATGCTTGGCGACCTTGACCGACACGCAACAGGAATCGGTCAAGCTCGCCTATTACGGCGGTTTGACCTATCGCGAGGTGGCCGAGAAGTTGGGCGCCGCAGTACCCACCGTGAAATCACGGATCAGAGACGGATTATTGAGATTGAAATCATGTTTGGAGGTGAACTGAAATGAGCGAAAACTTCGCCGAAGACATCCGCAGCGACCTCGCGTCCGGGCACGTCCTGGAACTTGCCGAGCTGTATGCACTCAACGCCTTGAGCGATCAAGAACGCGCGGAGGTCGATCATTTCCTGGCTTCCTCCGCGGCTTCCGTGCAAGCCGAGTTCGCCGATAGATTGCGGCTGGCCCGGGAAACGATCGCCACGGCCTACGGAAGTGTCGAAGCGGAACCACCCAGCTCGCTCTTCGACCGGATCAGCGCGCAGATTTCGGCCGGATCCGTGCCGCAAGCCCTCGCTGAGCCGTCAGTCGCTGCTTCAGTGGCCACTGAAGCAGCGCGCCGCGAAGCACCGGACACGGAAACTCGGCGCACCGGCCCGGCGGGTGAGTTCCCGGTGCCAAACGTGCCGGACGATTTGGCGGCCCGTCGGGCGGCCAAATCCGATGCTGCCGACGGCAAACGGCGGCCCGTCCGGGCTTGGCTGATCGCCAGCGCGGCCGCCGCCGCGGTGGTGGTTGCCGCCGCGCTGGGCGTCAATGGCATCATCGCGGCGCAAAACAGCCCGACCAACCAGGTGATCTCGGCCTCCGACGTCAAGGTTTCCACGGTTCAGGTGCAAGGCGGTGGCGATGCCAAGATCAGTGTCTCGGCGGAAAAGGACTCCGCGGTGGTGCAGATGTCCGGAGTTCCGGCACCGAGCGCCGGCAAGACCTACCAGCTCTGGCTGCTGCCGCAAGCCGGCAGCGCACCGATTTCAGTCGGTTTGATGGGCTCCAGCACGGAATTGGACCAGCCGGCCTTGGTCACCGGGATCAAGGGCGCTCAGGCAGTGGCGATTACGGTCGAACCTGCCGGCGGCTCGGAAAAGCCCACCTCGTTGCCGGTGATGTTCTCGAAATTCGACGCTTGACCTTGACCTAACGTCAACTTTTACGCTGGTTTCCATCCCGGAAAGTCCGGGATGCCGCGGCACAGTGGAGGAACCGTGGCCCAGGCGTGGAGCATTTCCGAGGTTGCCAAAATGGCGCGGGTCTCATCCCGGGCCCTGCGCCATTACCACCAGATCGGACTGCTCCAGCCGTCCTGGACTGCGCACAATGGTTACCGCTACTACGAGCAGGCCGAGCTGCTGAAGTTGCAACGGATCCTGCTGCTGCGCGAGCTGGGCATCGGATTGGAAACGATCGCGGAAGTGCTCGACGGCCAGACCGACGAATACCGGGCCCTGCAAGCGCATCACCGATGGGTGCTGGCCGAACGGGACCGGATGTCGCAACTGGCCCGGACGCTCGAGAGCACCATGGCGGCAATGCACGAAGGAGCCGAAATGAGCGCTGCAGAAATGTTCGACGGGTTCGGGAAAAACCCTTATGCAGAAGAGGCCATCGAACGCTGGGGCAAAGCCGCGATGGATCGGGCCAAGGCGTCGTGGACCGCAATGGGCGAAACCGGCCGGCAAAGCGCGGCCGACGAGTTGATCGCGGTCAACGAACTCCTGGCCGAGTGCCAGAAGGAAGGCCGTGCGGCCGACGATCCGAAGCTGCAGTCCGTGATCGAACGGCATTACCGTTGGATCCGGTTGAGCTGGACACCCGAGGCGGACGGCTATCTGAACCTCGGGCAGATGTACGTCGACGACGAGCGATTCCGGGCCTACTACGAGAAGGCCGGAGTCAACCCGGAATACCTGCTTGCCGGCATGAAGGTCTACGCCGCGAAGCAGCTCTGATCCGGGCCAACCTCCAGCGCGGTATTCTCACTCATCCGGGGCCAACTGCAAGTTGGCCAAATCGAGAATGGCGCTCTGGTGGGAACCCGCGCAGGCGGTTGATCTTCCGCTCCGGATCAGGCTCTGCGGCGTTTGATTTCTTCGATCGCCTGCGGCAAGACCGTGAACAGATCGCCCACGATGCCCAGATCGGCGATCTCGAAAACCGGCGACTCCGCATCCTGGTTCACTGCAACGATGAATTTCGACGTCTGCATGCCGGCTTTTTGCTGGATCGCGCCGGAAATCCCCACCGAAATGTACAGTTGCGGCGACACCGTTTTCCCGGTCTGGCCGACCTGCGCCGAATGGTCGATCCAACCGGCATCGGTCGCCGCACGGGAAGCCCCGACCGCGGCTCCGAGCAGATCCGCGAGCTCTTCGACCGGGCCGAAGTCACCGTCGACGCCCCGGCCGCCGGCCACCACGATCCGAGCCTCGGAAAGCTCCGGCCGGCCACTGGCCGGCCGCGCCTGGCGGGAAGCGATCCGGGCGCGCAACGCGAGCTCGGAAAACGGCACCTCCACAGTTTCGACCGCGGCCGCCGAGCTGCTGCCGGCCGCTTCCGGCTCGACGCCGTTGGCTTTGAGCGCGACGATCCCGATCGCGCTGCGGACGCTGGCCGATACCGTGTACGAGCCCGCGAGAACCAGCTTTTCGACCTGGATTCCGGCATCGGCGTCGGCCACGACCCCCACCGCATCCGAAATCACTCCGGCGTCCAACAGCACCGCGAGACGGGCGGCGATCTCTTTGTGTTCGGCGGAATTCCCGGTCAGCACGAGCTGTGCGTCCACTCGTTGTGCCGCGACCGCCAGGAACTCCGCTTTGGGCACGATGGAATACTCGAACAATTCCGCCTGATTGCTGTTCAGCACCTGTGCCACGCCGTACTCGCCGAGTTCGGCCCGGACGGCTTCGGAGAGTTCCCCGGCCACCGCTGCGACCGGTGCACCCAGACCGCGGGCGAAGGTCAAAAGCTCTTTGCCGGCTTTGCCCAGAGCCGAGCCGGGCTGATCGATGAAAACCACAATGTTGCGCATAATCAATTCTCTCCGAAGTCCCTCAAAGCAATTTCTGGTCGGCCAAGAAATCGACCAAGGCGATTCCGGCGTCCCCCGAATCGGTGATCAGCACACCGGCGCCCCGCGCTGGGACCGGCTGCGATCGTGCCACGACCGCCTGGGCTCCGGAAGCGCCCACGGTTGCCGGGTCGAGGCCGATTCCGGCCAGCGTCAGCACCTCGATCTTCCGCTTTTTCGCGGCCATGATCCCTTTGAAATTCGGGTATCGCGGATCGTTGATCTGATCGGTCACCGAGATCACCGCGGGCAACTGCACCTCGATGACTTCGGAAAACGCGTCGCCGTCCCGCCGGACTACCGCCAGATCGCCGTCCAGCTCCAGAGCGGCCGCGAACGTCGCTTGGCCGAATCCTAGGCGGGCGGCCAGCTGCGCCGGCACCAGCGAGGTCTCGCCGTCCGTCGAGGCCATCCCGGTCAATACCAAATCCACCGGCCCCAAGGAATCGATCAGTGCGGCCAAGGCTTTGGACGTTCCGGCCACATCTGAGCCGGCGAGCGCCGGGTCGCTCAAATGGACACCTTCGTAAGCGCCGATCTGCAACGCTTTCTTGACCGCGGCGGAGGCGCTTTCCGGCCCCATGGTCACCGCGATGATCCGATTTCCGGCCGAGGCCCCGCCGCGTGCCTCGGCCAACTGCAAAGCGGCTTCCAAGGGGTATTCGTCCAATTCGGAAAGGATGCTCTCGGCCCGGTCGATCGTGTGCCGCGCGCCGTCGAGGTGCCGGTCGAATTGGGCGTCCGGGACATATTTCACCAAGACCACAATGGTCAACGGTGCTCCGGCACCTGCCGTATTGCTTGCTTTGGCCACGCTCACACAACCTTCCCTCCGGGCGATCCTCTTGCTTTCGAGCTTAGTTGATCCGCGGCTCAGCAAGACATTCGGGAGTCCCATTCGGTCATCCGCCAGCCGGTCATCCCGCAGTATGAGCCGGATCCGGCAAACTCGTGCTCTGGCCCGATGCCGCAGCACCCCGCCCAACGGGATGCTTGAACCATGAATCCAACAATTCTCAGCACCCGAAACCTGCAGAAGAGCTACCGCACCGGCCATACTCCTGACGGGCAGCCGAACCGCGCCGTGGCACTCGCCGGAGTGGACCTGGACCTGCGTGGCGGCGAATCAGTCGCGATCATGGGCGCTTCCGGCTCTGGAAAAACCACGCTTTTGCACTGCCTCGCCGGGATCATCACCCCCGACGCCGGCGAAGTCACTTTCCACGGGCCTGCCGGCCATCAGACGATCAGCGCCCTGCGCGAATCCGAAAGGTCCAAGCTGCGCCGGGAGTCCTTCGGCTTCGTCTTCCAACAGGGTTTGCTGCTGCCCGAGCTGACTGCCTTGGAAAACGTGGCATTGGCCCTGATGCTCAACGGCAGCAAACGGGAACTCGCGGAAGGATACGCAGCACGCTGGCTCGGCGCGCTGGGGCTGTCCGGGATGGAGCAGCGCAGGATCGGCGAGCTTTCCGGCGGGCAGGCCCAGCGGGTCGCCATCGCCCGGGCACAGGTCACCGGGGCCAGTGTGATTTTCGCCGACGAGCCCACCGGAGCCCTGGATTCGCGCACTTCCGCCGAGGTGATGAGCGCTTTGCTGGACAGCACCGTGGGGATGGGCAAGACCCTGATCGTGGTGACCCACGATCCCTCGGTAGCACAACGCTGCGGACGCCTGGTCGAACTCCACGACGGACGGATCGTCCGGGATTCCGCTCCGATCCAGGCGCAGGCGGCGGTCCGATGAGCACTGCGACGCTCACCGCCGCCGCTTCGGGTTCCGGCTCTCAAGGCCTGGGCACCGCTTTCCGGTTGGTGAAACTGACCTTCCGTGGCGGCGCCAGTCGAAGCACCCTGGTGCTGCCGATCGTGGCGTTCGGGCTTACCACCGCTTTGCTGCTCACGGTCTTGGCCGGCGCCTTGTCCTTTTTCCGCTGGACCGATGAAATTGCTGGTTTCTATCAGGTATTGGCCGGAATCGCGGCGGCTTTGTTGGTGGTCCCGCTGCTGGCCCTGGGCGGCTCCGCGGCCAGGTTGTCGGCCCGGCGCCGGGATGAAAAACTTTCCACCCTGCGCTTGCTCGGCGGCACCCCGGCATTGGTCGGCACCATGACGGTTCTGGAATCCAGCCTTTTGGCCGTGGCCGGCGCGCTTGCCGGCATCGTGGGGTATTTCGGTTTGCTCCCGCTGGTCGCGATGATCCCGTTCCGGGGCCGGCCGTTGGGCGTCGAGGCGTTGTTACTGAATCCGTTCGCGATCGTCGCGGTGCTGTGCTTCATCGCCCTGCTCTCGGTGGTCAGCGCAGCCGTCGGGCTCCGCCGGGTCAACATCTCGCCGCTGGGCGTGCGCACCCGGGCCAACCCGCCCAAGGTGACCTGGCTGCGGGTCGTGCTCGGCGCCGTCGTCGTCGTCGCGGCCTATGCCGCGATCAGCGGCGTGCAGAAGTCCGAATCGGTGCTGACCATTGCGGTGGTTCTGGTGCTCGGTTTCGGCGGCACCCTCGGCGTGCTCAATCTGATGGGGCCGGCAGTGATCCGGGCCGTGGCCAAGGCGCAATTGCGCCGAGCACAGGGGCCGGCCAAGCTTTTGGCCGCCCGGCAGATCCTGGAGTCGCCGAAAGCCGCTTGGCGCCAAGTCTCCGGAGTCGCGATGACCAGTTTCATCGCGGTCTTCGCCGGGACCGGACTCGCCGCCGTCGGCTCGGCATCGGGCAGTGGCTCGGACGAGTTGGAAATGATCACCGACGTCCGTACCGGGGTCATCATCACCCTGGTGATTTCATTCCTGATGGTCGCATGCTCGGTGGGCGTGAACCAAGCCTCCCAGGTGCTCGACCGGGCTGATCTGCTGGTCAGCATGGAACGGATGGGCGCGCCGCGCAAAACCATGGAAGCCGCCCGCGCCCGCGCCGTCATGCTGCCGCTGTGCCTGGTGGCGCTCGGCTCCGCGCTGATCGCGGCGATCGTGTTGTTTCCCTTGACCGCGCTGGCGCTGCTGACCGATCCCACCACAGTGCTCGTGGTCGCGCTGTGCCTGGCAAGCGGAATCGCCCTGGTGTGGCTGAGTTTGAAGGCCACCGCACCGGTGGTTTCCAACGTCCTGCGCACACCAGAGCGATTCTGACGGCAACTGCTCCGGACTAGCTGGCGGCGGCGTCCAAAGTGACGTCCACCGACTGCGATTGGCCGCCGCGCAAGAAAGTCACCTTGACCGTGGCATTGGCGGCCTGCTCCCGGACCGCTGCGGTCAACGACGAGGCGTCGTCGATGATCCGGCTGCCGAAGTTGGTGATCACGTCACCGGCTTTGAGCCCGGCCTTCTCGCCCGCAGAGCCCGGCGTCACCGACTGGATTGCGGCGCCCACCGAGAATTGGCTGCTGGACTGGCCCTGCGCATTCGTGGCACCGCCCGAGGCTGCCTGCGGCGCCACGGTCACGCCCAGCTGGCCGTGCGAAGCCTTTCCGGTGGTGATCAGTTCCTGGGCGATCCGCTTCGCGGTGTTGATCGGAATCGAGAAGCCGACGCCGATATTGCCGCCGGTGCCGGAGCTCGAGTCGCCGGCACTCGCGATCGCCACGTTCACGCCGATCACCTGGCCGCTGGAGTTGACCAGTGCGCCACCGGAGTTGCCGGGGTTGATCGCGGCGTCCGTTTGGATCACGTTGAGGCTGATCGAACCCTGGGCACTGGTGTTGGGCGCCGAGCCGTCCGGCGGAGCGAAGTTGAATCCGCCGTTGCCGCCTTCGCTCGAAGAATCCGGCTGCTGCTTCGGTGCCGCCGACGAGGCCACCGAGATCGTCCGGTTGGTCGAGGAGATGATCCCGTCGGTCACCGTATTGCGCAAGGAGAGTTGCAAGGGCGTGCCGATCGCGATCACGGTGTCGCCGACGTTGAGCTTCGACGAGTCGCCGAGATCGGCCGGCGTGAGATTTGGCGCATCGATCTTGATTACGGCCAAATCGTTGAGCGGATCGGTGCCGACGATCTTGGCGGTGAACACCCGGCCGTCATTGAGTTTGACCTGGAGCGTGGGGTTGGCCACCTTTCCGTCCAGCGTCACCACGTGGGTGTTGGTCAAGATGTTGCCGCTGTTGTCCAAGATGATCCCGGAGCCGCTGCCGCCCGAGCTGCCGCTGCTGACCGCGATGGTGACGACCGACGGCGAGGCTTTCTGCGCCGCGGCGGTCACCGCGTTCACCGAATCGGTGTTGTTCACGATCACCGGGGCGTTCCCGGTCTGCTGGACCACGCCGCCGTTCTGGCCGCCGGCCAGCAACGCGGTGGTCCCGGCAGCGGCCCCGCCGCCGATCAGTGCGGCAATCACCATGCCGCCGACCACGACGCCGACGCCGTAGCGCTTGCGGTCCTTCTTCGGCGCGCTGCCGGGCGGCGGGGTCGGCGTGCCGAAAGCCCCGTTGTAGCCGCCTCCGTTGCCCGCTCCGCCGGCCTGTCCGACAGCGGCTTGGCCGGCAGCGGCTTGGCCGTAGCCGGCCGCCTTCTGCCCATAGGTATTCTGCCCATAGCTCGGCGGCGCGTAGCTCGGCGCCGGCGCGCCAGCGGCACCGTAGCCGCCGTCCGGGTTGTTCCCGCCGGCATACTGGCCGTAGCGGGGCAGCGGCTGCGTCTCCTGCGCCGCCGGGGCCGAATAGTCGGTCGTTCCGGCGGGCGAACTGAAGCTGCCGACCTGCTCGGCCGCCGCCGGCTGTTCAGTCGGTGCGGTTTGCTCGGCCGGTGCCGGCTCGAGCGGGTTCTGCACCATGCCGGACTGCTCGGCGGCGACCGGCGGCTGGCCTTGGATCCGCTGCGGGTGGATCGGCAACGGCTCGATCGGCTGCTGCTGTTCGGCTCGGCCGAATTCGTCCGCCTGACCCACCGGTTCGGCTTGGTTCAGCGGTTCGGCTTGGCCGATCTGCTCCGTCTGGCTGGTCTGCGCGACGTCGGGCTGGTTGGTCTGCGCGGCCTCGCTGCCGGATTCCTCGCGACCGCTCCACCAACTGTGTTTGGCCGGCTGCGCCTGGTCCTTGGCATCGTCCGGCGTCGGTCCGTTGTTCTGATCAGACATCCTCTGTCCCCTGCTCTGCTCGTGGTGATCTTGAATTCAACTATGCGCGGTACTTATAAGCCGATGACGAAAGTTCGCTGGACAGAACCTGTGAGAAGGGTGAAAGTACTGGAGGCTTACTAATCTGTGCTCCCATCAAGTCTTTCCTGGGTGGTCCTGGCCCGCATCGGTTTTTCGCCAGCGGCGTAGTCAGGGGTTGGACGGTCTGGAACTTACCGCAATAGTATTGAAAAAAGTGTTGTCAGCGGCACGAACGAGCCGGTAGCCGGCCCGAGCAAGCCCCTTAATGAAGGAAGCCATGCGTAATCGGATCTTGAGTGGAGCCGTTGGCAGGACACTGGCGGCGCTGGGGCTTGCCGCCATGCTCGTGGTGCCCGCCGGCGCGGCACAAGCCATGGTAGCGCCGGCCGAGTCTCCGGTCACCATTCCGGCCGGGCAGAACATCATCGACGACGCGAATGCCCTGGGCAACCGCAAGGCCGATGTCCAGGCCGCGATCTCCAAGCTGGCCAATGACAAGAAGTACAACCTGTACGTCGTGCTGGTGAAGACTTTCGAGAATCCTTCGGATGCCGGCGGCTGGGCCACCGCGGTGGGCCGGGCCAAGGGCTTGGGCAACTTCGACCTCTTGCTGGCCGTGTCCACCGAACAGGGCAGGTATTCGCTGCAGAAAAGCAGCACCAGCAAAATCACCACTGCGCAACGCGACAGCATCGTGCAGAACGCGATCGTCGCGAATCTGGCCGACGGCAAAAAAGACTATGCGCAAGCAGCCATCGATACTGCGGCCGCAATCGGCGACGCGGCCGGCGGCGGTAGTGGCACCGTGCCCAATCCAACAGGGGGAATCGTGGGAACCGTTGTTTTTCTCGTTTTGATCGTCGGCGCCGTCCTGGCGTTCGTGTTCTTCCGGCGGCGGCGCAAACAACAAGCGGTCGCCGCCACCGCCTCCGGCTACAGCCCCACTGGCGAGCAGCTCGATCCGATGGCCGGCACCAGCGTCGAGGAATTGCGCACCAAAGCCGGCTCGATGCTGATCGCCGCCGATGACGCGATCAAGTCCAGCGAGCAGGAAATCAGCTTCGCGCAAGCCGCCTACGGCGACGAATCGGTGAAACCGTTCCAAGCCGCCTTGGCCGAAGCCAAAGGGCACCTCACCGAATCCTTCAAACTGCAGCAGCAGCTCGACGACGACATTCCGGACACCGTAGAGCAGCAGCGTTCCTGGTACGGCGAAATCATCCGCCGCTCGGAAGCCGCGAATCAAGCCCTCGCCGAACAGAAGCAGAGCTTCGATTCGCTGCGCGAGTTGGAAAAGAACGCACCGCAGGCTCTGGCCACCGTGGCGGCCGGCGCGCAGCAGGTCCAAGCCCAGCTGCAATCGGCACAGACCCAGCTGGCGGATCTGCAAAGCCGCTTTGCCGATTCGGCGACCGCGACCATCAAAGACAACATCGGCCAAGCCCAAGAGCGCCTCTCCTTCGTGAACACCGCCTCGCAGAACGCCGCGCAGAAGCTCGGCGTGCAGGATGCCGCCGGGGCCGCAGTCGCGGTCCGGGCTGCGGAGGAAGCGCTCCACCAGGCCAAGCTCTTGGAAGACGCGATCGGCAATGTCGCCAACGGGGTCCAGGACGCGGCGGGCAAACTCCCCGCCGCGGTGGCCGAAGCCCAAACCGATCTGGCCCAGGCCAAGGCAATGCTCAGCGCGGGGCAGAACAGCCAAGCTGCCGGCCAGATCGCAGCTGCGGAATCGGTGATCAACCAGGTGCAAGCCCAATTGGCCCAAGCCCAGGCGAATCCGGCCGTGAAGCTGGATCCGCCGGCCCTCCTGCAGCAGGTGGAGACCGCACACAGCAACCTGGACCAGTTGCTCACCGGGATCAGGGATCAGCAGCAACAGGCGCAACGCGCCCAAGCATCGCTGCAACAAGCGATCCTCAACGCACAGGCGCAGATCTCCGCCACCCAGGATTACATCGCGGCGCGCCGCGGCGGCGTCGGCGCGGAAGCCCGGACCCGGATCGCCGAAGCCCAGCGCAACCTCGATTACGCGCTCTCCATCCAGGCCAGTGATCCGGTCAGCGCCCTGACTTACGCCAACCAGGCGACAACTTTGGCGCAGCAAGCCGCGCAATTGGCCCAATCCGACGTCGACGGCTTCGGCTTCGCCAATTCCGGTTACGGTGCCGGCGGCGGCTTCGCCGGACGTGGCGGCGGCGCCGGCGGAGGGTTCGGCGGCGGCTTCGGCGGCGCCATCCTGGGCGGCATCCTCGGCGGCATGCTCTCCGGCGGCAACCACGGTTCGAACTGGGGCGGCGGCGGCTTCGGCGGCTGGAGCTCGGGTGGCGACGGCGGCGGTGGCTGGGGTGGCGACGGCGGCGGTGGCGGCTGGGGCGGCGACTCCGGCGGCGACGGCAGCTTCTGATCCCGCTGCTGCCCAACCAGGCAAGACCAGTAGCCAACAAGACCAGTAGCCAAGCTGCCGGATTTTTGGCAGTCTACCTAGCAAGCACCACCGATCCACCGACAAGTACGGACAACTGAAGATCCACAATCGCAGGACGAAAGGTATCACGATGGCAAAGCAGTCAATCTTTGGCCGCATCGGGCAGCTGGCCAAGGCCAATATCAATGCGCTGCTTGATCAGGCGGAGGATCCGCAGAAGATGCTCGACCAGATGGTGCGCGACTACACCAACAACATCGCCGAGGCTGAATCGGCGGTGGCCCAGACCATCGGCAACCTGCGGATGCTCCAGGACGACTACAACGAAGACATCAAGAATGCCCAGGACTGGGGCAACAAGGCGCTTGCCGCGAGCCGCAAGGCCGACGAGTTCCGCACCGCAGGCAACGCTGCGGATGCGCAGAAGTTCGACGACCTGGCCAAGGTGGCGCTGCAGCGGCAGATTTCCTCGGAGAACGAAGCGAAGACTGCTGAGCCGAACATCAAGTCCCAGGAAGCCGTGGTCGAGCAGCTCAAGACCGGCTTGAACCAGATGAAGGGCAAGCTCAACGAGCTCGCCTCCAAGCGCAATGAGCTGGTGGCCCGTTCCAAGACCGCGCAGGCGCAATCCCAGGTCAACGACGCGCTCGGCAGCATCAACATCATGGATCCGACCAGCGAGGTCGGCCGGTTCGAGGACAAGATCCGCCGCGAAGAAGCCAAGGTCCGGGGCCAGCAGGAATTGGCCTCGTCCAGCCTCGACGCCCAGTTCAACAGCCTCGAAGACCTTGGCGAGCAGACCGAGGTGGAAGCCCGACTTGCCGCACTGAAAGCCGGCAGCGCCCCGGCCGCGATCAATTCCACCCCGGCCGCCCCGGCCGCCAACCCGGCACAAGCTGCTCCGGCCGCCACTCCGGTGGTCAACGAGGACGATTTCAAAACCCTCTGAAAGGGCCTCGGACGACCGAACGGACGTCCGAAGCTCGGGAACCGCAAAGGGACCGTACCTGGCATACAGGTGCGGTCCCTTTGCCGTACTCAGAATCTTGAGGCTCCGGGATCTTGAGGTGCCGGAATCTTGCTGTGCTGGAATTCTGCCGCGCTGGGGGCCGGACCGAGTCCGGTCCAGAGCAGAGCCGGCCTTGGGCGCTGTCGCATGCCGGGCCAGCGCCGGAGTCCGGCGCAGCAGCTGCCCGATCGACGGAGCGACATGGCGGCCAAACCAGCCCACCGAGCAGACCGCTCCGGTATCCCGGGGCACTCCGAGCTCGACTCCAAATCGAATATATATCCTATTCTAGGTATTGCACTAGAATATATCTTCTATTATTATTGGTTCATGGGGGTAGTTGTCAGCACCAGCACATTGACCGATCGGCTCAATGCGGTCCGCGACCTGTTCGGCGAGGTTATTGCCGAGCTTGAGCACGCCGTCGGACTCATGCCTCCGGTTGAAATCCTCGATGCGGCGGACGACGTGGAGGCGATATCCCGGCAGGCCGGGTACGCCCAGTTGCTTGCCGCGAAATCGATTGAGGACCAGGTTTTCGCCGATCTGCAGCAGCACAAGCGGTCAGAGTTCCGAAACTGTGCGGAGTTCCTGCAGAGCAGATTGCGGATCCGCCGGAGCGAGGCCCGCCGGCGGTTGAATCTAGGCGCCGCAGTTTTGCCCCGCCGGACCCTCGTTGGTGAGCCGCTTGACGCCAAGTACCGTTTGCTCAATTCGCTTGCTGCGCACGCGGTGACGGATTTGCCGGCCCTCCAGCTGGCAGTAACAGCCCTGGACGAGGCCGCGCTAAAGACCATGTCGAATGCGGAGCAGGCAACGCACCGGCAAACGGCCATGACGGCCCGTGGCCGGACCCTCGAACTGATGGAATCCAGCCTCGCCGAAGCCTTGACCGACCAGGACCCGGATTTCCTGACTCCGTTGATCCGCCGGTGGGACACCCTGATCGACCAGGACGGCATGATTCCGGACGAAGCCGAGCTACGGCACCGGCAGGGCCTGTACCGGCGCGAAACCCGTCGTGGACTCACCCGCTTTGAACTTTGGGCCGACCAGATCCAGACCGAAACCCTACTCACCGTGATGCATGCCGGAAGCAATCCGCGGGCTGGTGCGGCCAAGAGCCGCCCGCTCGACGCACGCAGTCTGCAACAATTTCATCTGGACACCGTGATCAGCGCGTTGCGCCACGCATTCCGCGATCGGGCGCTTCCACAAGCCGGCGGCCAGGCGGCGCAACTCATCGCGACCATCGACTATCAATCCTTAGTCGCACAATCACCAGTCGCACAATCACCAGTCGCACAGTCCCCGGTCGCACAGCCGAAAGACAACCAGCCGGCAGCCGAGGCACCGAGCGTCCAAAGCAAAGCCCGCCTGCAGTTCACCGGCCCGGTGCCGCCCCGCTTGATCCGACGGCTGGCCTGCGATGCCGGCCTTGTCCCGGCTGTCTTGGCCGGTGATGGCGAAGTGCTCGACCTCGGGCGGAAACGACGGCTCTTCTCCCCCGCGCAGCGAGCGGCTCTGATCGCCCGGGACAAGGGTTGCGCATTCCCAGGTTGCACCATTCCGGCGAGTTGGTGCGAAGCCCATCACCTCGAACCTTGGCAACACGGCGGGACGACCTCGGTAGCCAACGGCGCCCTGCTGTGCTCGCATCACCATCATGTGATCCATCTCGGCGAGTGGCGCATCGAACGCGGGGTCCCCGGGCCCCGGGCCGAAGCGGAGCCCGGCAGCGAGTCTCACCAAGGCGGGCCTGGCCAAAGCGGGTCCCACCAAGGCGGGCCTGGCCAAAGCGGGTCCGCTGAAAATCGCTCCCAGCAGCGCAACCGCGTCACCGACCACGACGTCCGAAGCAATCCGGAGCCGGCATCACTCTGGTTCATCCCCCCGCGCTGGATCGATCCGCAGCAGACTCCTCGGCAGAATCATTTCCACCAGCTCTGAATCACTTCTGGAAGCTCTGGATCACTTCCGGAAGCTCCGAGCCGGTGAGCGAACGCACCTCCGGGCCTGCCTCAATCCGCTGGTGTTCGCTGCCAGCACAGCGAACACCAGCGGTCATCCCTGCACCCGCGATGGCTGCGCTGCTACCCTTGGACCATGCGCAATCAGAAGCGGCAAGGCGATCAACTCGCTGCTCTGCGCCGCTTTTTGGGCATTTTCACGGCCCTCGGGCTGTTAGCCGCCGTCGTGCTGCCGTTGCTGGGCCAACAGCAGGTGCTGACCGTGGCGCTGACTGCCGCCACGGTTGCTGCGCTTGCCGCCGGCCTGGCCATGCTGGTCACCCGGCCAAGCGCCCGACCCGCCGCCGTACAACTGGTCAATCGTGATTACCCGGGGCCGGAACGGTTCCGCGTCGCCGATGACCCGCAACTTTCTGGGCGCCCGCAACCGAGAGCGCCCAATTCGTCCTGCTCCGCGTAGCAGGACGTCCCGCAACACTTCCCGACACCTCGCTGCGCGATGCAGTGCCCGGCTGATTCAGTCCGGCGCTGCCGCGAACACCCCCATATTTCCGCAGCGCGCCACCCGCCGCTGCCCCGGCGTCGGCCAGTCGTCGACCCCGGACGGACTTCAGCGAGGACCTCATGAACATCTATGCTTTTCCACCCTTGGCCTGGGCCTTGGAAATCGGTTACCAATTCCTGCACTGGCTCAGCGCAGCCCTCACCCCATTGGCCGGAGGCGCCAGCGCCGGCCTCGCCGTCATCGTGCTCACGATCGTGGTCCGGATGCTGCTGATTCCGGTGGGCCTCTCCCAAGTCCGCGGCGAAATCGGCCGGGCCAGAATTGCTCCGCAGCTGAAGGAGCTGCAACGAAAGCACGGCAAGAACCCGCAGCTGCTCAGTGAAAAGACCCTGGCGCTGTACAAATCCGAAGGCATTTCGATGTTCGCCGGCATCGGACCGGCGCTGCTGCAGACACCGGTTCTGATGGTGGTCTACGGGCTCTTCGTGCTCGGCCAGATTGGCGGGCACAGCAACAGCTTGCTGGAAGCCGGCTTCGGCGGCGCTCCCCTTGGCCAGTCCCTGATCCAGCTGATCTCCACCGGCGGCTTCCTGGCCGGCGGCTGGATTTATCTGGCAGTCATCGCGGTCATCCTCCTGGTCGCCGAACTCAACCGGCGCCGGGCGGCCCGGCTCAGTCTGCTCGGACAGTCCCCGGACACTGCGGCTTTGCCGGGCAGCGGCACGCTGAACCGGATGCTGCCCTGGCTGGCCTACCTCACCGCGGTGACCGCGGTATTCGTCCCGCTCGCGGCAGCGTTGTACCTCATGACGACGACGGTCTGGACTATCGTCGAACGTGCGCTGCTGCGCCGGGTTCTGACCCCTCATCCGGGGCCAGAGCCCTTGCCTGCCTGAGCTGCTCCGGACCGGCTCCGGCGCTGGCGGACTAGCCCAGCTTGACCTTCGGCTCGCCTGCGGCAGTCAACCCGGTTCCGGCACCTGTGCAGGCACCGCCGGTGCCGGACTGGTACGCCTGGCGCAAGCAGTTGCGCAACGCCAGCTGACCCCAGTAGTTCGGGTGCAGCGATTCCTGGATGTAGTAATCGCTGAACGCCGTGCTCACGGTACGGATTTCATTGATCCATTCGCTCACGTCGGAAGCACCCGGACTCTGCCAGCTGCTCAGTGAAGTCTCATTGAGCTTCTTGGTCCCGGTGGCGCACAGTTCACGCCCGGCGAAGAGCTTCGAAACATCCAGGCTGCTGCCATTGCTCAGCTTCGCGCCGGCCAATCCGGCACTGACCGTCGAGTTGATCGTCGGCAGCGCCGTCCGGGCCGCCCAATCCAAGTCCGCATTCCAGAATCCGCAGCCATACGTGCTCTGCCGCGAATAGCCGCTTTCCTGGTACGGGATTTTGTCACTGGTAGGCAGCGGCTGGGGGTAGTTCTGCATGACGATCCGGTAATCCGAATCCGCGTATCCGGCGTTGGCCATCGCGCTGCGGACGTTTTTCAACCCGGCTGAGATCTTGGCGGCGACGTCGGCGGTGTTAGCCGGGGTGAAGTTGGCCTTGACCGAGCTGTCGTCCTTGCAATAACTCGGCGACCACGATGAGGAACCGAGGAATTTGGTCACGCAGGTGGTCACCACATCGGCGAAGTTCAAGTCGTTGCCGCCGATCGAAACCGCGATCGCGGTCACCTTGTTCTGCGCGGCGAAGCGTTGCAACGCGAGCGCTTGGCCGGTGTTGCCTTTGCCATCGTCGTAGAAGTCCAGGCCAGGTTTGAAGTAGCCCTTCGAGTTCGTGTAAGTGGCAGTTTTCGCCCCGGAACATGCCAGATTGAGCGCGTTCGCCACGCCGATCTTGACCTCGGCCGAGGTGGAGCGGTGGCAGCGTTCCGTCGTTTCCCGATCACCGCCGTCCAAGTACGCGCCACTGCCCAGCGCATCGACTTGCGCCGCCTTCGACGAGTTCCCAGCCCATCTTCCGCCCTCACCGGAAATATAGGAGTCCCCCATGCTCACTACCCAAGATGCGCCCGACGGCGGCGCGGCTTGGGCCGGAACAGCCAAACCGAGCGAGCCTAGGGCGAGTGCGGAGGCAGCCGCGAGGGCTGCCGCTGAACGGAAAATCGCAGAACTTTTCATCCGGTACCTGTTCCGACCCTTCGCGTCATTGCGGAGGGTCTGTTCGTCCTTGAACTGACAGTTACTATCCGAGCCGTCTCCAGCTAACCGGAGCCTACCGGCAAGTTACCGGCGAGTAAACAACTGCCACATATCCCGTGGAGCGGATAGATTCGAATCCATGAAGACTTTGTTGTGGTTGCGCGACGACCTCAGATTGCAGGACAACCCGGCGCTGGCGGCGGCCGCTGCTGCCGGCGAGATCGCCGTGGTCTATCTCCTCGACGAAGAATCCCCTGGAATCCGCCCCTTGGGCGGTGCCGCCCGGTGGTGGCTGCACCATTCATTGGAATCCCTGGCCACCACGCTGGCCGAAGCCGGCGGATCGTTGATCCTGCGCCGTGGCCGAGCCGCGGAGGCGATTCCGGGACTCGCCCGGGAAATCGGGGCCGAGGCGGTCTTCTGGAACCGGCGTTACGGCGGTGCCGAGCGTCAGGTCGATGCGCAACTGAAATCCGCACTCCGAACGGCCGGCCTGCAGGTTGCGAGCTTTCAGGCGAATCTGCTGTTCGAACCGTGGACCATGCAGACCGGGACCGGTGGCCATTACAAGGTTTTCACCCCATTTTGGCGGGCCTGCCGGGAAGCCGCCGAACCCCGCCCACCGGTCGCGGAGCCCGGCCGGATCCGGGGCATTAGCGCAGCCGGTGACGAATTGGCCGCCTGGCAGCTGCTGCCCCGGAACCCGGACTGGGCCTCGGAGTTCTCCGGGATCTGGACTCCCGGCGAGCCCGGTGCGCAACGGCGCCTGGCCGAGTTCTTGGATCGCAACGCCCAGGCTTATGCCGTCGGGCGCGACGAGCCAGGCCTTGAGGCGACCAGCAGGCTCAGCCCGCATCTGCGGTTCGGCGAACTGAGCCCGTTCCAAATCTGGTCCGCGCTCCAGGGTTCCCCGGGGATTGCAGCCGAAGACGAACGGACCTTCCGCAGCGAAGTCGGCTGGCGGGAATTCTGTTGGCACTTGCTGTACCACCACCCGGATTTGGCCGACCGGAACTACCGGTCGGACTTCGACGCCTTCGCCTGGCAACCGGCTTCGGACGCCGAATTGGCCGCTTGGCAACAAGGGAACACCGGCTACCCCTTGGTCGACGCCGGAATGCGGCAACTGTGGCAGACCGGTTGGATGCACAACCGGGTACGGATGGTCGTGGCCAGTTTTCTGGTCAAAAACCTGTTGATCGACTGGCGGGCCGGCGAACAGTGGTTCTGGGACACCCTCGTCGACGCCGATGCCGCCAGCAATCCGGCGAATTGGCAGTGGGTGGCCGGATCGGGCGCCGACGCCGCACCGTATTTCCGAGTGTTCAATCCGGTCACCCAATCGAAGAAGTTCGACGCCGATGGGAAATATTTGCGCAGCTTCCTCCCGGAGTTGGCGGGGTTGCCCGCCCCGGTGATCCACGAACCCTGGAAACACCCGACCGCACTCGACGAAATGCCGTTGGACTATCCGGAGCCGTTGGTCGAGCTCGGCCCCTCCCGGCAGCGCGCGCTCGACGCCTATGCCCGGCTGCGCGACGGGAATGTGCCGGGCGCCGCACCGTCGTAGCGCGGCAGCCGGGTCGGCCGGTGCAGAGCGGAGCGCAGCCAATCAGAGCGCAGCCAAATTGCACAGCACCATGGCGAGTTGCGGTTTCGGCGAAAACGAGGTGGCTTTTTCCGGAAGGGTCAGATCTGATTGGGCTACCGCCAGCACCTCGTCGAACGACATGCCTTTGAGGATCACCGCAGTGCCACCGGTGACCGCCGCCAGCTCCACCGCGCTCTCCCAGGCATGCCGGTATTCGAGTTCCGAGGACACCACGTCCAGCAACGGGAAAAGCCGGGAATGCGCCTGCACCACGTCGGGATTCTGGTCTTCGCCGCCCACCAGATGCCAATAGTTGCCGCCGCCCAGGAGGAACACCGCCTCCGGGTCGAGCAGAAAGCTCGCTTCCGCGGTCGCAGCACTGCAGACCAGCGTTTCGACTGAACCGGACCAGCCTCTGCGATGCAGCAGATCGGAGACCGATTCCGGAGCCAGATCCGGCACGATCCGGTGGATCGGCCCCAGGGCCAGGGCGGCATCCTGGGCATCGATGACCATGGCCAGCACCCGGCCGGGGCCGTGCGGCCGTTCCGGGCCGCACTTGTGCGCGGCATAACGGTGGTGCCCGTCCGCCAGCAGGGCCGGAACCTCGGAAAGCCCCGAAGTCAGCAGATAGTGCAAGCCGGGATCGGATACCGTCCATAGCCGGTGGTATTCATCCTGCGGACCGAACAACTCCAGCACCGGCGGTGCTGCGGTCACCGCCCGTACCGCGTCCCGGACCGAGTCGCCGAACGCCTGCACCAACAGCACCGGCTCCACGTCCAGCCTGCCCTCGTCCACCCGTCGGCAGAACCCGTCCAGGGCGGATTCCACCAAGCCCTCATGCGGCAGCACGCGTCGGTCCACATCGGATGCGCGCAGGTCCAAAGCACCGATCACCCCGCGCACCAGCTGACCGGCCACCCGGTATTCATAGATGTAATGCTGCGGCGTGCGGTCTGCGAACAGCACGCCTTCGGCAATCCATTGCCGGAGTTGGTCCTGTACCAACCCCTGTTCCTGGGCCCAGGAAAGGTGCAGGATGCTCCGCGGATCCCGGCGTTTGAGGATTTCCACGTCGGAATCAGTGGCTTCCTCGCCGGAAGTACTCAGCAGCAGCGACTGTTTGGCATAGTCGGATTCCGCGAAACGAATTCCGGCGAAGGGCTGCAGAACCGGCCCCGCGGCACTGGATCTCCCGGACGTGCGACCGCCCGGCTCGAGCGGTTCGAGCGCGATTTCAGGAAGCGACATGGGCTGGGCCCTTCAATTCGGCCAACAAGGCGTCCGCATAGCCGCGGACCTCGTCCGGTGCCAACAGGTCGTCGTGACGGGCCGGCACCGGGATCGCCCGGACCCTCCCCCGGGTGTGGGCCGCCCAACTCTGCTCCGGATCGGCCGGGGTCTCGGCCTCCAGCGTCGCGACCACCAACTGGATGTCCGCGTTCACCTGACCCGGCCGGAAGCGCTGGCCCATATCGGCGTGCGCCCGGGTTACCCGGACCACCCGCCGCAGCCCCTCCTCACCGAGGTCCGAAAGCCCTCCGCCGTGCTGTTTCCACGCCCGGGCGATCGCCGCATAGTCCAGTTCCCGAATGGCCCCCGCCAGCTTCGGTGCCAGGGCGTCTCCGGTGTCCAACCGGAGCAGCTGGCCCAACACCCAGTCTTCGCTCGGGATCGCTTCGGCTTCCAGCAGCGGGTAGGCGTCCAGAATGCCCAAATATTCGACGGTTTCGCCGATTGCTTCCAGTGCTTCGGCGACCGCGTGCGCCACCAGACCGCCGAAGGACCAGCCCAACAACCGGTAAGGCCCGTGGCTTTGCACCGATCGGATCCGGTGCAGATAAGCCGCCGCGAGATCCCGGATCCCGAACTCGCCGTGTGGGCCGTAGCGGTTGAAATCGGCTTGCAGGCCGAGCACCGGAAGGTCCGCGGGCAGTTCCGGAAGCAAAGACATGTACGGCCAGGCCAAGCCCACGCCGCCGTGCAGCACGAAGAGCGGGTGCTGCTCACCTTCGTTCCGCAACGGCAGCGTCGGCGCCAGGGCCGGCAGCGGCTCCAGGGTCAGCGCCGCCACGGTTGTCTCGACCCATCGTTCGAAGTAGCCGATCACGGTTTCCGCGAGGTCGTCGGGCAGCCGGCTCGGCGACCAGTTCCAGGACACCAGCAGCGTGCCGTCATTTTCGCTGAGCGCATCGGCGCTCAGTTCGAATCCGAGTCCGGCGGGTACGGCTTCGTCCCATTCCTCCTGCCGCGGCGACAAGCTCCACCCCGGCAAGGAGCTGCCGGCTCCGGCCTGGCCCAAATAGTTGAACGCATAGGGGGCTTCGCCCGGCCGGTCCTCCGCGCTGCGGCCGGTCAGCAGCGCTGCATAGCCGCGCCCGTCGCGCGGCACCCTGGCCCGGGCCCAGATCACCGAGGCGATGCTGTCCTCGATCTGGCGGCGTGCCGAATCCGCCGACGCCCCGGCTTCGTGGCAGAGCGGCACCCGGATCGGGAATGCCGAAGTGAACCACCCCATGGTCCCGGAAACATCGGTCCCGGGCTGCAGCGGAATCCGGCCTTGCGATTCGACTTCGACCACGACGGCGGGAAGCTCTCCCCGGGCTTCGCCGACAGCCCGGCAGAAACTGGCCAGCAGTACCGGTTCGAGGCTGATCCCCCGGGATTCGGCGGCCTCGGTCAGCCGCTCCATGGTGGCTGCGGGAATCTTTGAGGTCCGCGATCGGCCGCCGGCCGGATCGGCCAATGGCGCCGGAGGCAGGCCTGCGGTCACCGCTTGCCAATACGCCGACTCGTCCGTCCACGGCTGCTCCGGATCCGCCAAACCCATGGCCCAACTGCGGTAAGCGGTTGTCGGCCGGCTGGGCCACTGGACTTCGGCCCCGGGTCCGCTCCGGTAAGCGGCCAATAGGTCCGGTACCAGCACCTCCCAGGAGGCCGCATCCAGGGCCAGGTGGTGGACTGCGATCACCACGTGGTCCCGATCCGGGCCCGGCACGATCCGGGTGCTCATCAGTTCGCCCGGAAGCGGCGCCAGATCCGCGCGGGCCGCGCGGACCGCCGAACCGATGTCCGACGAACCGATGTCGGCTGCACCAATCTCCGCCGCGTCAGTCTCCGCTGCGTCACGTTCCGCCGCGTCATTCTCAGCTGCCTCGCCTCGGGCGTGCCGCGGCACTCCGAGCGCGGAAGCTGCGACGATTTCGGCGGTCTCGGAACTGCCGTCCCAGCGCAGCCGCAGCGCGTCATGCCGGCCGGTCACGGCCTGGCAGGCGGCAGCCCAGCGCACCCCGTCGACGGGCTCCTCGGCGGCCAGCACGATCCACTGGTCGAAGCCTTCGAGTCCACCGGCCCGCTGCGCCTGGCGTAGGAATTCCGGCGGTACCGGGAAGCTCCCGACGCCGTCCCGGTCCGGTTCGGCGATCTCGGCACCGCCCAACCACGCGGCGAGCGCAGCCGGCGTCCGATGTGTGAAGATCTGCGCGAGGCCCAGGCTGTGCCCGGCCTTGGCCAGCGCGGTCAGCACCCGGACCGAGCGCAGACTGTCGCCGCCGATCGCGAAGAAGTCGTCGTGCCGAGCCACCGCCGGCACCCCGATGACGTCCGCGAAGATGGCGCAGACCAGGGTTTCCAGGTCGCCGCGCGGACCCTCGAATGGCTGATCCGACGCTTCCGGGACCGGCACCACGAGCGATTTCAGGTCCACTTTTCCGTTGGCGGTCAACGGCAACCGGTCCAGCACCGTCCAAGCGCTCGGCCGCATCGGCACCGGCAACCGGTCCGCCATCACCCGGGTCAGTTCGTCGACCGCGACCTGGCCCGAGACATAGCCGAACAGTTCCAGCGGATGCTCCGCGGAGCGCCGCGCCGCGATCACCGCCGCGGCCAGCACCGAGGGGATTTCCCGGGCCACGGCTTCGATCTCCGCGGTCTCGATCCGATGGCCGCGGATCTTCACCTGGTGATCGCGCCGGCCTTTGAACTCAAGCCCGTCCTCGCCCAGCAGTACGATGTCGCCGGTCCGGTAGAACCTGCCGCCACCGCCGCGCGGGTCGGCGACGAACGTCGTCGCAGTCTGCCCCGGGCGGCCCAGATAGCCGATGCCCACCCCGGTTCCGGCAACATAGAGTTCCCCTCTCACGCCAGGCGGGCAGGGTTGCAAATCATCGTTGAGCACCAGGAGCTCGGTATTCTGCAACGCGGTGCCGATCGGCGCAGTAGTGCGACCGGGGTTGCTGCCGAGCTCGAATTCCGCGTGCGTGACGTCGTCCGAACACTCGGTGGGCCCGTAGGCATTGACCAGGATGTCCTCCGGATGCCCCTGGAGCCAGGCGCGGACCGAATCCGCGGGCAGGGCTTCTCCGGTCAGCAGCAGCCGGCGCAGATCGGGGATCTCCGGCAACGGCCGGCCAGCCGATTCGGCTTCGATCGCCACGCCGAGCAAGGATGGCACGATTTCCAGCACCGTGGTCCGCTGTTGCGCCGCCCAGCCCCAGAGCGCATGCGGATCGGCGACCGCACTGCGCGGCGGGACCGCGGTGGCACCGCCGACCATGAGCGCACAAAGCAGCTGCCACAGCGAAATGTCGAAGGTCAGCGCAGCATTGGCTAGCACCACGTCGTCCGGAGTCAGCGCGAGCGTATCGACCTTCGCGGCCAGGTGGTTCGCCAGACCGGCCCGGTGGATCAAGGCGCCCTTGGGCTTTCCGGTCGAACCGGAAGTGAACAGCAGATAGGCTGCTTGTCCGGGCCGAATGGCCTGGCCGCCCACCAATGCCGCGAGCGATTCCAACGGATCGCCGAGCACCGGTTCCGCCGGCAGCGCCTCGAGGTCCACGACCCGGGAAGCCGACCGAGCAGCAGCCAGAGCCGATTCCAGCAGCTCCCGGAACCGGGCATCCGCCAGGACCGCCTGCGGCTGGGCCGATTCCAGGACGGTCGCGATCCGGGCCGCCGGCGAAGCGCAGTCCAGCGGAAGGTAGACCGCGCCGATGGCCCAGATCGCGAGCAGGCAGGCCGGGCTCTGCGCATCGGTCTCCCGGGCCACCGCGACCACGTCGCCAGAACCGACGCCTTGCAGCAGCAACTCCTCGGCCAGCAATCCGGCCTGCGCGGCCAATTGCCGGTAGCTCAGCGAAATCCCGTCCGGACCGATCACCGCCTTGGCATAACGATGTGCTTCGGCGACCTCGAGGAAACGCAGCATCACGTCTTGCGGCGCAGCGGTTTCCGGACCGGTCAGAGCTGTGGCCAGTTGCACCCGGTCCTGCGGAAGCATTACCGATGCTGCTCGGACCGGCCGTTCCGGCTGCTGCACGAGTTGTTCCAGAACCGTCACGAACCGCGCTGCGAGCCGCTCCGCACCGCGGCCGGTGAACAGATCCGTGGCGTACTCCACGTGCAGCCGCAGTGCCGGTTCGGTTCCTCTGGTTTCGACGAATTCGAACGACAGGTCGAACTTGGCGGTATCGCTGCCCAGGGTTTCCAAACGCAGCTCGCCGGCCGGCGGTGCGGGCTCTTCCACGGTGTAGCCGAGATAGGTCTGGAAGACCGGGTGCCGATCGGCGTTGCGTTCGACCGCAAGCCGTTCCAGCACCAATTCGAAGGGCACTGCCTGCTGCGCGAAGCACGCCACGTCGGTGCGCCGTACCCCGCGCAGCACATCGCTGAACGACGCCGCACCCGGCACCCTGGTCCGCAGCACGACCGTGTTGAGGAAAGGCCCGACCGTCTGTTCCGCAGCCAGGTCGAGCCGTGCGGTAGTGGCAGTGCCCAGTGGGAGGTCTTCGCCCGCACCGAGATTCCGGTAGAGCACACCGAGCGCACCTTGCATCAGCATGAACATGGTGACCCCGGTGCGCCGGGCCAGGGTTTCCGCGGCTGCCGCCAGATCCGCCGGAATCGTGACCGAGACGATGTCGCCCCGATGGCTCTCCACCTGGGGACGCGGCAGTTCGAACGGCAAAGCCAGCTCGGACGGGGCGTCGGCGAGCTCCGCAGCCCAGAACTCCAAGCCGGGATTCCAGCGCCCCTCGGTGACGTCCCGGTCCTCGTCCGCGGTCAAGTCAAGGTAACGCAATCGGGCGCTGCCCAGTTCGGGTTCGACGCCGGCCGTCCGGGCCGCATAGGCGGCGTCCAGATCGGCCAGCAAGCGGTTCACCGACGTCGCGTCGACCGCGACATGGTGCATCGTCACGGCGACCGCCGCGGGTTCGCCCGATTCGTCCAGCACCAAAATCCCGCGGATCGGCGCTTCGGTCTCCAGATCGAAGCCGGCGCCCATGGCAGCCCGGAGTTCCGCGCTGCCTTCGGCGGCCGCACCCCGCAGCGTGGGCGGCAAATCGCGGTTGGCCAGGATCCGTTGTTCGAGTTCTCCGGTTTCCGGGTCCAACCGGATCACCGTGCGGAGAATCTCGTGCCGTTCCCGGAGGTCGTCCAGCGCTGCGGCGAATGCTTCGACGCTGAGTTTGCCGGTGGCCCGGATCAGGAACGGAAGATGGTAGGCGTCTGCGGCCCCTCCGGTCTGCGCCAACAGCCACAGCCGGCGCTGCGCCCGGCTCGCGGGCGCCAGGTCCCCGTCCCGGCGCACCGCCAGCGCCGTGCCGCCGACCGCAGCGCTGCCCCGGTAGACGGCGGCGAGCGAGCGCGGTGTGGGGTTCGCGAAAACCTGGTCCAAGGTGATGTCGAACCCGGTGCTCCGGCGCAGCCGGCTGACCAATCGCGCCGCGGTGATCGAATGGCCGCCGAGCCCGAAGAGATCCTCGTCCGGGCCGACCCGGTCCACGCCGAGCGCGCCGGCGAATTCGGCCTGCAGCAGATCGGTCAGACCGTCAGACACCGCACCGCTGCTGGAGTTCGCCGGGGCCTCGGGCGCTGGAAGCGCCTTCCGGTCGATCTTCCCGTTGGCGGTCAACGGCATCGCGTCCAACACCACGATGTGGCTGGGCACCATGTATTCGGGCAGCGCCGAACGCAACTGGCCGAGCAGTTCCGCCGAGACGTTCTCCACTCCGACGGCGGCCCGGACATAACCGACGAGCTGGCGCAGACCGTCGGCGCCAGTGTGCGCATGGGCAACCGCTTCCAGCACCTGGGGGGCCGCCCGGAGCGCGGCTTCGACCTCGCCGAGCTCCACCCGGTGCCCGCGGATTTTCACTTGGAAGTCGGAGCGCCCCGAATAGTGCAGCACTCCTGCGGCATCGAATTTCGCCAAATCCCCGGTACGGTACATCCGGGCGCCGCCGGGACCTCCGGGCTCCGGGACGAAACTCACTGCGGTGAGCTCCGGCCGGCCGCGGTAGCCGTGCGCCAGGCCGATGCCGGACAGATACAGATCGCCGACGACGCCGATCGGGCAGGGCCGCAACCAGGCGTCCAGTACCAGGGCCCGGGTCAGCGCAATCGGTCGGCCGATCGGCACCGGTCCGGTATGCCCGGCGGGCAGCGGGCAGGTGGTGGACCAGATGGTGGTTTCGGTCGGTCCGTAGCTGTTGAAAACCTGTTCCGCACCGGCGGTCAGGACTTCGGCCAGCGTCTCCGGCAATGCCTCGCCGCCCACCACAATGCGCAGTCCCCCGATCGATTCGGGGTGTTCTTCGGCCAGCGCACGCCACAACGACGGGGTGGCTTGCAGATGGCTGGGCTGGAAGCTGCGGATCGCCTCCGCGAGGCGGTCAAGGTCATGCACGGTGGCCGCATCGAGCAACGCCGTCTCGGCACCGGCCAAGAGGGTTCCGAGCAACTCGAACTCGGCAATGTCGAAAGTCAACGGGGTGACCGCGCACAACCGGCTCGATGGGCCCAGGCCCACCTGTCGCGCCATATCGTCGAGCAGGTTCCCGAAGGCCACATCGGGGACCGTCACGCCCTTCGGACGGCCGGTGGAACCGGAGGTGAAAATCGTATAGGCCGGGGTCTGCGCGCCGCGCGGAGCGCACTCGCCCAGCTCGGTCGGACTCGCCCCAGCATCGCTCAAGACCAGGAGATCGACAGCCCCGGCGCTGCGCAGCGCCGGCGCGGTCACCGGATCCACCAGCGTCACCCGGGGTTGCGCGTCGTCGAAGATCTGCCGGATCCGCTCCGCCGGGTAGCCCGGATCCAACGGCACGTATTGCGCGCCGCGCCAGGCCACGGCGAGGAGCGCCGCAACCATCCGCGGCGCCCGGCCCAGAGCCACGGTCACCGTGTCTCCGGGCCGCACCGCGGCGCTCCGGAGTTGCTCGGTGATCGCAGCGACATCCGCCAAGAACTGGGATCCGGTGATCACGGCCTCCGGATGCTGCGCATCTGCGGCCAGGTCCAATCGGCGGCTGCCCCGGTAGACGACGTCATCGGGACGCGCCTGCAGGGAGTGCACGATCCGCTGCACCCAGGAATCTTCGGAAAGCCGGCGCTCCGGCCCGAATTCGTGACCGGCCCGCCACTGCGGTTCTTCCGGAAGCGAAAGATCCAAGGCAGCCACTGCCCGGTCACCTGAACCGGGCATCGCCCGCACCACGGCGCACAGCCGCCGGGCGATCCGTTCTGCGCGCTCCGGTGCGAGCCTCGCCGGGTCCACGTCCAGGTGCACGTCCGAGCCAGGCATCACAATCACGGTCAACGGGTACTGGGTGGAATCCTGGACCCGGGCACCGGTGATCTGCAAGCCTTCGCTGGAAGCTTCGCCGACGCCGTCGAGCGGGTAGTTCTCGACCAGCATCAAACTGTCAAAAAGCGCACCCATGCCCAGATCTGCTTGGATCTGGGCCAGCCCCCGGTCCGCCGCATCGTCGAGCGCGAGCATCGATTCGTACTGCGCCCGGCACAGCTCCGCCAGCGTCGTTCCCGCCGCCGGTGCCACGATCACCGGAACGGTATTGACGAAAAGCCCCACCATCGACTCGAAGCCGGTCATCTCCGGACGGCGTCGGGAAAGCGTCGTCCCGTAGACCACATCGGTCCGGCCCAGCTCCGCGCCCAGCGTCAGCCCCCAGGCCACTTGGGCCGCTGCCGCGAAGGTGCACCCGGACTCCCTGGCCCAGTCCGCCAACCCGGCCAGGTCGTCGACCGTAATCCCCGAGTCCAGCCGCAACCTCCGCTCCGCGCCGCCGGCCGTCGCCTTGCCGGGCGGTTCCTGGGCCAACAGGGTCGGTCCGGAACACGCCGCCAGCCGGGCTTTCCAGAGCTCCCCGGTTTCCGGATCCGCGGCGGCCTGCACCCGGGTCACGTACTCGGTGTAGCGGGCAAGCTGCGGCAGCGCGGATTCCGTTCCGTGGTAGAAAGCCAGGAGATCGCGCAGGATCACCGGCATCGACCAGCCGTCCAGAATCAGATGGTGCAAGGTGAGCACCAACCGGTATTGCCGGCCGCCGAGCTCGAGCAGCAGAGCGCGCAGCAAAGGCGGGCGTTCCAGGTCGAACCGCAGTTCCCGCTCCCGGCGTTCCTCCCGTTCCGCAGCGGCCTCGTCCGCGGCTTCGCAGACCCGCCACGGCAAGTCGACGCCGCGTACCGTGACAAACCAGGACCGGCCGGCCTGATCGCTGCGCACTGCGGCACGCAGCATCTCGTGCCGTTCCAGGAGCTTTCCACCGGCTTCGCGCAGCGCCTCGAGATCGAGCTCTCCGGTCAAGTCGATGGCTGCCTGGACCGTGTAGACATCGGATTCACCGGCGTCGAGAGTGGCAGCGAGCAAGATCCCTTCCGCGAGCGGGGGGAGTTTGACGATGTCGTCGATGGAGTGCTGGGACATGGGGATCTTCCGTCGGAGGAGGGTCGGGGGTTCGGCAGGCCGGTCAGCTCATCGGGCGCTCAACGGACGCAAATCAGTCCATTCGCGTTCCACGAAGGCCAACGCTTCGGCTCGGGGCGACGCCGGAAGCCGGATCTCCCAACCCTCGGGAACCTCGGCGAACACCGGCCACAGCGAGTGCTGCAGTTCGGCATTGCGCAGCACCAGGAATTGGGCAGTGTCATCGTCAAAGGGGTTCATGGTTTTCCTTTCGGGGAATTTTCACGTGATGTCGGGTGGAGCCGGAATGGGTTCATCCCGGTTTCAGGATTCGAGTTCGAACAACAGCTGGGCCGCCATCGCCGCCAAATCGGCATCCGCTTCGGCCTCGGCGGCGACCGGTTTCGGTGCGGTCGGAGCCGCGGCTCCGGCCGTCTGCCGGATCAAGGCATCGAGGAAGCAGCCGGTGAGCGCGGTCAGCGACGCCGCACCCCAAGCGGTCCCGGACGCTGTAAACCGGGCGACCAGCACCGGGCCTTCGGGCCGGGCTTCCACGATTGCGTTCAGGTCGACCAGGTGAAGCTGCGGGAAGCCTGCCGCGAAGTGCGCCCGGCCCGGCCGGCCGACGCCTTCCCAATAGCGGCCGCGCATGGTTTCGGCCCGGCCCAGATAGTTGAAGGAGAAATCCGGTTCGGGCACCGCGGCCACCGCCGGATCCCCGGCCAGATAGCGCAGGATGCCGAAACCAGTCCCGTCCTGGAAGCCAGCCCCGTCCTGGAAGCCAGCCCCATTCGGGGTCGATCCCCCGACCGGCGCCGCGAGGTCGACCAGCACCGGCCACTCACTGGTGAACCAGCCCACGGTTTCGGCCAGGTCAGCGCTGAGCTCGGGCAAGTCCCGGCCGTGCCCTTCGCGCCGGACCAGGATCCGATCACGCCCAGTGACCGTGCCGATTGCCCGCAGATAAGCCTGGAAAAGCACCGAATCGACGCTCAGCGCCGCCGGGCCCTGGGCCCCGGCCAACAGCCGGGCCGTGGGTTCTGCGGGAAGTTCCACCACCTGTTGGTGGGCCTCCGCCATGCTGCCCAACTGGAGCACTGCGGCGGCTGAGGGAGCATTGGCCAATTCGGACCAGCGCGCGGCTTGGCCGAGCAGCGCCGGATCGTGGGCCAGAGCTTGGGCACGGCGCAACCAAGCCCGGTACGAAGTTCCGGCCGGTGCGGCCGCAGCGCCGTCCGCGGCCAGGATCCGGTCGACATCGTCCAGGATGATCCGCCAGGAAACCCCGTCCACCACCAAGTGGTGGATCTCCAAGCCGAGGATGCCGCCTGCCCCGCCGTCACCGGAGTCGTCGCCGTCCGGCCACCATCGGGCCCGCAGGCACCGGCCGGACCGGGCGCTGAGTTCGGGCGCGGCCCAGCTCTCCGGGTCGCCCGGGTCTTCGCCGGGTTGTCCGGCGCTGACCAGTTCGGCAGCCGCGAGCGGATCCCGCGGCACCCGGATGCTCGCTGTGGCGCCGTGGCCTTCGAGGACGGCACCGAGCAACGGATGCCGGGCGAGCAGTCCGCTGACTAGGTCGAGCACCGCGGGCAGACTCCGCAGCCGGGCGCTGCGCAACGCGAAGGACTGGGTGAATCCTTCCAAGTCGCCGGTCCGGGAGATCATCCACCGGGCGACCGGCGGCAGCGGAATGCTTCCGAAGGCCTCCGCAGAGTCTTGGTCCGGGCCGGGAGCACTGCCCTGGAGCACTGCCGCCATGGCGGCCGCAGTGCGCAGCTCCAGTACCTGCCTGGCGGTGAGCACCAATCCGGCGTGCTTGGCGCGGCCGGCCAACGTCACGGCCAAGATGCTGTCCCCGCCGAGGCGCAGGAAATCGTCGTCGGGCAGCACGTCCTCGAGGTCCAGCAACTCCGCGATCAGACCGCAGAGCGTCTGCTCCGCGGGGGTCCGCGCGACCCGTCCGGGCTCGGCGCCGGCCGCGGCCGAAGACATTTCGGCGGTCGGTTCCGGTAGGGCTTTGACATCGAGCTTCCCATTGAGCGTCCGCGGCATGGCCTCGATGAGCAGCACCTGGCGCGGCACGAAATGCTGCGGCAGCACGGCCTCCATCGCACTGCGCAACCGGTCCGGCAGCTGCTCCAGCAGCTCGGCGGCGAGCCCTGCTTCGGCCACCACATAGCCGACCAATTGGCGTTGTCCGGACGGGTCCTCTTTCGGCACCACCTCGGCGAAGGCCACTTCGGGCTGCGCCAAAAGCACGGCGCGCGCTTCGCCCGGTTCCACCCGGACCCCGCGAATCTTCACCTGGTCGTCGGAACGCCCGAAATAGTCGAGTTCTCCGGCGTCCGTCCAAGCGACGAGATCCCCCGTGCGGTACATCCGGGCGCCAGGGTGGTTGCCGCCGAGATCCGCGATGAACCGCTCGGCGGTCAGATCCGGCCGACCGAAATACTCCCGGGCCACAATGTCGCCGGCCACGTACAGCTCACCGACCGTGCCGGCCGGAACCGGACGCAGCAATTCGTCCAAGACCAGCAGCTCGGCACCGGAGACCGGAGCTCCGATGCTGGGCTCGGCACCGGGGAGCAGCGCTCCGGTCATGGTCACGCAGACCGTCGACTCAGTCGGCCCGTAGGCGTTGAGCATCTGCCGTCCCGGAGCCCACTGCCCGGTGAGTTCCGCGGGGCAGCGTTCCCCGGCGGAAATCACAATCAGGTCCTCCGGCACCTGGTCCGGGGACATCGCGGCCAAGACCGTCGGCGGGGCGCAGAACCACTGTGCCTGCTGTGTGGCGAGGAAAGTCGCCAGCGGTTCCCCGGGCAGCCGCTCGTCCCGGGTCGGCACCAGGAGCGTTCCGGCGCAGACCACGGTCAGCACCAGTTCCCAGATGTACGCGTCGAAGCCCACCGCGGCGAATTGCACGACCCGCAAACCGTCGCGGTCGCCGAATGCCCGGCGCTGTTGCTCGGCGAAGGCCGCCAGGTTCTGCTGCGCCACCCGGACGCCTTTGGGTTTGCCGGTGGAACCGGAGGTGAAGATCAGATAGGCGCCTTGCTGCGGGTGCCGGACCGGCACCGGCAATTGCTCCGGATCCATGGTTCCGGGCTGCTCCAGCTCCGCCGCGTCCAGGTCCAGGACCTGCGCATCGGCGTCGATCAGCTGTCGCTGCGCAGTGCGGGTGACCACGACCGCAGGCTTCGCGGTCGCCAAGATCCCGCGGATGCGTTCCGTCGGATTCTCCACATCGACCGGCAGATAGGTCCCGCCCGCCGCCAGCACCGCGAGCGGAACCACGAGCAGGTCCTGGTTCCGCGGTCCGACGTAGGCGACCACGTCTTCCGGGCCCACGCCGCGCCGCCTAAGTTCCCGGGCGAGCTGCAGCACTCGCTCCGCCGCTTCGCGGTAGCTGAGCGTTTCCGCGGAACTGAGCACTGCGATCCGCTCGGGATGCAGCTGTGCAGCGGCCAGGAACGAATCGACGATGGTCGGCTGGCCGACGGGGCCTTCCAGGGATCCATCGGCCGCCGCCCGGCCCGGTGCCGCGATCAGCTCTGCCAGCACGGTCTGCCATTGCCGGACCAGTTCCTCCGCCGCTGCCGGGTCGATCAGGCCGAGCGCATGCTCCAAGCGCAGCCGCAGCGATTCCGCGCCTTCGGCGTCCCGATAGGTGGTGAACTCCCAGGACAGATCGAAGCGGGCCGTGGTCGGCGCCAGCAATTGCCAGGTCATCTCCGGCCGTCCCGGGACGAATTCCGGCACATCCTGCTGCAGCGCCACCATGCAGTTCAGCAGGGCGCCGGTGCCGCCGTCGGCGCTGGCCGGGGCCAACGCGGCAATCCGGTCATAGGGAAGTTCGGAATGCTGCAAAACCGCCAGATCCTGGGCCCAGACCTTCCGGATCAGCTCCGGTCCGGTTTCCGGCCCGCTCAGATCGGTGGGCAACGGCACCGTGTTGGTGAAGAATCCGACCACTTGGTCCAGCTCCGGAACCGGCCTGGCATGCGCCGCGGTGCCGAGCAGCAACCGGTCCTGGCCGGTCCGCGCGGCCAACGTCAGCGCCACCGCGGTGTGCAACACCGCGAAAGGCGTGGCTTCGCACTCCCGGGCCAAGGCCGACACCTGCTCCCAGCGGGTTTTGCCGAGCTCCAGAACCGTGGTGTTCCCGGCCAAAGTGGTGCTGATCGGCCCGGCGGTGACCTCGGCCAGGCGCGGCGCCTGGAAGCCGGCCGCCAGCTGTTCCGTCCAGAAGCCCTGGTCGGCGCGCACCCATGGGTCGCCGTCGGCCACAGCAGAGGTTTGCCAGACGGCGTAGTCCAGGTAGTCCGGACCGTTGGAACTGCGCATCGCGGTCCCGGTGATGATCGCGGACAGGTCTTCGGCCAACAGCCGGAAGGACCATCCGTCGCAAGCAATGTGGTGCGCCACGCTGACCAACGACGGCGCTCCTTCGCCTTCCAGGAGCATGAACCGGATCGGGTGCTCCGCGGCCAAGTCGAAAGGCCGGTCCATCTCCGCCTGGATCACCGCCGCGGCATCGCGGCCCAGCACCGAAATCCGGCGCAAGGGATGCTCCGGAACCGCTTCCCGGACCTGGACCGTGTTCTTGCCGTCGAAGCCGATTCGGGTGCGCAGCGCCGGGTGCCGCTGCAGCAGATCGTGCACTCCGCGCTCCAGCGCTTCGATGTCGACATCGCGGTCCAATTGCACGCGGAGTCCCAAGTGGTAGGCGGAATCGTCCGGGTTCAACGCCGCAAGGGTGTGCAGCCGGCGTTGCCCGTGGGACAGCGGCGCGCTGCTCAACGACCGGATCGGGACCGTATGCCCCTGCACCGAAGACGCGATCCGGGTGGCTGCGGCCAAGCGCCGCGGCGTCGGATGCGCGAAGATGTCGGCCAGGCTCACGGACAGCTGCAACCGGGTCCGCAAAGCGGTCACCAACCGGGTGGCGAGCAGCGAGTTGCCGCCGAGATCGAAAAAAGTCTCGTCTTGCCCCACTTGCTCAAGCTCGAGGATCGCCGCGAAATGCTCCCCGATCGCCCGGACCTCCGATTCGCCTTGATCGATGCCGGTGCTACGGTCCGGCGCCTGCGGCTCCGGCAGGTTCTTGCGGTCGACTTTGCCATTGGCGGTCAACGGCATCGTCTCCAGCAGGATCCAGATGTCCGGGCGCATGTGGGCCGGAAGCAGATCCGCCACACCGCGTTCCAGCCATTCGTCCGAGGCTCCCGCCTCCGGATCCGTGGCCTGCACGTAGGCCACCAAGCCGCGGCGCAGGCCCTGGCCGTGGGTCGCCACCACGGCATCGGCCACGCCCGGGACCGCGCGGACTGCAGCTTCGACTTCGCCCAGCTCGATCCGGAACCCCCGGATCTTGACTTGGTGGTCCTGCCGGCCCAGGAACTCCAGCTGCCGGTCCGCGCGCAATCGGACCAGATCTCCGGTCCGGTACATCCGGGCGCCGGGAGCAGCCCACGGATTCGGGATGAAGGCCGAAGCGCTGCGGGCCGGATCGGCGGCGTAACCGATTCCGACGCCGACGCCGCCGACGTACAGTTCGCCGGTTCGGCCCGGAGCCACCGGCCGCAGGAACTCGTCCAGGATGTAGAGACTGGTGTTGCGCAGCGCTCGGCCGATAGGTGCCCGCTCGGCCACCGTCTGAGGCGCCGGCGCGGCCTCCTGCGATCCCGGCGCAGCCGAACCGGCCGAGGTCAGCCAGGCGTGCGTGACGTCGTCCGAGCATTCCGTCGGACCGTAAGCGTTCACCACCGGGATCCCGGGGAACTGGGCATGCCAAGCGCGGGCGACGTCGAGCGGGAGTTCCTCCCCGGTGACCAACAGCAAGCGGAGTGATTCCGGCCGGGCCAGATCGTCTCCGGCCAGGTACCCCTCCACGACGGTGCGCAGCAAGGAGGGCACGATTTCCAGCACTGAAATCTGTTCCCCGGCAACCAGTTCCAGGAGTGCGTCCCGGTCGACCGAGGTCTGCCGGTCGACCAACCGGAGCCCGGACCCGGCCAGCAACGGCGCGAACATCTGCCAGACCGAGATGTCGAAGGTCAGCGGTGCGGTCATGGCCACCAGGTCCGATTCCGCAAGCTCCAGGTCTTCGACTTTGGCGAGCAGGTGGTTCATCATGCCACGGCGGGAAAGCACGGCGCCCTTGGGCAGTCCGGTGGATCCGGAAGTGAAGATGATGTAGGCCGGGGCGTGCTCGGATACCGGCAGTTGCACCAGCTCGGTCGAAACCGCCGAATCGGCGGCAGCGAGGTCGTTCCGCAGGAAGCACAGCCCCGGGGCGGCTTCCGCGGCGTTGGCTGCGAACTCCGCGGATCCGGCAAGGGCATAGCCGGCGCCGGTGCTCCCGAACAGGTGTGCCAGCCGGTTGGCCGGGGTGTCTGCGGCTACCGGGAAGTACGCACCGCCGAGCTGCCAGGCGGCGAGGATCGCCGCCACCAGACGTGCCGATGGCACCGCCTCGACGGCGAGCACGGACGCTTCGCCGAAGCCGTTGCCGCGCAGTTCGGCGTAGCTGGCAGCCACCAGGGCCAGGAATTCCCGGTTCGAGAACCGCCTGCCGTCCGGTTCCACCAGGCACAGCCGTTCCGGATCCGCCTGCCGCAACCGGGACAGCAGATCCAAGGCCGGTACCGGCCGGTCCAGACCGCGGATTTCGGCTGAGCGGCCGGCCTTCGCTGCCGGTTCCCCGCCCGACAGGTCGATGCTGCCCACGCTCGGCCGCGGCTCGGCGAGCGCGGTGCCGACGAAACCGACGAATTCCTCGAGCAGCTGTTCAGCGGTTTCGGCACTGTGCAGCTGCGGGTTGACGTTGAGGTGCAGCCGGACTTCGCCGTTGACCGCTACTTGGAATTCGAACTGCAGGTCTTCCACCGGTCCGGTGGACAGATCCCGCGTCGAGGCGAAGGCCTCCCCCATCGGAGCAGCACCGGGATAGCCGAGGATGTTCACACTCGGGCCGAGCGGGCGCAGATCCCCCGAATCCAGGCCGAGCAGGCGGCGGACCGCGCCGGCCGGGTAGCGCTGGGCTTTGGTGAGCCCCTTGACGTCGGCGGAGATCCGGCTGGCCAATTCGGTCACGTCCTCATCCGGCCGGACTTCGACCCGCAGCGGCAGGAAATTCGCCAGCATTCCGGGCAGCAGCTTGGCCGTTTCGGTGCTCCGGCGGGCCACCGGAATGGTGAGCGTCACCTCGCGGTTTCCGGTCCGGCGGGCCAGATAGGCCGCGGTCAGGGCGAAGCCGAGCACCGCCCAGGTGGTGCGGCTGCCGCGGGCCAACTCCCGCAGCTGCTCATGCCACTGCGCGCTGAACACCGTGGATCGGCGGAGTTCGCCCTTGGGCGGCTGCCAACTGCCCTGGTACATCGCGGTGATCGGCAGCGTCGAATCGATCGTCGAGCGCCAATACTCGGCATCCACGTCGTGCCGATCCGAGGAAAGGTACGCGAGGTCTTCGGCGACCAGTTCGGCGTAGGCGGGCCAGACCTCGGGTTCGGTCCCGTCCACAAGCCATTGGTAACGCTGCGCGATCCGCCCACCCACGAGCGCGCCGCTGATGCCATCCCATTTGACGTGGTGGCCTTCCAGATAGACGGCCGCCCGTTGCGCACCGAGTTTGACCACGCTGGACCGCATGCCGCCCCGGGACAGCGGAAGCGCGTCGGCCATCTGCTCGCTCGCCCAGGACTCCGCAGTGGCCTCGGGATCCGGAAAGCTCGAAAAGTCCACGATCGGGACCTGGATCGGAGTCGGATCGATCACCTGTTCCGGAATCCCGTCGTTCACCTGGATCTGGACCCGGAGGCACTCGCAATCGTGCAGCGCCAGCTCGGTGGCCCGCTGCAGCATCTCGACATCCACCGGACCGGTGATGTCGATGAATCCCGCAGTGCTCAGTGCCGGGTTGTCCGGGTCCATCTGCTCATGGAGCCACATGCCATATTGGCCGCTGAGCAACGGCAAAGTCGCAGGTGCGTCGGCGTTCGGTACGGAGCCAGCTACAGTCACGGGTGCCTCATATTCGGTGGAAGGGAACAGCGGGTTTACTGCGCTGCTTGCAGGTCTTGGAGTTCGCAGGCCAATTCGGGGAACCGTGCGGTCACCCAGGCGTCGTCGTAGATGCTGCCCAAGTAGCGTTCGCCGAGGTCCGGTGCGAGCGTGACCGCTTCGCCGGCGACGACGTCGCTGCGCCCGGCGAGCCAGCGTTCCGCCCCCGCCACCACGGTCCCGGTGGAGCCGCCGAACAACAGGCCGGTGCGGGCCAGCCGACGGCACATCCGGATGGTGTCGATTTCGTCGACGAGTACCGTGTCCGCCAGGTCCGAGAGGTCGAGATGGTGCGGCGGAATGCCGGAACCCAAGCCCGGGATCTGCCGGGGAGCACTGGGCGTTCCGAAGTTGACCGAGCCGCTGCTGTCCACTCCGATGACCTGGACCGAGGGATAGTGGTCCAGCATGTAACGGGCGCAACCGCTCACGGTCCCGGTGGTGCCGGCTCCGACGAACAGATAGCGAAGATTCGGGTAGGCTTCGGCGATCTCGGACGCGGTCGACCGGTAGTGCGAGAGCCAGTTTTCGTAATTTCGGTATTGGTCCAACCAGAGCGAGCCGGGGTTCTCGGCCAGCAATTCATCGACCCGGCGGAGCCGGGCAGCCAGATAGCCGCCTTCCGGATCCGGATCCGTGATGATCTCGACTGACGTCCCGTAGGCGCGCATCGCGGCCACGGTGGCCGGGTTGCAGCGGTCGTCGGTGACGCACAAGAACTGGTAGCCCCGGTCCGCAGCAATGATCGACAGCGCCAATCCCAAGTTCCCGGAGGACGACTCGATGAGCAACCCGCCCGGTTTCAACCGGCCCGCCCGCTCGGCGGCCTGCACCATGGCAATTGCCGGTTTGAGCTTGATCGAGCCGGCAAAGTTAAACCCCTCGCATTTCAAATGCAGCGGAATTCCGATTCGTCGTGTCAGGTCGACATACAAATCACGCGTGTTAAAGGCCGTAGGCATATCTATAAGCAAGGAAGTGTCCTAATCCATTCTGGAGGATTACCTCACGAGAGCACGCCAAATTATTCGGCGTGCGTGAAAGTTGGGGCATCGGGTACGGATATCACATGGTCACAGAGCCACGTTCCCGGTGTCGCAAACCCGGCATCATTGTCGGGCCAAAAGCGAGTGTAGTGGAACAACTCAAGACTGGGCAATACCCAATTTTCTGACGTGATCGAGCCTCAAGGGCGCGTTCAAGCAACCGTCGTTCGCAATAAATACCCGAAAAACATCCCTGTATTCACGGGGATTTTGACCATAGCGCCAGGTTGTCCGAGTAGGTGAATAGTAACTAAATTTTGCGTTGACAGCTGCCTCTGAAGCTTAACTACACAAAGACAAAACAGCAATACCCATTGCCACTTAAGTAACCCTTAAGTAATACCTAACCTGATACAAAGCTAGGTTAGTATTACTCTTTTTGACAGTAACCTGGTAGAAACTTGTGAGAACCCTGTGAAGCATTTCATGCCAATAAATGAAAATCCTTGCGCGATTGCTCAGACGTGCTGTAGCTTTTCATCGGATGATGAAAAATTGATTTTCGGCCGCACGATGCGACGGTTTTTCCCGCCGCTTCCGATGGGGTTTCCAAACCATCCCTATCCCTTTTTTCGGCTTTTCCGGTACCGGATTAATCCGGTACCGCCAAACCCCGACCAGCACCCACACCAGAGGAGTCCGAGCAGATGGACCTCGCGATCGACGTCGCCGATGTGACCAAACAGTTCGGCGACAAGAAGGCGCTGCAAGGTCTTTCCTTCCAAGCACCTCGCGGCCGGACCCTGGCCGTCCTGGGACCCAATGGGGCCGGCAAATCGACCACCGTGAACATCCTCAGTACCAGGACTCCGCCGAGCTCCGGCAAGGCCCAGGTACTGGGGCTCGACGTGGTCGCCGACCGGGCCGCACTGCGCCGGAAGATCGCGGTGGTCCGGCAGGATGCCTGCGTCGACGGATTTCTCAATGGCCGGGAGAACCTCGTGGTGGCCGCCGGGCTCAGCGGCATTCCTGCGGCGGAGGCCAGAGGCCGTGCCGACCGGCTTCTGCAACGGTTCGATCTGGTGTCCGCAGCCGGACGCCGCTTGGAGCACTATTCCGGTGGCATGCGCCGGCGCTTGGACTTGGCGGTGGGCCTGATCAGCCAACCGGCACTGCTTTTTTTGGACGAACCGACCACGGGGCTGGACCCGGTCAGCCGGCAGGCACTCTGGGAGATCATCCGCGAAATCGTCGCCCAAGGAACCGATCTGATCTTGACCACGCAGTACCTGGACGAGGCCGACGCGCTGGCTGACGACATCGTTTTGGTGGCAGACGGACGGGTACTCGCCCAAGGAACCCCCTCCGAGATGAAAGCCCTGGTCGGCCGGAACGAACACGTGGAGATCGTGGTCCTGGACGCGTCCGACCACCGGCGTGCCGCGTCGATCCTCGCTGCGCACGGAGCACTCGACGTGCAGATCGACGCACAACGCGCCCGGTTGACCGCCCGCAACGTCGCTGGGCCGGCCGCTCTGGTCCCGATCCTGACCAGGTTGGAACTCGACGGAATCGACGTGGAAGAGGTCCAGATCCGCAGACCCACCCTCGACGAAGCGTTCCACACTCTCACCACCGGGACGGCGACCGCCGCCTCGACCGGACCAGAACTGGCGATGGGCGGCACACGATGAGCCAAGCAGCAACAATCGGCGCAGGCCCGGTGGCAAATCTGGGATCGCAATGGGTTGCCTTGCGGGCTTTGGTGTCCCGACAGATCTGGCGCACCCTGCGCTCCCCCGGGAAGTTCATCGGAATCGCGATGAATCCGGTCGTCATGGTGGTGGTCCTCGGTTTGATCTTCAAGGACGCGATCCGGGTTCCGGACGGCGTCAGCTACCCGGCGTACGTGGTTGCCGGCGTTGCCGTTCAAGTGGGTGTGGCGGTGCTCGGGCCGACCGCGATCAGCGCTGCCATCGATCGCAAAACCGGGCTTTCGCTACGCAGTGAAACCATGCCGATCCCCTCGCTGCTGCGCTCGATCGCGTTGATTCTCGCGGATCTGGCCGCCGCCCTGGTCGCGCTGCTGCTGGTCTCCGGCATCGGTTTGCTGCTCGGCTGGCGGCCGGCCGGCGGTGCCGTCGCTTTCCTCGGCTCGCTGCTGCTGCTGGCCACCTTCTATGCGGCGATGCTGGCCTGCGCCAGCTTCATCGGCGAACTGATCGACAACCCGGAGACCATCGAACCGGTCGGCGCACTGCTGCTGGTCCTGTTCTCCTTCTGCTCCACGGTGTTCCTTCCGGCCGAAGGCATGCCCGGGCCGATCCGGGCGGTCGCCGAATTGAACCCGGCCAGCATTGTGGCCACCTCGATCCGGCAGTCCTGGGGCCAAGCCACCTTGGTCGATCCGGACAGCCCGCTGTCCATTTACGCCACCCCGTTGGCCTGGACATTCGCCATTGTCCTCGGCGTGGTTTTCCTCACCCTCACCGCAATCCAGCAACGTCGCCGCCGGTGACCCGCCGGCCGCACCCGTCCACCACCTAGAAACGTTGGAAGAAAATCATGTCGAAGACTTTTGACCTGGTCCGCGGAACCACCGTGGCCGCCATCATCGAAGACAAGCAGGCGGTGTCCGCGATCGTGGAAAACACCTACCGGCAGCACGGGGCGGGCCGCACCACGAACCCGGACTCCTACTTTTTGAAGTTCGCCGACCGGCCGGATGATCGAATCATCGCCTTGCCGGCCCGAATCCAGGACCAGGGCGGCGAAGACGTCGCCGGGATCAAATGGATCTCTTCGTTTCCGGGGAATGTGGCAAGCGACCTGCCCCGCGCTTCGGCGATCCTGGTGCTCAACTCGATGGCCGACGGCTACCCCTATGCCTGTCTGGAAGCCGCCGGAATCAGCGCCGCCCGAACCGCTGCCGGCGCTGCAGTCACGCTGCGCGCCCTGCAGTCCAGCCACCCGCTCAGCGACGGAACGGTGAGCATCTTCGGCGCCGGCGTGATCGCCCGGACGATCATCGATTACCTGATCGCCCTGGAACTCCCGGTGCGCACGGTGCTGGTCTGCGATCCGCATCCGGCCAGCGCCGAAGCCCTGATCCAACACATCGGGGCCAAGGGCCTGACCGCCAGAGCGGTCACCGCCGATGAGGCGCTGGAGAGCGGCGTGGTGATCACCGCGACCACAGCTGCGGTCCCGTACATCTCCCGCCCGCCCCGGGCCGGTCAGGTCTATCTGAATGTTTCGCTGCGCGACTTCACGGTCGCGGCCCTGGCCGGAGTGCAGAACCTGGTCGACGACGTCGACCATTGCCTCAAGGCGCAGACCTCGCCGCATTTGGCCGAACAAGCATGGGGCTCCCGGGATTTCATCACCGGAACGATCCCCGAGTTGCTGTCCGGCGACCTGGAACTGGATCCGGAGCTCGGCGTCGTAGTCTCCCCGTTCGGACTCGGTGTCCTTGACCTCGCGGTGGCGGCCTGGGTGCACCGTCGCGCCGTGGCGCAGCAAGAAGCGGTATCCATCGATGGGTTCTTCGCCAGCTTGGACCGCTGGGCCTGAAAGAACGGCGCCGGCGCGGCCTTGCGGCAGCACCGGCGCCCGGATCAGCTCAATGGATTCAGTGCGCGAGCCACTTGATGTTGATGCTGGCGCTGCCCGTCGAGGTGGTGAGGTCCCGCTTGTTGCCGCTGCCATCGACCATATCGATCAGGGTCGTGCTCGCCGAGGCATCGGCCTGATAGGCGATGTTGCTGAAATTCACGTCATTGGACTTCGGCAGGTCTGCCACCCCGGTCGATTCGGTCGGGGTTTCGTGGACTACCTCGGCGGAGAGGTTGCCCTGGTAGCTTCTGCCGGGAGGTGAGCCCCAGACTGCGCGCTTTGCGGACCTTGATGTAATCGTCGAGGAAGCCGATCAGGCCGAGCCCCAGCAATAGGAAGAGCACCAGCAGTCCACCCGGAGCCGGCCCGGGGCCGGCCTGGAGCCGGCCAGCGGAATTAATCAGCAGCAGCACCGCGTACGAGCCGAAGTAGCCGAGGACCGCGGCGCCGATGATCACCACGCCGCCCATCGTCGGCTTGCCGCGTTTCACTTGGTGGTGCACCAGATCATCCCTGATGATCTGGCCGTAGCGGTAGCGCACGAGCACCCGGATGAACAACGGCGTGCCCAAAAGCGCTACCAGCAGGGCGATGCCGCCGGACAGCATGACGTTGACCACGGGCGCTTCCTCTCACTCATCGGGTCGGGCCCCGTGGATCACGGGGCCGGCCCGCGGAGGTTACCGGGACCCACTGAAGCTCAATTTTTACACCAGGGAATGGTCATTCAAGGGAGCAACACGGCGGGAACTGGTTCCGGGGTTTGCGCCTGCCGGCTCAGCCGGCAGGCGCAAACGAACCGCAAAGGCTTAAAACAAAGTGGCCCTGATCGGCATTTCTGCTGGTCAGGGCCACTTCATGCGCACTCTCCAGTGCAACTTTCGTTGCGGGGGCAGGATTTGAACCTGCGACCTCCGGGTTATGAGCCCGGCGAGCTACCGAACTGCTCCACCCCGCGGCGCTAGATCAACATTACCCGCTCGCCTCCCAGGATCCAAATCGAGCCGATCCGCCGGGGGCTACGGTCGAATTCGATCCGGGAATCGGGCAAAAAGGGGCCGGCTTCCACGAGGGAAACCGGCCCCTGCCCCGGCCAACCGGGGTTGCTGCTCAACGGATTACGGCGTCGGCGGAGCCGATGCCGAATCGGAGACTTCCGAGCTCCCGGCAGTCGGTGCACCCGAGGACTGCCCTGACGGCGTCGGGCTCGACGACGGAGCAGGCGCCGGCGCCGCGCTGGCGCCCAGCTTGCCTTCCGCTGCCAAAGCCGCCGCAATCGCGTCGTTGAGCTTCTTCTGCGCTACGCCATAAGCGGCGAAGTCGCTCTTGCTCAGCGCGTCCTGGCCGTCCTTGAGCGCCTGGTTGGCATCCTGCAGGGCCTTGTTCAGGGCGGCCTTGGCATCCGGGTTCTCGCCGGTGCCGGTCTCCCCGGTCGAGCCGGGCGGCGCCGTCGTCGTGCCCTTGTCCTTGTCCCCGGCGCTGGCTCCGGAGTCGCCGCCGAAGAGCTGGTCCAGTGCCGCATCGAGCGTCGGTGCGAAGGCGATCTTGTCGCCGAACGCCACCAGGACCCGCTGCAGCGTGGGGTAGCTGGATTCACCCGTGGACGACTGCACGTAAACCGGCTGCACATAGAGCAGACCACCGCCCACCGGCAGGGTCAGCAAGTTGCCGTTCTTCAGCGTCGACTGGCCCAGCTTCAGGATGTTCAAGGCGTTGGAGATGGTCGGATCGGAAACGAAGCGGTTGTAAACCTGCCCCGGACCCGGGACCAAGGTGTCCGTAGGCAGCGAAAGCAGCCGCAACTTGCCGTAGGAATCCGCTTTCACCCCGTCGGTAGACCCGGCATCGGCATCAGCGGCCAAATAGCCGTAGAGCACGTTGCGCGAATCAGTGCCCTGCACCGATTGCGGAATGAAGTTGGAGGTCAGCGAGAAGGCCGGCGCGGACTGGCCGGGCATCTGCAACGACATGTAGTACGGCGGCTGCTTGGTGTTGTCGCCGGAAGTCGGATCGTTCGGCACGCTCCAGGCATCCGTGTTGTTGTAGAACTCGGCGGCGTTGGTCACGTGGTACCGGCCGAGCAGCTCGCGCTGGACTTTGAACAGGTCTTCCGGGTAACGGATGTGGCTGAGCAGATCCCCGGACATCTCCGAGATCGGCTTGACCGTGCTCGGGAAGATGTTCTGCCAGGCCTTCAGGATCGGGTCCTTATCGTCCCAGGCATACAGGTTCACCGAACCGTCGTAGGCATCGACCGTTGCCTTGACCGAGTTCCGGATGTAGTTGATCGAGCCGGAGAGCGCGCTGGTCCCGGACCGGGTGGTCAAAGAATCCGTGGTCGCCGAATCCAGCGGCTGCTGTTGCGAGTACGGGTACGCGTTGGACGTCGTGTATCCGTCCACGATCCATTTGACCTTGCCGTCGATGATCGCCGGGTACGGGTTGCCGTCGATGGTCAGGTACGGGGCCACCTTCTGCACCCGCTGCACCGGGGTCCGGTCGTAGAGGATCTGCGATTTCTCGTTCACGCCGCTGGAGAGCAGCAGGTCGGTGGACTGGAATTTGATCGAATACGCCAACTTGTTGAACCAGTTGCCGACGTCCGGGCCGCCGTTGCCATTGAAGGTGTTCTTCGAATCAGAGGCGGTGTCGCCGCCCTGCGGCCGGTCGAGTTCCACCGAGGGCGCACCCTGCGGCGCGCCGACGATCGAATAATCGGTCGTGTTCTGGCCGAAGTAGATCCGCGGCTGGTAGCTGGAATCGTCGCCGAGCTTGCCGGTGGTCGGCACGCCGGACTGCATGAACACCGGCTTGCCGTCGGCGGTCGCGGTGTTGCCGTAGGCAGCGACCACGCCGTAACCGTGCGTGTAGACCAGCTTCTGGTTGTACCAGCTCTGCTGCGCCGCCGGGATGCCCGCCGGGTTCAGTTCACGCAACGCGATCACGGTGTCCTGGACCTTGCCGTCCACCATGTAGCGGTCCACATTGAGCGTCTTCTGGAAGCCGTAGTACGGCCGGTACTGCTCGAGCTGGGCGAAGGTCTGCGACATCAGGTTAGGGTCCAGCAATCGGATGTTGGCCGTGGTCGTGGCATCTTGCCGCAGCGCGCCCGGCGCCGCAGTGGTGGTCGCCTTGTACGGGATCACCTCGACGTCGTTGATCCCGTAAGCCGAACGGGTCATATCGATATTGCGCTGGATGAAAGGAGTTTCCACCGTCGCTTCGGAGGGCTTCACCTGGAATTGCTGCACCGCCCAGGGGTAGATTCCGCCGGCCACGATGCCGGTGATGATCAGCATCGCGGTACCGATCACCGGCAACCGCCAGCGGCCGATCACTGCGGCGATGATGAAGAGGATCGCCACGATCCCGGCGGCGATCGCCAGGATCGCCTTGGTCGGGATCACCGCGTTGATATCGGTGTACATCGCACCGGACCGCAAACCGGTGTTGTTCTGCAAGGTGGAGAACCGGTCCAGCCAGAAATTCGCGCCGAGCAGGATCAGGAAGATCCCGGCCATGATCGAAAGCTGGATCTGGGCTGCGCGGGAGGTGAACAGCCCGCGTTCCTGCAGCCGGATCGCCCCGTAGAGGTAGTGCGTCAACAACGCCGCGATGCCGGAGATCAGCACCACCGAAATCAGCAAACCGGAAAGGAAGCCCAGGAACGGCAGGGTATTGGTGTAGAAAGCGATGTCCATGCCGAACTGCGGGTCATTCTGCCCGAACGGGGATTGGAAGATGAAGAGCATCACTTTCTGCCACTGGCCCAGTGCAGCGGCACCGGCGAACAGGCCGAAGACCAACGGGACGCCGATCATCACGACCTTGCGGACCGGCTCCAACTGCGCCTGGTAGCGGTTCAAGTTCTCCTGCACCGGGTTCTCCGGCGCGTACACCGGGCGGGCCCGGTAGGCGAGCTGGATCGACAGGTAGACCACTGCGGCCATCAAAAGGAAGGCGGCAATGAAAATGGCACCCTTGGCGATGTTCTGCCGCCAGAAGATGCCGTCGAAGCCCAGCTGGCTGAACCACAGGACTTCGGTGTAGACATTGGCGAAGAAGACGAACGCGATCACCGCCAATACCAGGATGATCAGGGTGGGCAGCAGTGCGCCGCGGCGGCGCCGTGGTGTCGATGTGCTTTGGCCGGATGTCACAGTGATCCTCTGTCCTCGGTTGCTCGTTCAGTTGCTGATGCTTGTTCGATCGCTAAGCGATTTGTCGGGGCATTCAAGGCCGAAGCACAGAGTTCCCCTAATAGCCCACGAACGACGGCGTTGCGCAGTTCCAATTTCTCCAGCTCTCCTTGCGGTCAGCGTGCGGTACAGGTTGGCAAAGCGGAACTGTCTTGTCCGCTGGCGATTGTCTTGACGGCGTCGAACGCCTCCTTGAGCGTGGCCACCCGGACCACCTGCAGGCCGTCCGGAACCTTGCCGACGACCTCATTGCAGTTGGCGGCCGGGGCCAGGAAAACCGTGGCACCGGCGGAGCGGGCCCCGTACATCTTCTGCACGATCCCGCCGATCGGGCCCACATTGCCGGCGGCGTCGATGGTCCCGGTTCCGGCAAAATGCTTTCCGCCGGTCAGATCCCCCGGGGTCAGCGTGTCGATGATGCCCAAAGCGAACATCATCCCGGCGCTGGGGCCGCCGACATTCTCCAGGCTGATCTTGATGTCGAATGGGAAGACGTACGAGTATTTCAGCAATACCCCCAGGAGGAACCGGCCGTCGTCGGCTTTCGCCGGAGTGACCACCACGTCCTGAGCCGCGCCGTCCCGGAGCACTCCGATGGTCACCGGCGCGCCCTGCCCGGCTGCCAACACTTCCTGCACCACCGAAAGCGCGGTGATCGGTTTGCCGTCGATGCTCTGCAAGCGGTCATTGGCCTGCAACTTGCCGGTCGACGCCGACCCCTCCGGGACCGAACCGACGAGCAGCTCCTGTTGGTAATCGATGCCCAGCAGGCCCAGCGCCGCGGCGCGTGCGGCATCCTGGGAATTGGTCATGTCGGCGGCATTCTGGCTGGTGATCTGGTCTTTGGTCGCCGAAGCCGGATAGACCAGCTCCACCGGGTAGACCGCTTGTTTCGGATCCATCCAGGAGCGGTAAGCCTCGAACAGGTTGACCGAACTCTGCGGCCCGCCGTTGACGTACACCGTGACCATGTCCAGCTGGCCGTTCGCCGGGTAGCTCTGCCGTCCGGTGATACTGATGATCTTGGTGTCTTTGTCGCTGCCCAGGGTGTTCAGCGTGGGTCCCGGCGATTCCACCACATAGGGCGCAGGCAGGATGATCGCGGCCAAAGCCAGCAGCAAGGCGACGACTCCGGAGACCGCCATCGCCACTGCCCGGCCATCACGCGGACGGCGGACCGGCGGCGGGTAACCGAAGCCTGGCTGGCCGAAACCGGTCTGGCCGAAGCCTGACGCGGGGCGGGCGTTCTCCGGCACCGGCTCTCCGCTATGCGCCTGGCTCAAATCGACTCCTCGACGGTCATCACACCCGTCTGAGCGGGCGACATGCTACTGGGTATCAAAGCTCTAGCCTACGCGCTTCGGCTGTGCGGGCACTGCGCCTTGCTCGGCCTAGAGCGAACGGAGCGCGCCGGACGCAGACAAGTCACCCCGGACGGCGGTACCTTGGCATGAACAGCCAGAACAGCTCGGACGGGCCGGACGCCGGATAGGCGGAGGCCTCGACGGGCGGGACAGTCGAGGATGCGCGATGAGCAACGAACCAGCCAACAACGATGACGAGACGCCGCGCGACCCCCTGCAGGAGATCTTGGCCAGTTTGATGGGCGGCAAGGGCTTGGAGGGCATCGACCCGGCCGAGCTGGCGAAAGCCGCTGGTCTGCCCTCGGACCCGAACGCGCTGCAACAGATGTTCGCGCAGTTCCAAACCATGATGAACTCGCCCACCGAGGGTCCGGTGAATTGGCAGCTCGCTCACGACAATGCGCGCCAGGCGGCGGCCGGCGGCGATCCTTCGGTCACCCCGGCGCAATCGCGGGAAGTCGACGAAGCACTGCGATTGGCCGAACTGTGGCTGGACCCGGTCACCGAGTTGCCCAGCACCGGCCTGATCGGCCGGGCGTGGTCCCGGGCGGAATGGGTCGAGGAGACTCTGGGCACCTGGAAACGGCTCACCGAACCGGTGGCGAACAGCATCGCACTGGCGCTCTCCACAACCTTGCAGGAACAGATGCCGGAAGAGATGAAGTCCATGATGGGCGGTGCTTCCTCGATGTTGCAGAACATGGGCGGCGCATTGTTCGGGATGCAGCTCGGCCAGGCCGTCGGTGCCTTGGCCCGCGAAGTGGTCTCCTCTACCGATATCGGAGTTCCGTTGGCCGATCTGCAAATGGCGCTGCTGCCGGCCAACGTCGCGGCTTTCGGCGAAGGGATCGAAGTCCCGGAAGCCGAAGTGCGGCTTTTCCTGGCCCTGCGCGAAGCTGCGCACGCCCGGCTCTTCGTGCAGGTCCCCTGGCTCCGCGGGCATCTGCTCGGCGCAATCGAAGCGTATGCCCGGGGCATCCACATCGACACCTCGCGGATCGAAGAGTTGGCCCGCGACCTCGACCCCTCGGATCCGGAACGGATCCGCGAAGCCCTCTCGCAAGGCGTTTTCATGCCGCAACGCACCCCAGCCCAAGACGCCGCGCTCAGCAAACTGGAAACCGCGCTCGCCTTGGTCGAGGGATGGGTGGACGAACTCAGTTTCGAAGCGGCGGCCCAGTTGCCTTCCGCTGCGGCGCTGCGGGAAACCGTACGACGCCGCCGGGCCACCGGTGGTCCCGCGGAGCACGCCTTCGGCTCCTTGGTCGGGCTGGAGCTGCGACCGCGCCGGCTTCGGGAAGCCGCGACCCTCTGGGCCGCGTTGAAGGAACAGCGCGGGGTCGCCGGACGCGATGCGATCTGGAAACACCCGGACCTGCTGCCGACCGCGGAAGACTTGGACGATCCCACCGGCTTCAGCGAACGCCGGGAAATGGCCGAGGCTTCGGATTCGGCCGTGGACGAGGCCTTGGCGAAGCTGCTCACCGGCGGTTACGAACCGCAATCCGGAGCCGGCCCGGACGACGGCGAGCACCCGGAGGACCCCAGCACGCCCAAGGAATGACCGAGCAGATGCCCGGGCATCTGCGCGAGACCGCGGCCGCCTACGACCTGGTCGCCGAGGACTACGCCGCGCTGCTGCGTGACGAGCTGGCCGGCAAGCCGCTCGACCGCGCGTTGCTGGCCGCCTTCGCGGAAGCCGCCGCCCAATTCGCCGGCGCCGAAGTGGCCGACGTCGGCTGCGGGCCGGGCCGGATCGCCGGCCATTTGCGCAGTCTGGGTCTGACCGTAACCGGCATCGACCTTTCCTCGGAAATGCTCAAGGTGGCCCGTCGGGATCATCCAGGGATCCGCTTCCAGCAAGGTTCGATGCTGGATCTGCCCCTGCCGGAGGCCTCGTTGGCCGGAGTGCTGGCTTGGTATTCGATCATCCATCTGCCGCCCGCGGAACTGCCCCGTGTCTTCGCGCAGTTCTTCCGGGTGCTGCGCCCGGGCGGGCAACTCCTGCTCGCATTCCAGGCCGGGCAGGAGAAACGCCGGATCACGCAGGCCTACGGCCACGACGTCGCCCTCGACGCCTACCGGTTGCCACCGGACGAAATCGAACAGCTGCTCGTTTCGGCGGGTTTCGGTCTGCGCGCCAGCGTGCTCCGGCAAGCCGAAGCCTGGGAGAAGACCCCACAGGCCTATCTCCTCGCCGAGAAGCCAGGCCGGCCGGCGCAAAGTCCGGTGGCCTGACCCCCCCCTCCTGGGCAGCCGCAGCGCCGGACCGCCGATCAGGCTTCTGTTTCGGCCAGGGATCCGGCGTCCGGCTGGTCGTCTGCCATGCCGCGGCCCAGCGCGAAGCTCACCCCGGCCAGAAACGCCTTCGCTTCTTCGGTCCTGGGGTAAGCCGTGAGCAACGCCCAGAATTGCGGTCCGTGGCCCGCCACCACCAAGTGCGCGAGCTCGTGCAGCAAGACGTAGTCCACCACCCACTCCGGCATGCCTTGCAGCTTGTCCGAGAGCCTGATGCTCTTTTCCGCCGGAGTGGCCGAACCCCAGCGCGAATTCTGGTTGCCCACCCATCGGACTGATTCCGGCACCGCCCGGCCCTGCAAATACCGGGTGGAAAGCTCCCGGGCGTGGTTCATCAGCGCGTCGTCGTTGCGCCGTTTCGGCGCCGACTTCCGCCTCGAGGATTCCAAGCGCTGAATCATGGTGCGCACCCATTCGCGCTCCTGCCGCCGGGTGAAGCTGGCCGGAATCGCCACCACGGCTTTGCCGTCCTCCCAAAACGCGCTCACTGTGCGGCGGCGCCGGGCCGAACGCCGGACCACCACCGGCAGCCCGTCCACGGTGCTCAGATCAGTCGGCTCGTCCCGGAACCCGGCTTTCATGGAGCCGGCAGGAGGTTGAGGACGGCGGCGCCGTACCGTTCGAGTTTCGACGGTCCGATCCCGGCGACTTGGGCGAGTTCGGCCAAGGACCCGGGTTTCGCTTCGGCAATCGCCACCAAGGTGGCATCGGTGAAGATCATGAACGCCGGGATCTGCGCCGTCCGGGCCTCCTCCAGACGCCAATTGCGCAACGCCTCGAAGGTCTGTTCGTCGTAACTGGCCGGGCAATTCCCGCACCGGCCGATCTTCCGCTCCGCGCCATTGGCCAGGGCATTGCCGCAGACCCGGCAGGTGGCCGGGGGTTTGCGCGAGAGCTTGGCGGCGCTCCGGAAGCTTCCGCTCCGCGGTGCGGCCGCCGTGCTGCCCGGGCGCAGACCGTCCAAGAACCGCGACGGTTTCCGGTGCGCGCGTCCGCCTGGCGTGCGGGACAGCGACCAGCTCAGATGCAGGAACTCCCGGGCCCGGGTAATCCCCACATAGAGCAACCGCCGCTCCTCGTCGACGCCTTCGGCCGTGTCGGCGAAGCTGATCGGCATCAGTCCCTCGCTGAGCCCGACCAGGAACACCGCATCCCACTCCAAACCCTTCGCCGAGTGCAGCGAGGCCAATGTGACGCCCTGCACCGTCGGTGCGTGCTGGGCTTGCGAACGCTCTTGGAGTTCGGCGACGAAATCAACCAGGCCGAAGTCCGGGCCTTCGGCCACCGGCTTGCGCGACCGCACCAGTTCGTCGGCCAGGGAAACCAAGGCGGACAACGACTCCCAACGCTCGCGGACCGCTCCGCTGCTGGCCGGCGGATCGTCCGTGTAGCCCAGGCTGCCCAGCACATCACGGACCTGCTGGGACAGCCCGGGGGCGGCTTCCTGGTCGTGGGTTCCATCCGCCCGGGACGCCGCGCGCAGCGACAAGATCGCGTCACGCACTTCCTTCCGGGCGAAAAACCGTTCGCCGCCGCGCAATTGGTAGCCGACGCCGGCCGCCGAAAGCGCCTGTTCGTACGCTTCCGATTGGCCGTTGGTCCGGAACAGCACTGCGATTTGCGCCGCCGGAGTGCCGGAATCGACCAGGCTCTTGATCCGCGCAGCGACCGCAGCGGCTTCCGCCTCGTCGTCGCTGCTTTCCAGGAACGCCGGCTCCGGGCCGGCCGGGCGCTGGGCCAGAAGCTGCAGCGGCTGCGCCCAAGCGGCGTCCGCGGCCCGGCCGGAAGGCCGGCGCGCGGCGAGCAATGAGTTGGCCAGCTGGACCACCTGCGGCGTCGAACGGTAGTCCCGGACCAGCTTCACCACTTGGGCCTTGGGAAAGCGCTTGCCGAATTCCAAAAGATGTTTGGAATTCGCGCCGGTGAACGAATAGATCGTCTGGCTGGAATCGCCGACCACGCAGAGCTCTTCCCGTTCGCCGAGCCAGAGCTCCAAAAGCCGCTGCTGCAGCGGCGAAACGTCCTGGTACTCGTCGACCACGAAATGCCGGTACTGCTCACGCACGGTCGCCGCCACCCGCTGGTCTTCCTGCAGGATCCCCACGGTGAGCAGCAGCACGTCTTCGAAATCGATCAGATTGCGGTCGGTCTTGAGATCTTCGTAGGACCGGAAGATCCGGGCCATCGTCGTGGTGTCGAAACCGCCGGGCGTTCCACGTTCCGCGGCGTGCTGGGGGTAGCTGTCCGGGGTGAACATGGAAACCTTGGCCCATTCGATCTCCGCGGCCAGATCCCGGACCGCAGCCCGGTCGGTGCTCAGTCGCAGCCGACGGGCGGATTCCGCGATCAGTGCCGCTTTGTGGTCCAGCAAGGCCGGAAGCGCTCCGCCGATCGCTTGCGGCCAGAAGAACTGCAGTTGCCGCAGCGCCGCAGCATGGAAAGTCCGGGCTTGGACGCTGCCCACGCCCAGATCCCGCAACCGGGTGCGCATTTCGGCAGCTGCCCGGGCGGTGAACGTCACGGCCAGCAGCCGTTGCGGGTTGTAGCTGCCGCCCAGCACCCCGTACGCGATCCGATGCGTGATCGCCCGGGTTTTGCCGGTACCGGCGCCGGCGAGCACGCACAAGGGGCCGGTCAACGTGGTCGCTACCGTGCGTTGTTCCTCATCGAGCCCGGTCAGGACCCGTTCTTCCAAACTTTCAGACATCTGCCCGACTCGTCGGCTCCTCGATCAAACCGCCATACCAATCTTCGATCAGCGCCCGGGCAATGGACATCCGGTGCGAGATGATGACCTCGCCGCTGAGCACCGCTGCTTGGAGCTCCGCCCGGCTGAACCAGCGCGCCCGGGCCACCTCGGCGCCGTCGGGCGTGGCTTCGGCATCCTCGGTCCAGGCGGTGTAGCCGACCATCAGCGAGGCCGGGAACGGCCAGGCCTGAGAGCCCGCATAGGACACCCGGTGGATCCGAACGCCCACCTCTTCGCGGATTTCCCGGACCACCGCCTGCTCGAGCGATTCGCCCGGCTCCACGAACCCGGCCAGCGTGGAGAACCGATTCGGCTCCCAGGTGGCCCCATTGCCCAGCAGCAGCCGATCGTCCGCACCGAGCACCGCGACGATGATCGCCGGGTCAGTGCGCGGATAGTGCTCGGAGTTGTCCACCGGGCAACGGCGGACCCAGCCGGAAGCTTCGACCGTGGTGGCGGTTCCGCAACGCGGACAATGCCGGTGCACCCGGTGCCAGTTCAGAATCGCCAGCGCTTCGATGAAGTACTGGGCCTGGGCTTGCGGCAGTTCCATGCCGATGCTGCGGAATCCCAACCAACGCGCGGATTCGCCCGGCCCCGGCTCGGCGCCGGGCAGCCGCTCGTCGGCCAGGTCGTCATCAGCCGGATCGTCGTGGACCAGCTCCACCGCAAGCAGCTCGGTGCCGTCCTCGCTGCGGCCCAAATACACCACCGGCCCTGCCGCCGGTGCCGGAAGGCCATCCCGCAAGAACACGATCTGCCGGTCCCGGACCAGGGTCTTTCCGTCCCGGACGGCCAAATACTTGGTGTTCGGCGAGTTCACGAGCGATTCCAGGAATCCCGTTTGCAGACGGCGTTCGCTGCCCCGGTCGATCGCCGCGAGCTGCCAGGGCAAGGCGTCCATTCCGGTCATAGTCCTACCGTACTGACTAGCTCGGACAATTCACATTCCGGGCTGCCCGAAGGTGCGCTGTGATTTGGCCGGTTCCCGCGACTCGCCGCCGCAACTAGCCCCGATCCCGCCGGGCAGCCTTACGGTGGAAAGGTGAGACGTACACCTATCGAACTCGCTGCCATCGCCAGCGCTGCCGTTCCCGGCCTGAGCCCGGTCGCGGCCAGCTACGAACCCGACGACGCCGTGGACTTCGACTCGGCACTGCTGATCGACGGCGATCGCAAACGCTGGCGGGTCCGCGCACCCAAGCATGTCGAGGCCAGCACCCGGCTGGAGACCGAGCTGCTGGTACTGCGGGCCTTCACCCCGGCGATCCGCGCCGAGTTGCCCTTCCTGCTGCCGACGGTCGCCGGCACCGTGCGGATCGGTGAGCTCACCACGTTCGTGTACTCGCATATGGCTGGTCGGGTCACCGGTTTGGACGCTCTGGCCAGCGGTGGCACCGCCACCGCCAAAGAAGTCGGCGCGGCCATGGCCGCGGTGCACGATTTGCCGGTCGGTTTGGTGCAGCAGGCGGACCTGCCGTCGTACACCGCGAATGAATTCCGGCAACGCCGGCTCAACGAACTGGACCAGGCCGCAACCACCGGGAAGATCCCGGCTGCCTTGTTGCGCCGTTGGGAACACGCTTTGGAGGACATCGCCCTGTGGCGGTTCAACCCTTGCGTGGTGCACGGCGACATGCACGAAGACAACATCTTGTTCGATGACGGGCGGCTCACCGCGATCACCGGCTGGACGGATTTGCGCATCGGTGATCCCGCTGACGACTTCGCCTGGTTGATCGCGATGGCGGACCAGAGCTTCGCCGATTCCGTCCAGGAGAGCTATTCGGCGGCGCGTACCGGGGCCCTGGACCGGCATCTGCTCCGCCGAGCCGCGCTTTCCGCGGAATTCGCCTTGGCCCAGTGGCTGGTCCGCGGCGTCGCGGCCGGCGACCCGGCGATGATCGCCGAGGCCGAGGACATGCTGCACACTTTGGAGCAGGACATCGCCGAACACGGCGGGCAGCCGATCAGCGTCGAAGCCCCGGTGGTTCCGGTCTCGACCCCGGCCGTGACCATCGGCAGCGTGGCCGATCCGACGCCGACCGCCGATTCGGCCGGAGATGCCGGCGAAGCGGAAGATCCCGGTACCGCACAGGTTCCCGGATCGGAACCCAAAGTCGCCGTGGAAACGATCCCGGATGAGCCGTCCGATGCTGCGGCGACGGGTTCGGCCGATTCCGGCGATTCCGGGCATCCGGACAATACCGAGACCACGGCGCTGAAAACCGTCTCGCACACCGCCTGAGCCGGTCGACCGGCCGATCAAAGTGACTTCGTCCGGTTGAGCTTCGTCCGGTTGAGCTTCGTCTGGTCAAACTTCGTCCGGTTCGACGATCCGGTCACCCGGGCAGGCCGGGACCGGGCAGTTCCGGGGCGTATGCCGAGGTGACGATTGCTTCGAGTTCCGCCGGACCGGCCAAATCGGCCACCCGTTCGGTGTGGTTCTGCGCCACATAGTAGAACGCCGCACTGACCCGTTCCACCGGGACGCCGTGCAGCCGGGCCCAGGCCAACCGGTAGAGCGCCAACTGGACCGTGCGGTCCCGCAGTTCCTTGCCCCGGGGCAAGCGCCCGGTCTTCCAATCGACCAGTTCCCAATCGCCGTCCGGGGTACGGAAAACCGCATCGATCCGGCCGCGCACCACCACTTCGGCGACCCGGGTTTCAATCGGGACTTCGATATGCTCCGGCACCCGGTCCGCCCATTCGGAAGCCTCGAAATTCCGTTTCAAGTCGTCCAACTGGTAGGCGTCTTCGATGAAGTCATCGGCCGAACCCGGGAATTCGCCCAGGTCCAATTGGCCTGCCCGGCCGAAATGTTCTTCCACCCAGGAGTGGAACGCGGTGCCTTTGCGTGCGGAAATCCCCGGTTTGCGGGGTACCGGACGCCGGATCCGCTGGATCACCGCTTGCGGGTCGGTTTGCAACTCGACCAAAGTCGAGGCCGAAATGTGTGCCGGCAATTCGACCTCGACGGCCTGGCCGCCGCTGGCCCGCCGTTCGAGCAGCCGCCGGGCCTCGGTCCCCCAGCGCGGGCTCAGCTCGGTGAGTTCCGGCACTGTGCCGGCCCGGTGCAGTGCAGCAAGCCGTTCCGCAGCGGCGCCCACCCGGCCGGCGGCCGCGGTCAGGCTCAGCCTGCGGTTGCCCCGCGGCGGCATGATCCCGGCCGGGGTTTCCAGCTCCGGCCCGGTCAACGGATCGTAGGGCCACTGCGCACGGATCAGCTCGGCGCGCTGCGGATTCTCTTCGGGCAGCTCCGAATCGTCGGGCCAGTGCGAAACCTGGATCCGGGAGTCGGCAGAGTCGGAAGATGCCACCAGTTCGGCTAAAAACGGCGACACTTCCTTGGCTTTGACCGCGGTACCGGCGAATTTCGAGGTGCTGACCGCCAAATAGTTCCGGGCCCGGGTATACGCGACATACGCCAGCCGCCGCTCCTCCTCCTGCGCGTGCGCTTTGACCTGGTCGCCGAAGTCGGCGAGTGCCTCGAGCCAGCTCTTCTGGTCGCTGCCGCCGAGCTCCCACACCGGGAGGTCCGCCTGGTCGCCGCGCAGCGGCCAGGGCAAGGCCCGGTTGCCGCTCCCCCAGTGCTCGGCGCGATCACTCGGGAAGCTTTTCGCCGCGAGCCCGGGAACGTAGACTTCGTCCCATTCCAATCCCTTGGCCGCATGGACGGTGAGCAGTTGCACCGCACCGGGCACCGGTTCCACGGCCTGCATCTCCAAACCGTTTTCCTCGTCCTCCGCGGTGCCGAGCCAGGCCAGGAATGCGGCGACATCGACCCGTTCGGCGCTCTGCAGGAACGCTGCTGCCGCGTCTTGGAAGGCGTCCAGATGGTGCCGCGCCCGGTGGTAGGGCAGGCCGGGCTTCGCTGCGAGCTCGATATCCAGCAGGATGGTCCGCTCCACTTCGCCGATCAGGCTGAGCAGATCATCGCCGACAAAACGGCGCAGCCCCCGGAGCTCGTCGCGGAGCGCCAGCATCCGGGCCCGTCCGACCGGGCTGAGCTCACGGGCAGATTGCGGCCAGAAGTCCGCGTCCAAGGCGTCCAAGGCCTCGACCAGGCTGGCCGATTCGGCGTCGTCGGCCGCTGCGGGAGCTGCGCTGCCGCGCGGCTCGCCATTCGGGCCGGTTCCGCCGTTCCGGGCGTGCTTGGCATTGGCCGCGAGATACCGGGACCAGTCGGCCAGGGCCATCAGGTCCTTGGCCCCGATCCGCCATCGGGCTCCGCTGAGCAAGCGCATCAAGGCATCCGAACGGCTCGGATCGACCAGGACCCGCAAGCTGGAGACCAGATCGATCACCTCGGGCGTGGCCAGCAACCCGCTGAGTCCCACGATTTCGTAGTCCAGGCCGCGTGCGTCGAAAGCTTCCTGCAAGGCCCCGAATTGCGCACGACGGCGGCAGAGCACGGCGATGCTGCGCTGTTCCGGCCCGGCTGCCCGGTCCCACTCGGTTGCCTGCTCCCGCTCCACCAGGCGTGCCTGCCGGCGCCGCCGGTCCAGGATGTCCTCCGCGATGGCTGCTGCCTCGTCTGTTTCGGTTCCGAACCGGGCCAAGGCGACTTCTCCGGCCGGCGCATCGGGTCGGGGCCGCAGTTCGGACAACGGCACCGGCGAATCGGCGTGCTGTTGCTGCGCGCTCCGGTTGAGTTCCCGGGACATCACATTGGCGGCGTCCAGGACTGCGAGCGAGTTCCGCCAGGCAATGGTCAACGCCGCGGTGGCTGCCGGGCGGCCGTCGGCGCGCCGGAAGATCTCCGGGAAGCGGAACAGCTGCCCGGCCGAAGCCCCGCGGAAACCGTAAATCGACTGGTGCGGATCGCCCACGGCGGTCACCGGATGCCCGCCGCCGAACAACGATGCGAAGAGGGTCAGCTGGGCGTGCGACGTGTCCTGGAATTCGTCCAACAGGACTATCGGGTGCTTCTGCCGCTCCTGTTCGGCGACCGCCGGAACCCGCTGCGCCAATTTGGCCGCCAAGGCCACCAGATCGCCGTAGTCCAAGGCATTGCGCTGCGCCTTCGCCCGTTGGTAACGCCGCACCAGGTCCGCCACCCGGGCCCGGGTGGCCAACCGGTGCCCCAGTTCCACCGCCTTGGCAGTCGGGCCACGGCCCTTCCCGGAAACCAAGGGCAGCGACTCGAACCCGCTGGCCAGCGAGGCCAGCCAGGATTCCACCTCGGCCGGGTCCCGCAAGTGTTCGGAACATTCCGCGGAGAGCGAGACCACCGCCTGCACCAAGGTGCTGACGCTGCCGGAATAGCCGCTCAGATCGCCGTCGTAGCCTTCCACCACCTGACTCGCCAACTGCCAGCACTGGGCCTGGCCCAATACCGTGGCGTCCCGTTCCACTCCGATCCGCAGTCCGTAGTCGGCCACGATCGAGTTCGCGTAGGAATGATAAGTGGCGATCACCGGTTCCAAGGCTTCCGGGCCGAGGGCTTCCGGACCCAAGGATTCCACCAGTTCCGGTGCCGAAAGCGCCAGCTGACGCAGCTGGGAGCGCACTTTGGCGGCCAGCTCGCCCGCGGCTTTGCGGGTGAAAGTCACCCCGAGGATGTCTTCCGGCCGGGCCAGGCCCTGCGCCACCAGATGCACCACCCGGTCCGCCATCGTGGTGGTCTTGCCGGATCCGGCGCCGGCGATCACCAGCATCGGCTCCAGTGGGGCCTCGATGATGTTCAACTGCTCGTCGGTGGGCCGGCGGACCGCAGCGGGTTCCGGCTGCAACGGATTCATTCGGTCACCTGCTTGCCCCGGCACAGCGGACAGACGTCGGGCAACGGGCAGGGCCGGCGGCCGGTCGCCGAAGGATCGTGCACTGCGACGAATTCGGCGGCCGACATCAGGACCGCGGCTTCACGGACCAAGGGCGTGGCCCAGTCATCCGCCGGATCCACGGCTGCTTGGAATTGCGGATCGTGCTTCTGCGTGCCGTCGCCCAATTGCACCAATGCGGCCCCGGCGACTTCGGTTGCTCCGGCAAGGCCCTGCTGTTCGGCGAGTCCGGCGAACGCCCCGTGTTCGGCCGCGACCTGGTAGGCGCCCAACTGCGGGTGGCGTTCCAGTTCCGCCGCCGTGGGCTTGTGCTTCCCGGTCTTGAGGTCGACCACCAGCAAACGGTTCTGCGCATCGACTTCGAGCCGGTCCACAATGCCTTTCAGCGCGGCGATCCGATCGCCGTGCACTTCGACGCCGAAGCCCTGTTCCACGCCGATCAGCCGGCGGCCCTCCGCGGACATCAGCCGCAGGTAGCCGGCGAGTTTGAGCAGCATCCGTTCCGCCCGCCGCCGCTGCGCATCGCTGTGCCAATTCTCCGGCAACCCCAAAGCCGGCCAACGGTCATCCAAAGCAGCCAATAGATCCTCGGCCTTGCCGTCCGGCAAATCCTGCGCAATGCCATGGATCAAGGTGCCCAGGCTCCGGGCCAGGTCCTGTTGGGCTTCCCCGCCGGCCGCTTGCAGGAACCAGGACAACGGGGAGTCGTGGACTGCTTCGATCCGGGAGGGCGAGACCGGGACCACCGCCTCGGGCGGCAGCACCGGGTCGGTGGAACTCAACGCGGCCAGCCCCCACCAGCTCTCCGGATCGGCACCGGGAACCCGGCGCCGGGACAGCTCGGCCAAAACCGTAGCGGCTTCGTCGGGCGTTGCGCTGCCGGGTATGCCTATCGGCCGGGCTTCATTGGTCTGCCGCAATTCCGCGACCAGGGACCGCAAGTTCTTGGGCCGACGGACTTCGGTCAACGGCCGAACTGCGCCTTCGGCTTCCGGCGGCAAGGGATCGACCAGATCGAGGAAACCGGACGGCTGTTCGTCTTCGGAGGATACGCCGACGCAGATCAGCCGCTCGCTGGCCCGGGAAATCGCGGTGCTGAAGCTTCGCAGTTCGTCGTATCTGATGTCCCGCATCCGTTGCGCGGCGGTCAGCCGCTGGGCGGCCGCGGAGCCCAGCTCCAGAACCTCGACCAGGTATTGGCTGCCCAGGAGTTCGCCGCGCAGCCGGTTGTTGGGCCAGACCCCTTCCTGCAGGCCGGCCACGATGACCACCGGCCATTGCCGGCCGGTCGCACTGGCCGGCGTCATCACTTCGACCGCTTCCGCCTTCCCGGCCCGGGCGGCGAGCGTGTCCATCGGCAATTCCTGGTCCAGCAAATAGTCCAAAAATGCCTCCGGGCTCGCAGCCGGAGACTGTTCGACATAACGTTCCGCGGCTTGGAACAGCGCCATCATGGCATCCAGATCGCGATCGGCCCGCGAGCCGGTGCTGCCTTCCCGCACCGCCGCAGCGGCCCATTCTGCGCTGAGCCCGGTGGCTTCCCAGAGCGCCCAGAGTACGGTCTGCGGATCCGCCCCGGGCTCGGCGAGCGCGCGGACGCCCGCCTGAAGCACGCTGCTGACCCGGGCCGCGGCGCGCCCGTCCACACCCAAAGCGGCCAATTGCGCAGGGCGTTGAAAGGCTTCGACCAGCAGCTCGTCGCTGCTGCGTCCGCCGCCCGCCGAGAGCTCTTCGGCGCGCAACAGCTTGCGGATCCGCCGCAGCTGCACCGAGCTGAGCCCGCCGATCCGGGAGCTCAGCAGCTCGACTGCCGCATCGGCGTCGAGCAGCTCCGGGCGCAGGGCCAGCCGGAACGCCAGCAGCAGCGGCCGGACTGCGGGTTCATCGCGCACCGGAGTTTCCGCGGCCGGGATCCGCACCGGGATGCCGTGCGATGCCAAGTAGCGGCCTACTGCGGCAAGCTGGCTGCCGGTGCGCACGATCACCGCGATCTGGCTCAATGGCCGCTGCAGGTCGATCTGGAAGTGCATGATCCGCTCGGCGATGAAGCGCCGTTGTTGCACGTCGGAGCCCACGACGATCGAGCTGACCGCCGGTTCCGCCGCCGGTTCAGCCGCTCCGGCTAGCTCAGCCGCTCCGGCCGGGAACACCAGGCCCCGGGCCTTGTGGCCGCCCCGGCTCTGCGCGATCCGATCGGCCACCCGGCGCCACGCCTGGGCCAGCGGCGGGCTGAGCCGGTGCGACCGGTCCAGCACGGCTTCGGCCGCGGCGAGTTCGTCCCGGAGCGCACCGACCAGGTCCGGACGGGCGCCGCGGAAGCCCTGGACCACCACGTCGGGGCAGGCCGTCATGAGCAGATCCCGGCCGGTCCCGATCCGGCGCAGCACCCCGTGTGCGGCACGACCGGTTTCCTGCAGGTCATCGACCAGGATCAGCCGGTGCCGGTCCCGCTCTTGCTGCAGCCACTCCGGATGCGCATCGAACACATCGCTCACCGCGCGCAGGATGCCGGCCGGGTCGTAACAACCGGGATTCTTCAATTCGATCAGGTCGCGGTACTCGGCGAAGAGCTGTGCCGCGGCTAGCCACTCGGGCCGCTGGTTCTGCACTGCCAACCGTTCCAGGTCGGCCGGCAGAAGCCCGTTGTCCACCATCCGGTCGAAGAGCAATCGGACTTCCTGCCGGAACCCCCGGGTACCGAGTGCCTCCTGCATTTCGAGGGGCCACTGCGGACCGGCGGAGAAGCCCAGGGCATGGCCTTCCAAGAGTTCCCGGATGAACAAGTCCTGTTCCGGACCACTGATCAGCTTCGGTCCACGACCGGTTTTGGGCAGCACCCCTTCGGCCTGTGCCCGGCGCAGGACGTCGAAGGCGTAGGAGGCCCAGCTGCGGGCCGGCGAGGTGCTCACGGTTCGGTTCAACCGCGCGCTGAGCGCGTCCCGCAGCCGCGCTGCGGAGATCCGGCTCGGCGTCAGCAGCAACACCTGGGCCGGATCGACGCCGTCCTGCTCGATCCGGCGGACCGCTGCTTCCACCAGCACGCTGGACTTACCCACCCCTGGAGCACCCCAGATGAGCAGCGGTCCGGTCCCCTGGCGCAGGCCGACGACGGCGGCCTGGTCCGGACTCAATTCAGGGGCGGCCGAATTGCCGCCCGCCGGTGGCACGAGACGCAGCGCCGGGCCGCCGGCGGTCGCCGCGATGGGCTGCTGCTTGGCGCCAGGATGCGAGTTCAAGACTCCATCAGATCATCCGGTTCGGACATTTTCTTCTCCCGCGGCGCCAAACTGTCCGCGATCCGGTCGATCTCCTGCCAACCCTGCTCGTCCGGCTGCCAGCGCGCGCGCTGGATGTCCACCCGCCAGGAGGCATCCTGCCCGGTGGTTTTCCCGCGCAGCGGAGTCGCTTCGGCGCGGTAATGGGCCAAGGCCCGTTCGCCGTGCCCCTCGGCGGGGTGTCCGCTGGCCCGGAGCACCCGCCACCATGGGACCTGGTCGCCGTAGTGGGACATCACACTGCCTACTTGGCGCGGACCGCCGTCGTTGATCATTTCGGCCACATCGCCGTAGGCCAGCACCCTTCCCGGCGGGATCAGCCCGGTGAGTTGCAGCACCGCGTCGATGTAGTCCTTGCGCATGCCACTCAGCTTAACGAATCGGAAGCCGCCGGCCGGCACCGGCACGCCTGCACCCGGTTCCGGACCGGTGCGGAACTGTCGGTGCGGCGGGATAGCGTAGGAGCATGACTTCATCGTTGGATGTTCCTCCCGGGCCGGACGCAGTTTCATGGTTGGCCGGCCCACGCGCCGCCTTCGATGTGGAAACCACCGGACGGGATCCGTTGCAGGCCCGGCTGGTCAGTGCCTCGGTGGTTCTGGTCGATGCCGGCAGCGGCACACTTGCCGAGCACGAGTGGTTGGCCGATCCCGGAATCGAAATCCCGGACGCCGCCGCCCAAATCCACGGCATCAGCACGGAACGGGCCCGCGCGGAAGGCGCCCCGGCGGAACAGGTGGTGCGGCAGCTGGTCGGAATCCTGTCCGGGTACTTCGAACAGGGCATTCCGGTACTCGCCTTCAACGCCCCCTATGATTTCACCGTGCTCGCTGCGGAATCCGCCCGCCACGGCCTCAGCGCCCCGGAGCCGATGCCGGTGCTCGATCCATTCGTGCTGGACAAGCAGATGGACCGTTTCCGCCGCGGCAAACGCACCCTGGTCGCCACCTGCGAGCACTACGGGGTGCCTTTGCTGGCTGCGCACACCTCGGCTGCCGATGCGCTCGCCACGATTCGGCTCGCCGAAGCCCTGGCCGGGAAGTTCCCCGAGCTCCGGATCCCGGCCCGGACTCTGCACGGATTGCAGGTGCGTTGGGCAGCGGAACAAGCCGCGAGCTTCCAGGAATACCTGCGCCGGAGCAATCCCGATGCCGTGGTCGACGGGCGCTGGCCAGTCGGCCGTTGATTCGGACGGCCGGTGATCGAGCCGGTCGGTGATCCGAGCCGTCGGCAGTCCGGCCGGCTTGGACCCGAGCCTCCGGGGTTGCCCGGACGTTGCGCATCGGATGCCGGCATAGGGGCAAACTCACACGGCAGGAACGCGGAGGAATTCCACAAGCCGGCTTGCGATTATTTCCGTGCTTTCCGGAATCGACAGCTGTGAATCAGCTATGAAGCGTTGAATCGGAATATTATTCGACAGTTTCCAAAATGTGACGCAATAAGTTCGATGAACATGTGATGCATTCCGTCATGGAATACTTAAGTTCGCCTACCCGCAGAGCGCTGCCGCGCTGCCCGGGCACCCCAGCCAACACTTGAGGTTTCATGATCACCATTTCCGAACTGCGCAAGGTCTACCGGCAGGGCAAACGAGAAATCGTCGCCCTGGACGGGGTTTCGCTGTCCGTACCCAAAGGCGCAGTGCACGGCATCATCGGGCACTCCGGAGCCGGGAAGTCGACGCTGGTCCGCTGCCTGACCCTGCTCGACCGGCCGACCTCCGGCAGCGTCGAGATCAACGGCGTCGAACTCAGTTCAGTGGGCGACAAAGAAATCCGGCAGGCCCGGCGGAGAGTGGGCATGGTCTTCCAACACGCGAATCTGCTCGATTCGCGGACCGCGGGCGGAAACGTCGCCCATCCGCTCGAACTGGTCGGAACCCCGAAAGCGCAGATCGACGAGTCGGTCGCCCGGCTCTTGGGCCTGGTCGGGTTGGCCGGATTCGAAAACGCATATCCGGCCCAGCTTTCCGGCGGACAACGGCAACGCGTCGGCATCGCCCGCGCGCTCGCCGCCGATCCCGATGTGCTGCTCTGCGACGAGCCCACCTCGGCGTTGGACCCGGGCACCACGGATGAAATCCTCGATCTGATCAAGGAACTCACCGTCCGGTTGCAGTTGACCGTGCTGATCATCACCCACGAAATGAACGTCGTGAAGCGGGTCTGCGACTCGGTGTCGCTGCTCGAAGCCGGCAGGATTGCCGAACACGGTTCCCTGAAAGAGATCTCCGAGCACGCCGAAAGCCGGCTGGCCCAAGCGCTGCTGCCGCTGCCCGCCGTGGCCGAGGCCCCAGGACAGACCGTGCTGGACATCATGTTCAGCACGGAAACCGTGCACACTCCGGTACTCTCCAGCCTGGCCCGGCACTTCGACATCGATGTCAACGTGCTTTCCGGCAGCATCGAGCCGATCGGCGGCCAGCAGTTCGGCCGGCTCCGGATCGGCCTGACCGAAGCCACTGACGTGGCCGCGGTAGTGCAGTATCTGGAGGAAGCGGGCGCTTCGGTCGCCCGGCCAGGCAGCGATACCGGGGAGGCCCTCCAATGAGCGACTTCTTCTCCGACCTGTTCAACGACCCGGTGATCCAGAAGGCCCTGCCGGAGGCCACCGTGGAAACCCTGACCATGGTCGGGATCTCCGCGGTGGTGACCGTCGTCGTCGGGCTGCTGCTCGGCGTGGTGCTGCACGTCAGCGCCCCGGGCGGACTGCGGCCACTGCCGATTTTCCACCGGATCCTCTCCGATGTAATCGTCAACATCACCCGCTCGATCCCGTTCGCGATCCTGATGGTTTCGCTCATCCCCTTGGCCCGGTTCCTCACCGGTACTTCGCTCGGGCCGGTGGCCGCCTCGGTTTCGCTCTCCATCGGCACCATCCCGTTCTTCGCCCGTCTGGTCGAAACCGCGCTCCGTGATGTGTCGCACGGCAAGATCGATGCCGCCCTGGTAATGGGCTCGACGAACTTCCAAGTGGTGTCCAAAGTGCTGTTGCGCGAGGCGCTGCCCGGAATCGTGGCTGCGATCACCACCACCACGGTTACGCTCGTGGGCTACTCCGCGATGGCGGGCCTGGTCGGCGGCGGAGGCTTGGGCAAATTGGCCTACAACTTCGGCTTCCAGCGCTTCATGCCCAACGTGATGCTCGTGGTCTTGGTGCTGATCGTGGTCCTGGTGATCCTGATCCAAGTGATCGGCGACTTCATCGCCCGCCGGGTAGACCACCGTTAGATTTCCCTTGGCCGAAACAGAAAAATGAAAAGGAAGCATCACATGCGCAAGAAACTCGCACTTGCAGTAACTGGGATTGTGGCCGCGATCGCCTTGACCGCGTGCGGTGGCGGATCCGCCACCCCGGCGGCAAGCACTGCGGCGCTCGATCCCAATAATCCGGTGACCTTGAAAGTCGGCGCAAGCCCCACCCCGCACGCCAAGATCCTGGAATTCGTCAACCAGAACCTGGCGCCGGCCGCGGGCCTGAAGCTGGAGATCAAAGAGATCGAGGACTACCAGACGCCCAACACCGCGCTGAGCGATGGTTCCCTGGACGCGAATTTCTACCAGCACCTGCCCTGGTTCAACGGCCAGGTGCAGACCAAAGGCTACAAATTCGAGCACGGCGCCGGCGTGCACATCGAGCCTTACGCCGCGTTCTCGCAGAAGCACAAGGCGATCTCGGATATCCCGGACGGCGGCAAGATCGCCATCACCTCGGATCCGTCCAACCAGGTGCGCGCGCTGAAAGTACTCCAGGTTGCCGGGCTGCTCAAGGACATCGATGACAAGTCGACGTCGTTGACGCTCACCGATGCGCAGAACCCCAAGAAGCTGGTGTTCTCGGAAAACCAGCCGGAACTCCTGGTCAACGACCTCAAGGACCCTTCGGTCGATTTGGCCCTGATCAACGGCAACTTCATCCTCGCCGCTGGTTTGTCCACCAAGAACGCGCTTGCCGTGGAATCGGTCCAGGACAATCCGTACGCGAACTTCCTCGCTTGGCGCACCGACTCCAAGGACGACGTCCGGATCGCCAAGCTCGAAGAGCTGCTGCACTCCCCCGAGGTCAAGAAATACATCGAAGACACCTGGCCCAACGGCGATGTGACTCCGGCGTTCTAAACCCGGCAACAACGCGAACCAGTTCGTGCACCGAGGGGCCACGTCTGCAGGTTATGACGGACTTTTAACCTGCAGACGTGGCCCCTCGGCGCGTTTACGACGTGGCGGTGGCTTCAGCCGCAGCTTTCGACGCGGCGGGCAAGGCTTCGAAGATCCGGTTCATTGCGGCATCGTCATGGGCGGCGGACAGGAACCAGGCTTCGAAGACCGACGGCGGCAGGTACACGCCGGAGTCGAGCATCGAATGGAAGAACGGCGCATAGCGGAAAACGTCCTGGGCTTGCGCATCGGCGTAGTTCTGCACTTCGGAGACCCCGAACGCCACGGAGAACAGGTTTCCGGCCCGTTGGATCGAATGCTGCACCCCTTCGGCGTCCAGCGCCCGGGAGAGTGCGGCCGAAAGCTCCAGCGACCGCGCATCGACGTGCGCGTACACCTCGGCGGTCGCCGCGTTCAGGGTGGCGACTCCGGCCGCCATTGCCACCGGATTCCCGCTCAGGGTGCCGGCCTGGTAAACCGGACCCAACGGCGCCAAGTACTCCATCACCTCGGCCCGGCCGCCAAGGGCCGCAGTCGGCAGCCCGCCGCCGATCACTTTGCCGAAAGTCAGCAGATCCGGCGTCCAGCCTTCGCTTGCCCCGGTCAAGCCCCAGTAACCGCCCGGGCCGACCCGGAAACCAGTCAGCACTTCGTCCAGGATCAGCAGGGCCCCGTGCTCCCGGGTGATTTGCGCCAGCCCGGCATTGAACCCCGGCAGTGGCTGCACCACGCCCATGTTCGCCGGCGCGGCTTCGGTGATCACCGCGGCGATCCGGCTGCCGTGCACCGCGAATGCCTCACGTACCGCGACGAGGTCGTTGTACGGCAAAACCAGCGTCTCGGCGGCCGTGGCCCCGGTGACCCCGGCCGAACCGGGCATCGCGAGCGTCGCCAGGCCGGAGCCGGCCGCGGCCAGCAGGCTGTCCACATGGCCGTGGTAGCAGCCGGCGAATTTCACGATCAGCTCGCGGCCGGTGAAGCCCCGGGCCAGACGCACCGCGGTCATCGTCGCCTCGGTGCCGGTGGAAACCATCCGCAACCGCTCGACGGCGGCCACCCGGCCCAGCACCAATTCTGCCAACTCGGCCTCGGCCGGAGTCGATGCGCCGAAAGACAGCCCCCGGTCCACCGCGGCATGCACCGCGGACAAAACCCCGGGATGGGCGTGGCCGAGCAACGCCGGCCCCCAAGAACACACCAGGTCCACGTACTCGCGGCCGTCGGCATCGTGCAGATAGGCGCCTTGCGCCGAAGTGATGAAGCGCGGAGTGCCGCCGACCGAGCCGAAGGCGCGCACCGGGGAGTTCACTCCGCCGGGCATCAGTCCGCGGGCATGGTCGAAAAGTTCCTGCGATGAAGTCATGGTTTTCTCCTGGGTTCGGGGCGGCTCAGCCGGCGAGCAATTCGGCGACCCGTGGTTTGACCGCGCTGCCGAAGAGCTCGATGGACTGCATCATCGCGGCGTGCGGCAGGCTGCCATTGCTGTATTTCAGATCGAATCGGTCGACCCCGAGGTTCTTTTTGAGCAACGCGATTTTCTGCGCCACGGTTTCCGGTGAGCCCACGTACAAGGCGCCTTCCGGCCCGCACATCGCGTCGAAGTCCTCCCGGCTGCCCGGACCCCAACCACGCTCGGCGCCGATTTTGTTCCGGCTGATGATCCAATGCGGGAAGAGTTCCTCACGGGCCTGCTCATCGGTCTCCGCCAGGTGCCCGGGCGAGTGCGTGGCGATCTGCCGCATCGGGTGCTGGTACTTGGCCATCGCCTCGCGGTACAGCTCCACCAGGGGCGCGAAGGCACTCGGCCGACCGCCGATGATCGCGAAAATGATCGGGTATCCGTACTGCGCGCACCGCAGCACGGATTCCGGCGTGCCGCCGACGCCGATCCAGGCGGGAAGCAAATGGTGTTCCAACGGCGGATAGGCCCGCAACCCGCTGATCCCGGGCCGGCTGCGGCCTTCCCAATGCATCGGCTTCTGCGAACGCGCCTGGTCGAAGAGTTCGAGCTTTTCCTCGAAGAGCATCTCGTAATCGTCCAGGTCCAGGCCGAAGAGCGGGAAGGACTCGATGAAGGACCCCCGGCCCAACATCACTTCGGCACGTCCGTCGGACAAGGCGTCCACGGTCGAGAAGCGCTGGAAAACCCGGATCGGATCGTCTGAACTCAAAACCGTCACGGCGGAGCCCAGCCGGATCTGGCTGGTCCGGGCCGCTGCCGCGGCCAGGAACACTTCCGGGGCCGAGGCCGCGAAATCCCGGCGATGGTGTTCGCCGACGCCGAAGGCGTGCAAGCCGAGCGCGTCCGCCAGTTCCACCTGTTCGAGCATCTGCCGCAAGACCTTGGCCGGCTCCACCGCACTGCCATCGGCTTCCACGCCGATGTCGCCGAAAGTGTTCAAGCCCAGCAGGATCTGGTCCGCGGGTACCGGTGCGGTCGGATCGGTCGTCATCGCTGCTCCTGCCATTGCGCCAGTTCCATCGCCCAGTAGGTCAAAATCGAATCCGCTCCGGCACGCTTGATGCTCAGCACCGATTCTTCAATCGCGGCCCGGCGATCGATCCAACCGTTCGCTGCCGCCGCTTCGATCATCGCGTACTCGCCGGAAATCTGATAGGCCGCGACCGGCACCGGAGAGATCTCGGCGACGTCGGCCAGAACGTCCAAATAGCTCATCGCCGGCTTGACCATGACCATATCCGCACCTTCTTGGAGGTCGAGCTCCACCTCCAGCAAAGCCTCACGACGGTTGGCGCTGTCCATCTGATAGGTCCGCCGGTCGCCCTGCAACGCCGAATCGACGGCGTCGCGGAACGGCCCGTAGAACGCCGAAGCGTATTTCGCGGCATAGGCGAGCACTCCGGCGTCCTGGAATCCGGCCTCGTCCAACGCCTGCCGGACCACCGCGACCTGGCCGTCCATCATCCCGGAAGGACCCAACAGGTGTGCCCCGGCACTGGCCTGGGCGACCGCCATCTCGGCGTAGATCTCCAACGTGGCGTCATTGTCCACCCGGCCCTGCCCGTCCAGGACTCCGCAGTGCCCGTGGTCGGTGAATTCGTCCAGGCACAGATCGCTCATCACCACGAGTTCGTCGCCGACTTCGGCGCGGACCTCACGGATCGACCGGTTCAAAATGCCGTTTTCGTCGACTGAGCCGCTGCCGCGCGGATCCCGTCGGGCCGGGATGCCGAACAGCATCACGCCGCCGAGCCCGGCAGCCGCGGCATCCGCTGCCGCCCGGCGCAGCGAGTCCGAACTGTGCTGCACCACCCCGGGCATCGAAGCGATCGGCTGCGGTTCGTTGAGCACCTCTTTCACGAAGAGCGGAAGAATCAGATCGGAGCGGTGCACCCGGTGCTCCGCGACGAGGCGGCGCATCGCCGGGGTGCTCCGCAGGCGGCGCGGCCGTTGCGCGGGAAAACTCATGATGTGGTCCTTCCGTGGGCACTGCTGTTTCCGCGGACATCGATCAATGCCCGCACGATTCCTTCCGGCGTGGGTTGCGCGGCCGTCGCCGCCACCACGATTCCATCCCGGGCGGCTTGTTCCGCGGTCGGCTCCCCGATCGCAATGAACTTCGCCGCGCCCAAGGGTGCCAGGGCCGTTGCGATCCGGCTCGCGGCGCTGGGCGAAGCGGCCACGACGGCGTGCAGGCTCCCTTGTGCGATCCGCTCCCGGGCTTGGGCGACGCTGAGCACCGGAGCCGCCGGATCGGGCAGCCCGACGGCGAGTTCCGTGCTGAGCCGCCGGCGCGCCGGGTAGTCGACGGTGCGGTAGGCGGTGCATACCGTCACGGTTGCGCCCGCGGTGCGGAGCGCCTCGGCCAACGCCGGTGCCGCAATGTCCGATTGCGGCAGCCATACCGCGGCACCGCCGAACTGCGGCAGAATTTCGATCAGTCCGGCCGCCGATTGCCGGTCCTCCGGGGCCAGATCGACCTGCAGGCCTTCGGCTTCCAGAACCTTCCGCGACGAGGGCCCGATCGTGGCCACTCTGGTCTGGTTGGGGACCAGTTCGGCCAGACTGGTTCCGCGTGCGGCAGCTGCCGCTTTCAAGGCCCGCACCGTGGTGATCGACGAAACCACCAACCAGGCGTAGTCTCCCCGGGCCAGAGCCTCGACCGGGAAGTCCACTGCTTCGAAGTCGATCAGCGGCAACAGCAGGGCTTCCGCCCCGGCCTCCTCGAGCGCGCCGACCAAGGCTCCGGAACGGTCCGGACTCCGAGTCACCAGAACCGACATGCCGCGCAGCTGCGTTCCACCGGACAACGGGATCAGATCAATTCTGCAGCGCCGTCGGCGAGCAGTTCTTCGGCCAACTCGATGCCCAGCAACGTCGCCGCCACCTCGGTGAACGCATCGGTGGCTTTGGCCCCGCGGATCACCCGGGTGCCGTCGGCCGAGGCTACGCAGGCCTCCAGCCGGAGCAGGCTGCCCCGGCGCTGCGCCAAGGCTCCCACCGGGGCGCTGCAACCGGCCTCAAGCCGAGCCAGGAGCGCCCGTTCCGCGGTGACCGCGAGCCGGCTGTCCGGGTCGTCGAGCGCCGCCAAGGCCGCCTTGAGCGGTTCCGGAGCGGTGGCCGCGATCTCCACCGCCAAGGCGCCCTGGCCTGGCGCCGGCAACATCACCGAATCCTCGAAAAGCTCCGAGACCGCGGACGAACGGCCGATTCTGGCCAGACCGGCCGCCGCGAGCACCACGGCATCCAGGTCGTTCTCCAACCGGGCCAACCGGGTGTCCACATTGCCCCGGATGTCCACGACCTCGAGATCGGAGCGCGCAGCCCGCAGTTGGGCCGCCCGACGCGGCGAACCGGTGCCGATCTTGGCTCCGGGGGCCAGCTCGGCCAGGGTCCGATGCGAGCGGGCGCACAAGGCATCCCGGACTTCGGCACGCGCCGGGACTGCGGCCAGCAACAGTCCGGGAGCCGGCGCCGTCGGCAGATCCTTGAGCGAATGCACCGCGAAATCGATCTCACCGCGCAGCAACGCCTCCCGCAGCGCGGTCACGAAGACCCCGGTGCCGCCCATCTGGGACAACGGACCGGTCAGCACATCGCCGTCGGTCCGGATCTGCACCAACTCGACGTCGAAGCCGCCGATCGCGGTCAATTGATCGGCCACCTGCTGGGACTGCGTCCGGGCCAGCGTCGATCCGCGGGTGCCCAACGTGAAGGTTTCAGGCACTGGCCGCAGCCACCGATCCGACTCTGGTGTCCGCACCCGCGATGGTCGGTTTCTCACCACGGAAATTGGCGCAGCAGCCCGGGCGGCAGACGTCGTACCAAGGCCCCAGACCGGTCATCGCCGGCCGGTCCGCAATGTTGTTGGCCACCGTGCGTTCGCAGACCAGGTCAACCAGGCCGGCTACGAATTTCTGGTGTGTTCCGGGAGTCGGGACCCGGTCGAAGGCCAGCTCCAACCGTTCCGCGGTCTCTTTGGCTTCGGTGTCCAAATCCCAGACGACCTCCATATGGTCGCTGACGAAACCGAGCGGAACCACGACCACGCCACGCACGCCGTTTTCGGCCAGCTCTTCCATCGCGTCGCTGATATCCGGCTCCAACCAGGGCACATGCGGGGCGCCGGAGCGGGACTGGTACACCAAGGACCAGTCGGCCGCCGGATCGACCCGTTCGACCACCGCCGCGGCGGCGGCAAGGTGCTGCGCCACGTAGGCGGAGCCCTCATCGAATTCGCGCGGCTCATCGACGGAGGCGCCGGCGGCGTCGGCATCCCGGGTCGGAATCGAATGGGTGGCGAACAGGATGTGCACCTTGCCGGCCTCGCCGACCGCTGCGCGGACCTTCGCGAGTCCGGCCGCGGTGCCTTCGATGAACGGCTCCACGAACCCCGGGTGGTCGAAGTACTGCCGGATTTTGTCCACCTCGAGCTTTCCGTCCAGACCGGATTCGACCAGGGCCATGCCCAGGTCTTCCCGGTACTGGCGGCAGGAGGAATAACAGGAGTAAGCGCTCGTGGTGACGGTCAGAATCCGGCGGTGGCCGGCGTCGTAAGCGTCCTGGAGCACCTGCGGGATGTACGGATCCCAGTTGCGGTTCCCCCAGAGCACCGGCAACTCGATCCCCCGGGCGGCGAGCTCCGCTTCCAAAGCGGCCTTCAGCGCTCGGTTCTGTTCGTTGATCGGACTGATTCCGCCGAACGCACGGTAGTGGTGCGACACTTCTTCGAGCCGCTCGTCCGGGATGCCCCGGCCCCGGGTGACGTTGCGCAGGAACGGAATCACGTCGTCCTGCCCTTCCGGCCCGCCGAACGACGCCAGCAAAATCGCATCGTATTCTTTGGGCGCCATGCGCCCGCGCTCGGTGATCGGGTTCTGGGCGGTCAGGTCGCGGGTCACTGGAGCACCTCGGCGATCTCAGCTGCGTTGATCCGCCGCCCGGTGTAGAACGGCACTTCTTCGCGGACGTGCATCCGGGCGTCGGTGGCGCGCAGGTGACGCATCAGATCGACCAATTCCAGTACGTCGTCGGCTTCCAGGCCGAGCAGCCACTCCCAGTCGCCCAGGGCAAACGAGGACACCGTATTCGCCAGCACACCCGGAAAATCGCGCCCCATCATGCCGTGTTCGCGCAGCATCCGCCCGCGCTCTTCGTCCGGCAGGATGTACCACTCGTAAGAACGCACGAACGGGTAGACGCAGACCCATTGCTTGGGCTCGATGCCGGCCCGCATGTAGGTGGGGATGTGGCTTTTCGCGAACTCCGCTTCCCGGTGCACACCCATCGCGGACCAGGTGATCTCGGTATTCGCGAACAGCTCGGTGCGCCTGATGTCGCGGATTGCCTGCTGCAGGCCCTCCGCGCTCGGCCCGACCAACCACAGCATCACATCGGCGTCGTTGCGCATCGCGGAAACGTCGTAGGCGCCGCGCAGGGTGATCCCGCGCTGGGCCAGCTGCCCGGTCAACTCGTCGAACGCGCCGAGCTTGCCGTTGCCCACGGTGGCCTTCCCGATCCGCTTGACCACGGTCCACAGCGTGAACGGGGTCTGCGAAGGGTCCAGGCCTTCAGTTTTACTGACAGATTCTGCCAAAGTGTCGCTCATAGCTAACAGTCTGCTCCTCACCGGCATTAATGTCGAAATGAAATTATTCTACAAGGCGTAGAAGTTATGGAATTCAAGCCAGACGCTGGGCTTGCGCCCGGGCGTCCGAGATCACCGAGACCAGGCCGTTGCCGGCCAGCCAGGCACCCACCACAGCAAGGCCGTCGATGCCCTGCACGGCGTCCCGGAAGGCTTCGATCCGGGCCTTCTGGCCGATTCCGGCGGCCGGAACCGAGGTGGTCCAGACCACCCGATCCCAATCCAGGACGTCCTCTTCCCGAACCTGTTGGCCCAGCAGTGCGCTGGCATCGGAGAGGGCTTGCGGCAAATCCGCTTCGGTGCCCTCCCGGTAGGAGAGCCGCAGCACGTGCGTGCCCGGGCCCTCTTCATCCGCCAGCCAGGGCCATTTCACCGTGGCATGGGTTAGCGCTTTCGCCGCGACTTCTTTGACCTGCTCCGAGACCAGCACACCGGTGCCGCGCGGCGCGGCGTCCAACTCCGGCAAATCCACCACGATGGTCAGCAGGGTCAAGGCCGCGCCGCGGAGCTTGTCCCCCAGCGCGGCCTCGAACGACTCGGCCTCCGGAACGATCCCGCGCAGCAAATCGACCGCGCTCGCGGCTTCGGTGGCGACGACCACCCGGTCCACCTCCAGCTCCGCCCCGGGAATGCTCAGGTGCCAGGCAGTACCGGTACGCCGGATCGAACCCACCGGGCTCTCCCGCTTGATCTCGACCCCCAGTTCTTCGAGTTCGGTCCGCAGCGCTTGCGCGATCTGGAACATGCCACCGCGCAGTCCACCGACCGCCGAGCCGGCTTTGGCCCGTCCCGAGCTGCCCCGGATCGCCGCCACCGCGGCGGACAACGATCCGTGCTCGCGCATCGCGGCGAGCAAACCGGGAACCGCGGCCTCGGGATCGAGGTCCGCGGCGCTGGTCGAATACACTCCGCCGACCACCGGGCTGACCAAACGGTCCAGCACGGTCTGGCCCATTCTGGAGCGGACCAAATCAGCCAGGCTCCGTGATTTGGCGCCGACGCCGCGGGGCAGGTTCCCGTCCAACTTCGCCCGGAGCAATCCGGTCCGGCCCAGGATTTCCCGCAGCTCGGGATCGTCCAGATCGCCGGGGATGCCCAGCACCCCGTGGCCGGGCAGCTGGGCGGCTTTCGCCTCGCCTCGGCCATCCGCGTATTCCAACCAGGCACCGACCGGATTCGGGTCCACCAGCTGCTCGGCAAGTCCCAACTGGGCCGCCAGATCTTCGAGCGCATTGCTGCGCTTCGCATAGCTCTCCGCCCCGGCGTCGAGCACCAGGCCGCCGACTTCGTGGGCCGCCACCGGGCCGCCGATCTCCGCACTCGCCTCCAGCAAGGTCACGCTGCAGCCGGCGTGCGCCAGCTCGCGTGCGGCCACCAGTCCTGCCATCCCGCCGCCCACGACGGCAGCCGCAGGGCGCGGTGCCGGACTGCTCTTCTCGGAACCGGATCCGTCTGTCATGGCTTGGGCTCTTCTCTGTGCTGATTCGTTCTGGTCTAGTCGTGCTGGCCGGCCGTGCGCACCGGCTCGACGGAATGCACTAATTCCACGATACGGCTCAGCACCGACGGATCGGTCTCCGGCGGCACCCCGTGGCCCAGATTCACCACATGTGACGGTGCCGAGTCACCCCGCCGCAGCACCTCCCGGACGTGCGCTTCGAGCACCGGCCAGGGCGCGGGCAGCAGCGCCGGATCGATATTGCCCTGCAACGGAGTCGTGCCGCCGAGCCGGCGGTTGGCCTCGTCCAGCGGGAGCCGGTAGTCGACCCCCACCACGTCCACGCCGACCTCGCGCATCGCGACCAACAGCTCCGAGGTGCCGGTGCCGAAGTGGATCAGCGGCGCGCCGAGGTCGCGGACCTTGTCCAGCGCGAGTCTGCTCGCCGGCGCCACATGCGCCTGGTAGTCGGCCAAACCCAGTGAGCCGGCCCAGGAGTCGAAGAGCTGCCCGGCGCTCGCTCCGGCCTCGAGCTGCGCCCGGAGGAACAGTCCGGAGGCTTCGGCAGCCCATTCCGCCAGGGCCCGCCAGGTTTCCGGCGCGGCGTGCATCATGGTCCGCGGGCCCAGGTGGTCCCGGGACGGCTTGCCTTCGACCATGTAGGCGGCCAACGTGAACGGCGCGCCGGCGAACCCGATCAACGGGGTACTGCCCAGTTGCTCCACGGTGAGTGCCACGGCGTCCCGGATCGGCTGCAGCGAAGCTTCGGTCAGCGTGGGCAGCGCACGCACGTCCTCGAGCGTGCGGATCGGCTGCTCCAGTACCGGTCCGACGCCGGGCACGATGTCGACGCCGACGCCGGCCAGCTTCAGCGGGATCACGATGTCGGAGAAGAAGATCGCGGCATCGACGTCATGGCGGCGCACCGGCTGGAGGGTGATCTCGCTGGCCAGTTCCGGCTGCAGGCAGGAATCGAGCATCGATATGCCTTCGCGGAGCTTGCGGTACTCCGGCAGCGAGCGGCCGGCCTGGCGCATGAACCAGACCGGGCGGCGGCTTGGCGTGCGGCCCCGGTAGGCGGCGATCAACGGCGCATCGGCGGTGCGTCCGTCCTTGAGCGGGTGGCTGGAATTCAGCGTCATATCTTCGATTCTGCCTGTGGATTTACGGCCAGGATGACGACAACCTGTCAATTTTGTGGTGAGGCAAGCCTTCCTATTCTACAAGCGGCCGAAATCGTAGGATGAGATCGCTGTGGTTCTCTTTTCTCTGGTCGCGACACACGCCGACATCGATTTGGAAACCGTCGCCCGTCTGAGCGTCGGCTCTTCAGCCGTCTCCAATTCCGCGGTGGTTCTGGCCACCTGCAACCGCTTTGAAATCTACTCGGCGGCGGAAGACCCGCAGCTCGCCAAAGACCGGTTCGTGGCAGAACTGGCTACCGTTTCCGGTTTGCCCGCTCCCCTGGTCGATTCGGCTTTCAAGCTGCTCACCGGCTCCGCCGTGGCCGAACACTTGTTCTCCGTCGCCTCCGGCCTGGACTCCGCCGTCGTCGGCGAGCGGGAAATCGCCGGCCAAGTCCGCCGGGCGCTCAGCGATGCGCAAACCAATTTCGCGGTGCCCGGCCCATTGGTCCGGTTGTTCCAGACTGCTTCCCGGGCCGCCAAGGACGTCGGTTCGCAAACCGCCTTGGGCAGCCAGGGACGGTCCATCGTCTCGGTAGCGCTTGATCTGGCCGCAGATTCGTCAGCCCTCGATTGGGCTGCCCGCAAAGCCGTGGTCTACGGCACCGGAGCCTACGCCGGAGTGACCGTGGCACTGCTGCACGAGCGCGGCGTCACCGATGTCACCGTGTTCTCCGCCTCCGGCCGGGCCGCGGAATTCGCCGCAGCCCGTGGCGCGCACGCCGCGGAATCCCTGGCCGAGGCCCTCGGCGACGCCGATCTGGTGATCGGCTGCAGCGGCTCCGACCACCGGATCGCGGCCGCCGAATTGGGCACCATCCGGGAACGTTCCGGGGTCTCCGGCAGCCCGCTGTCCGTGATCGACCTGGCGCTGAGCCGGGATTTCGATCCGGCTGTCGCCGAACTTCCCGGGGTGGAGCTGCTCACCCTGGAAACCGTCCGGCTAGCCGCGCCGTCGGAACAGGAATCCGCCCTGCGGCAAGCCCAGGTGATCGTGTCCCAAGCTGCAGCCGACTTCGAGCTTTCAATCGCGGCACGCAGTGTGGACACGGCGATTGTGGCCTTGCGCAAACACACCATGGCGGTGCTCGACGCGGAAATGGAACGGGTCCGGGCACAGCACGGCTGCACCGCGGCCGCCGAAGAAGTGGAATTCGCTTTGCGGCGGATGGTCAAGCAGCTGTTGCACGGGCCCACGGTCCGCGCCAAAGAACTGGCCGCAGCAGGCCAGCAAGGCGAATACATCGCGGCACTGCAGGCGCTGTACGGCATCGAGATCGAAGCCATGGAACCGCAGATACCGGCGGCGGTGGAATCCGCCGAGTCCGCTACCCAGCCGACCTGCCCGGTGGACCACGACCAGAGCGCCTAGCCCGGGGTACCGGAGCGCCGGGCAGACCTGACGGACTCGATAGGTTCTTCGGCGCCTCGGAGCATCTCATCGGTACCGAGTCCGCCACTTGTGCCTTCGACTGCCGGGACAACCGCCAGGATCAAGGTTCCAATCCCCCGGCCACGCTGAACGAGCGATCGAACCCGGCCGCCCGCAGGGCCAGAGCCGCGGCAGCGGAACGCAGCCCGGTCCGGCAGAACAAGACCAGGTCGGTCCCGGCCGGAAGCGCGCCGAAATTGCCGGCATCGAGCTCGGCTTTGGGCAGCAGAATCGCACCCGGCACCGTGCCCAAAACGGTTTCCGACGGTGATCGGACATCGATCAGCGCAAAGCTGCCGGCCGGCAAAGAAGCCAGTTCCACCGCCACCGGGGCCGGTGCGGCAACGCCGCAGAATTCCGCATAGTCGATCAATCCGGTGACCGGTTCGCGTTCCGGATCCGCTGCGACCGCAATGGTCCGCCACGAGCCGGCCAAGGCATCATGGATCTGCAGCCGGCCGAGCAGCGGTTTGCCGACTCCGGTGATCAGTTTGACCGCCTCGGCCGCCATCACCGAACCGATCACACCGCAGAGCATCCCGAAGACCCCGGCCTCGGAGCAAGCCGGCACAGTCTCCGCAGCGGGCGGTTCGGGAAAGATGTCCCGATAGGTCGGCCCATGCCCGGCCCAGAACACCGAAACCTGACCGTCGAACCGCAGGATCGATCCCCAGACCAGAGGTTTCGCCAGGATTTCGCAGGCGTCGGAGACCAGGTACCGGGTGGCGAAATTGTCCGAGCCGTCCAACACCAGATCGAACCGGCCAAACAGTTCCAGGGCGTTCGAAGCATCCAATCGCAGTTCCAGGGGCTCCACGTCGACCAGCGGATTCAATGCGGCCACCGCAGCGGCGGCAGAGGATACCTTCGGCGCGCCGACCGACCCGGTACTGTGCAGCACCTGCCGTTGCAAGTTGGAGACGTCCACCGCGTCGTCGTCGACAATCGCGATCCGGCCCACGCCGGCCGCGGCCAAATAAGAAATCACCGGCGAGCCCAGACCACCCGCGCCGATCACCAGGACTTTGGCGTTCTTGAGCCGGCGCTGGCCCAGCACACCGACTTCGGTGAGCAGCAGATGCCGGGAATACCGCTCCATTTCTTCGGCCGTGAGTTCCGGCGCAGGGCTTACCAATTCGGCTGCAGAAAACATGTTCCAAATCTACGCTGCAGCCAAGTTACCCCCCAGTAAGCTGTACCAAGCATGTTAAGGAGAAGCCATGACTGAGGAAACCCGCACGCGGCCTGCCCGGCTGCCTCGGGACGAACGCCGTGCCCAATTGCTTTCGGCTGCCCAGGAGGTTTTCGTGGCAAACGGATACCACGGGGCCGCCATGGATGAGATCGCGGAAACCGCGCAAGTGTCCAAGCCCGTGCTCTACCAGCACTTCCCGTCCAAGCGGGACCTCTACTTGGCCCTGCTGGATCAGCAGATCGCCGAACTGACTGCCCGCATGCTCACCGCCCTGGCCTCGACCAACGACAACAAGTACCGGGTGCAAGCCACGATCAAGGCCTACTTCGAGTTCATTTCCAAAGACGACCAGGCGCATCGGCTGATCTTCGAGAACGACTTGATCAACGATCCGGAGGTCGCCGCGAAAATCGAGATTTTCAGTGCGACGTATGCGGATGCGATCGCCGGCATCATCACGCACGACACCTCGCTTCCCGCGCCGGAAGCCACCCTGCTGGGCCGCGCGCTGGCCGGCATGTCGCATGTCAGCGCCCGTTACTGGTTGGAAAACGACAGCGAAATCGAGCTGGAGGTCGCGGTCGAGCTGATTTATCGTTTAGCTTGGCGCGGAATCAGCCGATTCCCCAAGGAAACCAATCCAGAAGAGAACTAAGCTGGGATCCGAGCAAGAATCCAAGCTGTAGCAACAACCCCAGAAGGAGCATCCGCGGTGGAAGTCAAGATCGGAATTCAGAATGTGGGCCGGGAAATCGTGCTCGAGTCCAACCAGGATGCTGACGCCGTTGCGGCGTTGGTCTCGGAGGCGATCAAGAACAGCACCGAGCTCCGCCTCGCGGACGACAAAGGGCGCACCGTGATTGTCCCCGGCGGCTCGATCGGCTATGTGGAACTCGGCGCCGAAGAGTCCCGACGGGTCGGATTCGGGGCGCTCTAAATGGTCGATTTGGTTGTCATCGCGCTGATCTCCACGGGTCTGGGCATCATCGCCTGGGCAGTGGACCGGAACCACGACAAGTACGGCGCGATCCTGCCTCCGGCGGCCGCCGTCGTCGCTGCCATGCTGACCTGGATCATCACCATCTCGGCCACCTTGGGATATCTTCCGGGCTGGACCTGGGTGCCGTGGATCGCCTCGTTGCTGATCGGCGCGGCCGCGGCGGTTGCCGTCACCTGGTTGCTCGGCCGCAGCCGGAAGCAGCAGGACACCGCTCAGCTCACCGCGATCCTCAAGCACGGCTGAACCGGAGCCGACCGAAGCAGAACCGGGCCGGGCCAGCTGGATTCCAGCTGGCCCGGCCCGTTCATTTGGCCGACGAGCGACAGTACGCCGTCTACCAGTACGCCGCTAAAGGTCTGCCCGGCCGGCCATCGCGGACGAGGCCTGCGCGTGTTGCCGCCGCGGAATCCGCCCGGCCGTCGCGGCGAGCCGCCCGGCCCGCACCGCGTGCTTGAACGCCTGGGCCATCCGCACCGGGTTCTGCGCCCGGGTGACTGCGGTGGCCAGGAGCACGGCATCGCAGCCCAATTCCATCGCCAGCGCTGCGTCCGAGGCGGTGCCGATTCCGGCGTCCAAGACCACCGGGACTGAAGCCCGGGCATTGATCAGTTCGATGTTGTGCGGATTCAAGATCCCCAAGCCGGTGCCGATCGGGGCGCCCAAAGGCATCACCGCAGACGCGCCCAGCTGTTCCAAACGCAAGGCCAATACCGGATCGTCGTTGCTGTAGGCGAACACCGTGAAGCCGCGCTGCACCAATTGCCCAGTGGCTTCGAGCAGTCCCGGCGCATCCGGCAGCAAAGTGTCTTCGTCCGCGATCACTTCGAGTTTGATCCAGTTGGTCTCCAGCGCTTCCCGGGCCAGCTCCGCGGTCAGCACCGCCTCCCGGGCAGTGAAGCAGCCCGCGGTATTGGGCAGCACCCGGATCGAGTGCTGCAGCAGCAGATCGAAAAGCGAACCGTCCTGGCCCGGGCTGTACCGGCGCATGGCCACCGTGGTCAGCTCGGTTCCGGACGCCAGGAGCGCCTCGCCCAGCCCGCTCAGACTCGGTGCACCGCCGGTGCCCATGATGAGCCGCGACTGCAAAGCGACCCCGTCGATCAGAAGTTCATCGGCCACGGTTCATCCTCCTTGTACTGCGGTGACGATTTCGACCTCGTCGCCCGGTTCCAACCCGGTGCCGCCCCATTGCGAGCGCGGCACCAGTTCGGCATTGCGGACGACGGCGACGCCCAGCCGTCCGCCGTCGGCCGGCTGGCCGCTGGGCAGCAATTCGCGTCCAGTCTGCGCAGCGACCAGGGCAGAAACCGTTCTCGCCGCATCGAGCGGGCACGGTTCGCCGTTGAGTGTGATGGTCATCGGATCTCCTGGGTTCGGTCTGATGGTGCCGCGGCAAATCTGCCCGGAGCGAACTGCGCCCACCGCGGATCGGCACGCCCGGCGAGCAATTCGCAGCAGATCTCGGCGGCGATCGGGGTCAGCAACACACCGTGCCGGTAAAACCCGGTGGCAATGATCAGCCCTTCGGCCACCCGGCCCAGCAACGGGGCATTGTCCGGGGTGCCGGGCCGGGCCCGGGCGGTGACCTCGGAAAGGGTAAGTTCGGCGACTGCGGGCAGCACCGTCTGGGCATCCCGCAACAGCTGGTAAACCCCGCCGGCGGAGGCACCCGGGCGACCGTCTTCACGCTGCGTCGCCCCGATCACCACGCTGCCGTCGGGACGCGGGATGAGGTAGACCGGGTTTCCCCGGACCATGGCCCGCAGGGTATGCCGCAGCAGGGGTTGCAGTTGCTCCGGGACCTCCAGCCGCAAGATGTCCCCGTACACCGCGCGCAACGGCAGATCGACGGGCACGCCGGGCAGGCTGCGGGCGGCCAGGCCGTTGGCCACGATCACCTCGGCGGCCCGGATCTGCCCGCCATCGTCGAGATCGACGATTCCCGACCGGACCGCCGTTGCACCGACCCGGCGCACTTCCAAACCGGTCAGCAGGACCGCGGCCAAACGTCGGGGATCCACCTGGTGGTCGGCCTGCGCGAAGTACCCGGACACCCGCAATTGCGGACTGAGCATCGGCTCCAGTTCGCCGAGCGCGGTCGAATCCAAGCTCTGCACCGGGAGCCCGGCCAAGGATTGCGCGGCGACCAAATCCGCCAGAAGCGCCCGGTCAGCCGGATCCGCGCCCAGCAGGACGGTCCCGGAACGTCGGTAACCGACGTCGCCTGGGAGCGAGCCGACGAATTCCGGCCATAACCGCCAGGCCGCCAGCATCAGCTCCTGCAAGGCTTGTTCCTGGTAGTGGAATTCGGTCACCGGGGCGAGCATGCCTGCTGCGGCATAGGTCGCTCCGCCCGCCGGTTCCGGATCGATCAACAGCACCTTCCGGCCGCTGCATTTCACCTGCCAGGCAATGCCCAAACCCACGATGCCGCCGCCGATCACCGCGACGTCGTACTGCTGCATGAAAAATCTTCCCTTCCCTACGCCGGCATGATCCGGTTCAGGTATCGTGACGGTCGGCATAGTGGTCAGCTACGCCCTCTCAGCCCGTTGCAGACGATGGGCTCCCGCGGTGGCTCCAGTCTAATCCTGATCGCTGACGCAACCGGTAACCCCGCCCCAGCCCGGCCAATCAGCAACCCGGGCTGAAACTGCGGAGCGTGGCTCGGCCAGGGATCTCTGAATGGACCCGGGAGGACCTGGGTGGGCCCACAGGTCCGAGGGCCCCGAGGCGAGGCACGAGCTTTGGGAGGACCTGGGTGGGCCCACAGGTCCGAGGGCCCCGAGGCGAGGCACGAGCTTTGGGAGGACCTGGGTGGGCCCACAGGTCCGAGGGCCCCGAGGCGAGGCACGAGCTTTGGGAGGACCTGGGGAGTAGGCTTAGCGCCGTGAAAAATTTGCAGACTGCCCAGTTGTACTTGTGCACCGATGCCCGGAAACGGCAAGGCGACTTCGGGCAGTTCCTCGATGCGGCGTTCCGCGGCGGCGTGGACATCATCCAGCTGCGGGACAAGGACCTCGAAGCCGCCGAAGAACTCGAGCTGCTCGAGACCCTGCGCTCGGTCGCCGAACGGCACGGGAAATCATGGGCGGTCAATGACCGGGCGGACATCGCGTTGCTGAGCCGGGCTCCGGTTTTCCATATCGGCCAGAAGGACCTTCCGGTCCCGGGGATGCGTTTGCTGCTGCCCGACGTTTCCGCGGGGCTGTCCAGCCACTCCCCGGAACAGGCAGCCGCCGCAGCGCTTGAGGCGGGCATCGACTATTTCTGCGTCGGACCGGTTTGGGCGACGCCGACCAAACCCGGGCGCGCCGCTGTCGGACTGGACCTGGTCCGGTTCGCCGCAGGATTGGACACCCGGAAACCCTGGTTCGCGATCGGCGGCATCGGCCTGGACAACATCGGCGAGGTGGTGGCCGCCGGGGCTCGACGGGTAGTCGTGGTCCGGGCGATCACCGACGCCGACGACCCGGAAGCGGCGGCACAACGGCTCAAAGCCGCGCTGCCGCAGTTGTGAACGAATCGCCCTGCTGAACCGAGACGATGAACAACGCCAGGATTCCGCCGACCACCAGGGCGGCAAAGGCCAAATGCAACCATTTGTACATCGCCAAAAGTCCAATGAACTCCCGCAAAGCTGCACTGGGCAAAAAGTATCCTGCAGTTTTTGAACCGACAGCCTGAGTTTCCATGCCAAGTCGTCTGGCGAGCAGCGCCGCCCTGAAGACATGGAAATTGTTGGTCACCACGATCGAGGAATAATCAGCCGACGCGGCGTCCATGATGGCCTTGGAATAGCCCAGGTTCTCTTCGGTGTTGCGTGCCTGGTCTTCCAGCAGCACATCGCCAGCCGGAACGCCGAGCTCCACCAAATATTCGGCCATTGCGGACGCTTCGGATCGTGCCTCGTCGGCGCCTTGCCCACCGGTGACGATGATCCGGGAGGATACGCCCGCCGCCTTCGACTGGTCGTGGATTTCCCGTGCTTTGACCAGCCGGCTCGCCAACAACGGCGGAACCCGGGAGCCGATCAGGCCCGAGCCGAGCACGATCACGAAGTCCGGCGCACCGCGATAGGGCAGCTTCGAATAGAACAGTGCGTAGATCAGAAAACTGAACAACAGATAACCCAAGTACCCGGCAAGCAGCAGGATCGCCACACAGCCTGCGACCAGCGCCGCATCACCCCGCCCGGACACCGCCACAAAGGCGATGCTGCCCACGCCGATAATCGCGAACCCGGCAAGCAGCGACAAGAGGTTCCCCAGGCTTCGGCCTTCCCGGCGCAGCATCGTGAAGCCGTTGACGATCAAGAATCCGGCGAGAAACAGCGCGGCCATCGGACCGACCAGGAACACCAGTCCGAAGGTCAGCAGTTGCCCGATGCTCGTCGATAGCCCCGGGGTCAAGACGACGGCCAAATAGGTCGAGCCCAATGCCGCAGAGAGGTAGATCCCGTTGCGCAAGCGGCGGGGCTCCCGCTTCAGACTGACCAGGAAAATGCCCCAGCACAGCAGCGCAATACCGGTCATGATCAAGAAAATCCCCATGCCAAAACCCTACCTGCCGGCAACCTGAGTGCGGGCCGGCGGTGCGGACTGGCAGCCCGACCGGCAGGCTCAGGCGGTCAAACCCAATTGGCTCATCCGCAGCGAGTGGTTCCGGGTCAGTGCGGCCATCAGCTCGGCTCGGAACGCATCGGCGCCCGGCAGCGCCGCGCCCTCGATGCTGACCCGCTGCGCTTGGCTCAACGCCTCGCCGACCAAGCGGCGGCCCCAGAGCGCCAGACGCGAGGCCAGCCGCGGGTCGTCGTCGAGCATTTGCCGCAAGCGTTCCTGCAAACCATCCGAAGTCGGCGCGGAATCCTGGATCTGCTGGACCAATTGCGCTGTCGCCGGGTCCAGGAATTGACTGACTGAACGGTAGAAATCAGCCGAAATCGTATCGATCACATAGGCCTTCATGATCGATTCGTACCAATCCGCCGGTCTGGTCCGTTCGTGGAAAGCGTCGATGGAGGGTTGAAAGGGCAGCATCGCGGCTTCCACGTCCTGGCCCAGGCCGGACAACCGCTCGGCGACCAATTCGAAGTTCCCGAACTCGGTGACCGCCATCCGGCCCAGGACCGCGCGATCGCGCAGGCTCGGTGAAAACCTGGCGTCCGAGGACAGCCGTTCGAAGGCCGAGAGCTCGCCATAAGCCATCACGCCGAGCAGGTCCAGGACAAAGCGATCCGTCATGTCTGCAAGACTAGATCACCTCGGCCGGACTGTCCGACCAAGGCATTAGGCTGGGCTTGTGCCTCATTCGCAGATCGTCGTGCCCGACAATGACCGGCCCCTGCACGAAGCCCTGGCGGCTTTGCAGACCGAATTCGAGCTGCCTGCCGGCTTCAGCCCGGAGGTGAGCGCGGAACTCGAACGATCGATCGCCGAGCACCGGCTTCCGGACTCGGATCTGACCGGGTTGCCGTTCATCACCATCGATCCGCCGGCTTCGATGGATCTGGATCAGGCGATGCATCTGGTCCGCGAAGGCCAGGGTTACCGGGTCTACTACGCGATCGCCGACGTGCCCGGGTTCGTGCCGCCCGGCGGCGCCCTGGACGCGGAGACCCGCAAGCGCGGCCAGACCATCTACGCCCCGGACCGGATCACCCCGCTGCATCCGAAGCAGCTCAGCGAGGATGCGGCGAGCCTGCTCGCCGGAAAAACCCGCAGCGCGTTCGTCTGGCAACTGGCGCTGGACTCGGCGGGCAACACGGTCGGCGCCACGGTGGCCAGAGCGCAGGTCGCCTCCGTGGCCAAGCTCGGCTACGCACAGGCCCAGGACGAACTCGACGCCGGCACCCAGTCCGAATACCTGCCGACGCTGGAATTGCTCAAGGAAATCGGGCTGAAACGGATCGAGCTGGAACGCCGCCGCGGTGGCGCGAGCCTGAACTCCCCGCAACAGGAGGTCGTCCACGAAGCCGGCGCCTATCAGTTGGTCTTCCGGCCCAATCTGCCGATCGAGGATTGGAACGCGCAGATCTCGCTGGCCACCGGGATGGCTGCGGCGCAGATCATGTTGGAAGGGAAGATCGGCATCCTGCGGACCATGCCGGCCCCGGATCCGGCCGCGGTCGACCGCTTCCGCAGACAAGCCGCTGCGTTGGGCAAACCGTGGCCGCGCGATTTGGCCTATGGCGAATTCCTGCGTTCCTTGGACCCGGCCGAGCCTCGACAACTCGCGCTGCTGCACGCGGCCACTGCGCTGTTCCGCGGCGCCGGATACACCCCTTTCGACGGCGAGGTTCCGGAACAGACCAGCCAGGCCGCCGTGGCTGCGCCCTATGCGCACACCACCGCACCGCTGCGTCGCCTGGTGGACCGCTTCGTGTTGACCATCTGCGCCGCGCTCAGCAATGGCGCAGAGGTGCCTGATTGGGCCCGCGCGGCGCTGCCGGATCTGCCGAAACTCATGGCCGCCTCGGATCAGTTGGCCGGACGGGTGGACCGGGCGGCGCTGGACACGGTCGAAGCGGCAGTGCTGAGCAGCCGGATCGGTGAAGAATTCGACGCCGTAGTGCTGGCCGGTGCCCGCAAAACCGACAACAAAGCCGAACCAGGCAAAGGCGCACCGCGCCCCAGCACGCAATTTTCCACCGTGCAATTGACCGAACCGGCGGTTTCGGCACCCTGCGAAGGCGATTTGGAGCCGGGAAGCACGCTCCGCGTCCGACTGCTCACTGCGGATATCGCCACCAGGACCGTCCGGTTTACCGTGGCGGCAGACTAACCGACGGTCAGCCCGTCCGGTCGAATCGCATTATATTTATATATTTGCATATTTTGATGTATAATTTTTCCATGGACATTCAAGGGATCTTCAACTGGTTCGGCTCCGTCTGGAGCTGGGTCTCGAGCACCGTTGATTCCGTGCTGAGCAGCATCAGCGCCATCGTCTCCACGGTGACCGGCTGGGCCAATACGGTTTCTTCCTGGTTCAGCGGATTCGGTGGAATCGGCGGCTGACCGGCGTGGCCCGGGCCAAAAAGCTGGCTTTGGGCATCCATCGGATAGACTGGAGCGGTATAAAAGGATGCCCGGTCGTTCCTGCAATGACTTTTTCCGGCCGCCCCAGCAATCGTGGCGGTCAATCCTGTGGCACCGAATAGATCGGTACCGCGCGCGAATCTGCGATCGGCTTCCGCTGGCTGTGCCTCCCGCAACGGCTCCGTACGCCGCTTCCGAAGTGGCCGACGTCGAGCCTGGGCTGGCACCTTAAAGGAAGTTCTAGCTCTTGACTATCGACAACCAACACCATTTGCATGCCGAAGGCTCCGACGACGAATTGACCGTCGAAGCTTCGTTGACCAGCACTGAAGAGCCGCACAAGGAGGTCACCGAGACCTTCGCCGACTTCAACGTCCGAGCGGATATCGTCGAGGCCTTGGCCGACGCCGGGATCGTCCATCCGTTCCCGATCCAGTCGATGACCCTGCCGGTGGCTTTGGGCGGCCATGACATCATCGGCCAGGCGAAGACCGGAACCGGCAAGACGCTCGGCTTCGGCGTACCGGTGCTGCAGCGCGTCGTCGCCCCGAAAGATGAAGGCTACGAAGCCTTGGCGGCGCCCGGTGCACCGCAGGCCCTGATCGTGGTGCCCACCCGGGAGCTCGCGGTCCAGGTGGCCAACGACCTGCAGACCGCGGCGCGCAAACGCGGCGCCCGAATCACCACGATCTACGGCGGCCGGGCCTTCGAGCCGCAGATCGAATCCCTGACCAAGGGCGTCGAAGTGGTCGTCGGCACACCGGGCCGGTTGATCGATCTGTTCAAGCAGCGGCACCTGAATTTGAAGAACGTACGCATGGTGGTGCTGGACGAGGCCGACGAAATGCTCGACCTGGGCTTCCTGCCCGACGTCGAGACTTTGATGGCAGCGACTCCCCCGGTACGCCAGACCATGCTGTTCTCCGCCACGATGCCCGGTCCGATCGTCGCCATGGCCCGGCGCTACATGACGCAGCCGACGCATATCCGGGCCGCCGATCCGGATGACGAAGGCCTGACCAAACGGGACATCCGGCAATTGGTCTACCGTGCGCACAGCATGGACAAGATCGAAGTGGTCGCCCGGATCCTGCAGGCCCGGGACCGCGGCCGGACGATCATCTTCACCAAAACCAAACGCACCGCCGCCAAGGTGGCCGAAGAATTGGTGGAGCGCGGATTCGCTGCCGCGGCGATCCACGGCGACTTGGGACAGGGTGCCCGGGAACAGGCCCTGCGCGCGTTCCGGAACAACAAGGTTGATGTGCTGGTGGCCACCGACGTCGCCGCCCGCGGCATCGACGTCGACGACGTCACCCACGTGATCAACTACCAGTGCGTGGAAGATGAAAAGATCTACCTGCACCGGGTGGGCCGGACCGGCCGCGCCGGGAACAAGGGCACCGCGGTGACGTTCGTCGATTGGGACGACATGCCGCGCTGGGGACTGATCAACAAGACCCTGGGTCTGCCCTTCCCGGAGCCGGTGGAAACCTATTCCTCCTCGCCGCATTTGTTCTCCGATCTGGACATTCCGGAAGGAACCAAAGGCCGGCTGCCCCGGAGCCAGCGCACGCACGCCGGTCTGGGCGCCGAAGAGATCGAAGATCTGGGTGAAACCGGCAAGCGCAACAGCGGAAGCAACGACCGTGGCGGCAGCCGCGGCGGCCGGGATTCCCGCAGCCGGGACGGCAGGTCCGGCGGCCGGGACGGCGACCGGCAGCGTTCGCGCACCCGTTCCGGTTCGGATTCCGGCCGCGCTGCGCGTTCTGACGACGGAACGTCGGCCGGGCCTGCGGAGGCCGCCGAGTCGAAAACGGCCAACCGGAACCGGCGCAGCCGGACCCGCCGCCGCAACGGCGAAGTCGTCGGCCGGGATGGACAGCAGGGCTCCGGTTCCGCCGAATCGCCGTCGTCAGCTTCCTGAAGGTCGCAATGAGCGGTGATTCCTGGCAACACGACGGCCCGAACCTGGTCGTCGAAGCCGAGAATTCAGGCTACCTGGCAAGCTTGCCCGATGGTGCTTTTTCCCTCATTTACCTGGACCCGCCGTTCAACACCGGGCGGGCGCAAAGCCGCCAGTCCACCACCATGGTGCGCAGCGAAAGCGGGTCCAGGCTGGGTTTCGCCGGGCAGAGTTACGAGACGGTCAAAGGCGCGCTGCACAGCTACGACGATGCCTTCACAGACTATTGGGCGTTTCTGGAACCGCGGCTCGTCGAGGCGTGGCGGCTGCTGGCCGAAGACGGCACCCTGTATCTGCACCTCGATTATCGCGAGGTGCATTACGCCAAGGTGATGCTGGATGCGATCTTCGGGCGGGAGAGCTTCCTGAACGAGATCATCTGGGCGTACGATTTCGGTGCCCGGGCCCGTAAGCGCTGGCCGACCAAACACGACAACATTCTGGTCTACGTCAAGAATCCGGCCAAGTACCATTTCGACAATGCCGCTGTGGACCGGGAACCCTATATGGCGCCGGGGTTGGTCACGGCGGAAAAGGTGGCGCTGGGCAAGTTGCCGACCGACGTCTGGTGGCACACCATCGTCTCGCCGACCGGCAAGGAAAAGACCGGCTACCCGACCCAAAAGCCGGCCGGACTCTTGCGGCGGGTGGTGGCTGCCTCGTCCCGTCCCGGCGACTGGGTACTCGATTTCTTCGCCGGTTCGGGCACTTTCGGCGCGGTGGCAGCCGCTTTGGACCGCAGGTTCGTCTGCGTGGACCAGAACCCGGCAGCGATCGAAATCATGGCCAAGCGACTCGGCGATGTGGCGGTAGTGCAGCGGACCTGAACCCTTCTGCACAGTTAGTGTGACTGAAGTGTCTCGAGTTGCTGCTGAGGCCCAATTATTCGGATCCGAGCAGGCCATCTGTGCAGATCGGTTCAAGCAGTTAGCGCACGACGACGCTGCCGGTCGCCAAAGCTTCGATCCGGGCCAGGCTTTCCGGACTGGTCAGGTTCTCGCCCAACCGGTTCGGTTTGCCCGCGCCGTGGTAATCCGAGGAACCGGTCACGATCAAATCGTGTTTTTCAGCCAAGGAATACAGGAACGCTTTGCCCTCGGTCGGGTTGTCCCGATGCTCGATCTCCAGCCCGGCGAGCCCGGCGTCGATCATCTCCCGGTACACCGATTCGGCGACCACCCGTCCGCGTTCCACCGCCACCGGGTGGGCGAACACCGGGACCCCGCCGGCTTCGCGGACCAGCGATACCGCGAGCACCGGGTCCGGCGCATAATGTGAAACCCAATACTTGCTCCGCGAGGTCAGAATCGAGACGAATGCCTCGTTGCGGTCCGCGACCACGCCGGCGGCGACCAGGGCGTCGGCGATGTGCGGACGGCCCACGGTCGCTCCGGGGGCCACGTGCTGGCTGACGTCGTCCCAGTTCAAGGGATAGTCCTCGGCGAGCCGGTCGACCATTTTCTCCGCCCGGGTCAGCCGGGCGTCCCGCGACTTGCCGATTTCCTCGAGCAGCCCGGGATGCTCCGGGTCGTGCAGGTAGCTCAGCAGGTGCACGGTGATGCCCTCAGCGGTCCGGCAGGAGACCTCCATGCCCGGCACCAGGGCAATGCCGATTTCCCGGGCGGCGGTGCCGGCTTGCGACCAGCCGGCGGTGGAATCGTGATCGGTCAACGCCACGACGTCCAAGCCGGCCCGCTTGGCGGAACGGATCACATCCGCCGGCAGCTCCGTGCCGTCCGAGACGTTCGAGTGGGTGTGCAAATCGATTCTCACCGCCTAAGCCTATCCCCGGAGCCTCCCACCGGACTGCCTGGACCCGGTAGGATGCCGGAATGAAGCGCATCCGCCCGATCATGCTCATCCTGGCACTCGGCCTCGCGCTGACCGGGTGCGACGGCTCTGCTGGCTCGCCTCCCGCCACGAGCAGCCAGCAAAGCCCGGAAACCTTGGGCAACGCAGAGGTTTCCGGGACCTACACCTCCGGTGGCTGGGTGATCCGGCTGGCCCCTGACGGCACCTGGGAAGAAGATCTCAACGGACAGGTCAACGCCTACGGAGGTGCATACACACTGGACGGGAACACCATCACCCTCAACGACCGCCGGGGATCGAGCGAAACTGCGACGATTTCCGGCAACGAACTCCGGCTGCCCTCGATCACCCTGCAGAAACAGGCGCCATAGCCGTTCCGGAACCGGCGACTGGCAACCCCTGGGCAGCAGTGGCAGGATTGGGCACGTGACTGAGACCATCGAACCCCAAGAAAACCCCGAGAACCAGCCCATCGAGGAGCGGGTGAACAACCGCTCGCTGCGTCCGGACTCAGCTGCCTTCCGCAGCTTCATGAGCGCGAACTGGGCGCCTTCCGGCCAAGACCTGCCCAGTCAGGCAGCGGTGGCCGAGTTCGCCGCCCAACGGCGCAAGGCGCTCAGCGAGCAGTTCCCGGGTGAACGCCTGGTGCTGCCGGCCGGTCCGCACAAGGTGCGTTCCAACGACACCGACTACATTTTCCGCCCGCATTCGGCCTTCGCCCACCTGACCGGCCTCGGTGTGGACCACGAGCCCGATGCGGTGCTGATCCTGGAACCAGTCGAAGCCGGCTCCGGCGACGACGGCGGGAACCACCGGGCCACGTTGTACTTCCGCCCCCTGGCCGGTCGGGACACCAAAGAGTTCTATGCCGATGCCCGTTCCGGCGAATTCTGGATCGGGAAACGGCCGACGCTCGCCGAACTCCAGGCCGAACTGGCCCTGGAAACCGCCGATCTCGCCGGACTCGAAGTCGCGCTCACCAAAAACATCGGCGAAGCCAACGTCGGCGGCGTCCAAGTCCGATTGATCCGCGACGTCGACCAGAGCGTCGACGCGCTGATCGACACCGCGCGGATCAACACCGCAGCCAACCCGGAGCTGGTCGATCTGAGCCAGGCAGATGAGCAGGACGCCAAGCTCGCCGAAGCCGCTTCGGAATTGCGCCTGGTCAAAGACCCGTGGGAAATCGAGCAGATGAAGATCGCGGTCGCCGCGACCGTCGAGGGGTTCACCGAAGTGGTCAAAGCGCTGCCCCGCGCGATCAGCCACCGCCGCGGCGAACGGGTCGTGGAAGGCGCTTTCGCCGCCCGGGCCCGGGAAGAAGGCAACGGCTTGGGCTACGAGACCATCGCGGCTTCTGGCGACCACGCCACCACCTTGCACTGGATCAGCAACAACGGCACGGTCAATTCCGGCGAATTGCTGCTCCTGGATGCCGGCGTCGAAGCCGATTCGCTCTACACCGCCGATGTGACCCGCACGCTGCCGGTCAACGGCAGCTTCAGCGAAACCCAGCGCAAGGTGTACCAGGCGGTCCTGGACGCCGCGGATGCGGCCTTCGCGGTCGCCAAGCCCGGAACCAAGTTCCGGGACCTCCACGGCGCCGCCATGCAGGTGCTCGCCGATCGCCTGGTCGAATGGGGGCTGCTCCCGGTTTCCGCCGAGGCAGCGTTGGCCCCGGAAGGCCAGCAGCACCGCCGTTGGATGCCGCACGGCACCAGCCACCATCTGGGCATGGACGTGCACGATTGCGCTCAGGCGCGGGCCGATTTGTACCTCGACGGGGTCCTGGAGCCGGGCATGGTCTTCACCATTGAACCCGGCCTCTACTTCAAGGCCGATGACTTGGCCGTGCCGGAGGAGTACCGCGGAATCGGCGTCCGGATCGAAGACGACGTCCTGGTCACGGAAGACGGCAACGTGAATCTTTCCGCTGCACTTCCCCGCGAGGCCGCCGACGTCGAATCCTGGATGGCTGGCATCTACGAAGCCAACTGATCCACGCTCCACCACACTCTGGATAGCCGAATGTCTCCGGGTTAGCCGATTCTTGAACGAACGGCTAACCCGGAGACATTCGGCTATCTGAGGTTGGAAGTCGGCCGGCCAGCGGGCCTACTGGGCCATGCCACCCGGAGCGTTTTTCGGTTCCGGGTTTTTCGGTTCCGCTGCTGCTTCGGCCTCGGCCGGCTTCGGTTCCGGATCGATCCGGACACCGTATTGCGGGCGGCCGTCCGGCAGGTCCGGGAACTTGCCCGGCGCGGTGCCGCCCTCAGCGCCTCGGACCACCGGAGCCGGTGCGGTTTCCGGCGTCGGCTGCGCTTGCTGGCCGGCCGACGGGGTTCCGGCGCCCTGGCCTCCGGAACCATAAGGATCGGTCCAGCCCTCCGGACGCTGCGGCGCAACGCCGGGCTGGCCGCCCTGGACCGGGCCGCCCTGGACCGGTCGGGAATCACGGTCCGTCCCGGGACGGTACTGCGGATTCGCCTGGTACGGCGGGGTCTGCGCCGGAACGCCGGCTTTCGCCATCGGCAGGTTCTGCAGGAGCCGCTGGGCTTCCATCGAGGCCTCCCGCGCCACGATCACGTCGTAGCTCGACGCGAGCACCTGAGAGGTCGAAGTGAAGTCGCGCTTGCCGCGCTGGGCGGCGTAGGTGACGATGCCGAACAGCATCCAAAAGGCCGCGCCGAGCAACATCGCGATCGGGATCGACAGCAAGGACCCGCCGCTCGTCGAGTTGAAGAAAGAGAGCAACACACCGACGAACAGACCGAACCAGAGACCGGTCAACGCACCGTTGAGCGCTACTTTGGGATAGCTCAACCGGCCGGTGACCCGCTCCACCATCTTCAGGTCATTGCCGACGATCGACACCTTCTGCACCGGGAACTGCTGGTCCGCCAAGTAGTCGACAGCCTTCTGCGCATCCAGATACGAGGTGTAGCTGCCTACCGTGTCCCCTTCCGGGACGCTGCGCGGATCGGCCAGTGCACGGGCGCTTCCAAAGAGGTTCGACATGGTTCCATTCTCGCTCATCCGGACGCGCTGCGGACAGCGGTATCGCTGCGGGTGAACCCGTGCATCCGCTGTGATCGCCCGGGATTCCGGCAAATTCCCGCAAAGCTGTGGAAAACAGTAGCCTTGAGGGGTGAACACGAATGCGAACTCCACCCGGATCTTCGTTGCGCGGTTGATCGGCTTGGACGTCTTCGACCCGCTCGGCGATCGCCTGGGCCGGCTGCGCGACGTCGTCGTGCACTCGCGCGGGCACCGGGCGCCGCACGCCGTCGGCATCGTGGTCGAGGTCACCGGAAAGCGCCGGGTTTTCGTGCCGATGACCCGGCTCACCTCCATGGACCAGACCCAGATCATCTCCACCGGCCTGGTGAACCTGCGCAGATTCGAACAACGCGGCGCCGAGCAGCTGGTGGTCGGCGAACTCTTCGACCGCAAACTCCAGCTCACCGACGGCTCCGGTCCCGCGATCGTCGAGGACATCGCCTTGGACCAGCAACGCAACGGCGATTGGCTGATCAGCAAACTCTTCGTCCGACGCGGCAACTCCGCCTCCCGGCTGCGCCGGCTCAGCCGCGGCCACACCCTGCTCATCGACTGGGACGAAGCCGAGCACGAGGACGCCGGCGAACCGCAGGGCGCCAGCCAATTCGTGGCCAGCTACGAAGACCTCAAACCCGCCGATTTCGCGGATGCGCTGCAGGAGATGAGCGATAAGCGGCGGATGGAGGTGGCCAGCGAACTACAGGATGAACGGCTCGCCGACGTGTTGCAGGAACTCCCCGAAGAAGACCAGGTGCAGCTGCTCTCCGCGCTGGACAACGAGCGCGCCGCCGATGTCCTGGAGGAGATGGACCCGGACGACGCCGCCGACCTGCTCGCCGACCTGCCCAGTGCCAAGGCCGAAGAGCTGCTCCTGCTGATGGAACCCGAAGAGGCCGACGACGTGCGCCGGCTGCTGCAATACCCCGAGGACACCGCCGGCGGCCTGATGACCCCGGTGCCGGTGATTCTGCCGCCGGAGGCGACCGTGGCCGAGGCCTTGGCGCACGTGCGCAGCGAAGAGCTCTCCCCGGCCCTGGCCTCGGCGATCTTCGTCTGCCGCCCGCCGTTGGAAACCCCGACCGGCAGGTTCCTCGGCGTGGTGCACGTGCAACAGCTGCTGCGCAGCGCGCCGCCCGAACAACTCGGCAGCCTGGTGGACAAAAATCTGGAGCCGGTCTCGGACATGGCGGCGGTCGGCGAAGTGTCGCACGTGATGGCTTCGTACAACTTGGTTTCCCTGCCGGTGGTCAACGACGCCGGCCGCCTGGTCGGGGCGGTGACAGTCGACGACCTCCTGGACCATTTGCTGCCGGATGATTGGCGTGCCCACGAAGACGGGGAACCTTTGAAGAAACTAGGAGGCAGAGTTGGCTGAGAAGTTCGCCGACAAACGGCAGAGTAACGGGCTGGACACGCCGCTCGAATTGCGTTCGAGGCTGTTTCCCCGGTTTTCCCCGGACCCGGATTCATTCGGGAAACTGACCGAGGGCTTTGCCCGGTTCATGGGAACTCCGCAGTTCCTGCTCTACATGACGCTGTTCTGCGCCACCTGGCTCGCCTGGAACACGTTGGCTCCGGAAGAGTGGCAATTCGATCCTCGGGCGCTCAACTTCACGCTGCTCACCCTGATCCTCTCGCTCCAGGCTTCCTATGCCGCCCCGCTGCTGCTGCTGGCCCAGAACCGGCAGGACGACCGGGACCGGGTCGCCATCGAACAGGACCGGCAAACCGCCGCGCGCAATCTGGCCGATACCGAGTTCCTCACCCGGGAGCTGGCATCCTTGCGGATTGCGCTCCGTGAAGTGGCGACCCGCGACTTCGTCCGCTCCGAACTGAAGTCCCTGCTCGAAGACCTGATCGTGGCCAATGACGACGACGTCGAGGCGCCCCGCTCCCGGTCCCGGGATTCGAAGGGCTCGCCCAAAACCCAGGCGATTCCGAAAGTCAAAGCGCCGAAGCACAAACCGCAACCGGTCGATCCGTCCGCCGAGGCACCTGTTCCGGGACCCGGTTCATGACCACCGCGGACCCGGTGCCGAGCTCTGCGGAGTTGCGCCAGGCGCTCGCTACAGTGATCGACCCGGAGCTGCGCCGGCCGATCACCGAGCTGGGCATGCTCGAATCGGTGACCTCCGATCCCCAGGGCCGGGTCACAGTGCGGGTCCTCTTGACCATCGCCGGCTGCCCGCTGCGCGAAACCATCACTGCGGATGCCAGCAATGTCCTGCTGGGCCTGCCCGGCGTCACCGGAGTCCAGGTCGAACTCGGGGTGATGAGCGTGGCACAGCGCACTGCGTTGAAGGATCTGCTCCGCCCGGAACGGGACAAGAACAGCATCCCGTTCAACCGGCCCGATTCGTTGACCCGGATCTATGCCGTGGCGAGCGGCAAAGGCGGCGTCGGGAAGTCGAGTGTGACGGTCAATCTGGCCTGCGCCTTGGCCGCCCGAGGCCTCAAGGTCGGCATCATCGATGCCGATATCTACGGCTTCTCGATTCCGGGATTGATGGGGCTGGGCCGCGCTGGAACCGTGCAGCAACCCACGCGCGTCGATGAAATGATCCTGCCGCCGGTCGCCCATGGCGTGAAGGTGATCTCGATCGGCATGTTCGTAGCGGGCAACCAGCCGGTGGCCTGGCGCGGACCGATGCTGCACCGGGCTCTGGAACAGTTCCTCACCGATGTCTACTTCGGCGATCTGGATGCCTTGTTCCTGGACCTCCCGCCGGGCACCGGGGACATTGCGATCTCCGCGGCGCAGTTGCTGCCCGGTGCCGAGATCCTGGTGGTCACCACCCCGCAAGCCGCGGCCGCGGAAGTCGCGGAGCGGGCCGGCGCGATCGCTTTGCAGACCCAGCAGAAAGTGGTCGGAGTCGTGGAGAACATGTCCTGGCTGAGCCAACCGGATGGCAGCAAGCTGGAACTGTTCGGCTCTGGGGGCGGCGCCCGGCTGGCCGGTCGGCTGAGCCAGACTCTGGGCAGGGAAGTCCCTTTGCTGGGCCAGGTCCCACTCGACGTCGGACTCCGTGCGGGCGGCGATTCCGGCGAGCCGATCGTGCTTGCCGACTCCGGAGCTCCGGCTGCGGCGGCCCTGCAGGAGATCGCTGCAGGATTGGCCGATCGTCCGCGCGGCCTGTCCGGGATGAATCTGGGCATCTCGCCGCACTGACCGCGGCGCTCAGCCTGCGCGGCTCCGCGGGCTCAGGTGGCTTCGGCGTCCCAGGGCGCGCGTTGGCCGGCCGCCAGCCGTTCGATTTCCCGGGACGGGACGGGCGCCGGCGCCGCTTCGATCGCGGCCGGCGCCGCGGCGGAAACCGGTTTCACCTCATCGTCCAGCAGCGCTTCGCGGATGATCCGGCGCGGGTCGTACTGCCGGGGGTCCAGCTTCTGCCAGTCGATGCTGTCCAAGTCCACGCCGGACTCTTCTTTGATCGTCTCGCGGGCTCCGCTGGCCATCCGACGGGCTTCCCGGACGAAGTTCCGGAACTTCTGCGTGTATTCGGGCAACCGTTTGGGCCCGATGACCAGCACCGCGATGATGCCGATGATCAGGAACTCGAAGCCGTTGATGTTAAACATGTCTGAGCAAACATTACCCGCTGAACGCGGGCCGGATGTGGTTGGGCACGGAACTATGAAACCCCATCTGCTACTCCATGGCCAAAATGCGCGACAGTCCGCGCATGATTCTGGCCGGGACATCGTCATGGCCTGACCCGCCGGCTGATTCCGAAGCGGCTTTGCCGGAAGCCGCGAGTGCCGCCGTCGTCGGTTTGAGCGCACTGGGCGGCTGGTCGCTGACCACCAGGTAGTTCGCATCACCCGAGTTGAGCACCGCCTGCCAGGTCTCCCCCGGGTTCAGCCAGACCTTGCCATCGCCCAATGGCTGGAAACCGTCGTCTGCCGCCACGTTCCCGGTCAGCGGATTCACCGGCCCATCAGCCGAAGCCCCACCGGGGTGGCGCTCGTAAACGAGGACGGTGCGGTCGCCGTCGTCGAGCGTGAGCTTCACGGTCGGCACCCCGTCCACCACGGTGCCCTGCGCTTGTGCGAGCCGGAAGCCCAAAGCGCCCAAATCGGGGCAGGACCAACCGGATTCACGCAGCTCCGCGAGTGCTTCACCGTTCAACAGCAATGACGTGCCGTCCGCATCCGACGATGCCGGAGCAGTTCCCACCGAAACACTCCGGGACTCTGCCATGGCCTTTCCCGGATTCGCCGCGACGCGGAAACTCGCCGCCGACTCCGCGGGCCAGCCGGCGGTCAAACCGCCCCGGTCGGCCGGAGCGCCCACCAAGTAGACCGCGCCGCCCAGCAGCCCGGTGATCGCCAAGGTGCAGACGCCGAGCAACGCCGGTTTCCGCCAGGAGCCGGGCCGATAAGGCAACCGCAATTCCTCGGCGCAGGAGGTATTGATCGCCTGGGTGCGCTGCAAGATTCTTGCAGTCAGGTCTTCGGCTCCCCCGGTTGCCGGACTCGATGGATGCGGTTGCCGCGCTGTCATATCAACTCAGTGCACGCCGGCGATGCGGGGCAACTTGAGTTTGGGCAGTTTCTTGGGCGCCGCAGCCTCCGGGACCGGCCGTGGTGCGCGGTGCGCCAACGAGGCCCGCAGCATCGTCCGGCCGCGGTGGATCCGGGATCGGACAGTACCGAGTTTCACGCCGAGCGCTGCGGCCACTTCGTCGTAGGAAAGCCCTTCGAGATCGCAGAGCACGACGGCGGCGCGGAAGTCCGGCGGCAGTGCGTCGAGCGCCTGCTGCACGTCAAGATCGAGATTGTTGAATTCGAAGCTGCGTTCCGGACCCGGGTCCCGGCCGGGCAGCCGGGTTTCGGCATCCTCGGCGAGGGCGTCGAAACGGATCCGGGATTTGCGCCGCGCCTGGTCCAAGAACAGGTTCGTGGTGATTCGGTGCAGCCAACCGTCCAGCGTCCCGGGCGTGAAATTGGCCAAGGAACGGAAAACCCGAACGAAAACTTCTTGGGTGAGGTCCTCGGCATCGTGCTTGTTGCCGGTCAGCCGGTATGCCAATCGGAAAACCTTGGCCGAGTGGTTGCGCACCACTTCTTCCCAGCTGGGCGCAACCCATTGCTCAATCGCCGGATCCACTGCTGCGGACTCGGCTGCTGTCGATTGCGATGTGTCAACCGTGTTCAGTACCAAAGGGCCCACCCCCTGAAAAATATGGAGCATTAAGCATGGCAGATCCGACTGGAAGTTTCCTGTGCCCAGCGCGTATTCCGCGCACAGCGGAAGCAGCCTCCGATTCGCAGTAGGCTTGGGGTCATGAGCGCGGACAAATCCAACAGCTGGTCGTACACCGAAGGTCTCCCCGTCGAGGATGAGACGTTGCTGCGCGCGCGGGAACGGTCGCACGAATTGGGCGCGCACGCGGTCACTGCGGCGACCGGCGCGCTGCTGAGCGTGCTGGCGGCGTCCTCCAAAGCCCAGACCGCGGTGGAAATCGGTGCTGGCGCCGGAATTTCCGGCGTGTATTTGCTGCGAGGGCTGCCCACGTCCGCGGTGCTGACCAGCATCGACGGGGATGTGGAACACCTCAAAGCAGCCCGGGAAGCATTCTCCGAAGCCGGCTTCCCGGCCAACCGCACACGCACGATCAGCGGGCGGGCCTCCGATGTGCTGCCGCGTTTGACTGATGCCGCATACGATCTGGTGCTGGTGAATGCGGACAAAGCGGGCTACCCCGGATACGTGGAACAGGCGATCCGGCTGCTCAAATCCGGCGGCCTGTTGATCGTGAACGACGCCCTGGACAAAGACCGGGTTGCCGAACCCGCAGTGCGGGAAGCCAGCACCGTGGTACTCCGGCAGGTCGGAAAGTCGATCCGGGAGGACGAACGCCTGATTTCCACGATGCTGCCGACCGGAGACGGCGTGCTCCTAGCCGTCAAACGCTGAAACCGGACAGCGAAACCGGCACCCAGCCGCTAGGCCCGTAACTCTTTAGGCCCCTACCCTGCCCGTCCAATTGGACAAGTTCCCAATCGAACAGGTTTCAGTGGGCAGCGACGTCCCTGCCCACTGAAACCTGCTCTTGGACTGGAACCCGTGACGGGCAGGGTTCAACCGAGTCCGGGTTCGGTCGTGCGGAAAGTGCTGCGGGTGGGGGAAATCAGCCAGCGGCGGCTAGCCGGTGACGCCGACCAGGCATTCCTTGAGCCGGCCGGCCTCTTCCGCATTGAGTTCGACAACCAGCCGTCCGCCGCCTTCGAGCGGAACCCGCATGATCAGGCTGCGCCCTTCCTTCGTGACCTCCATTGGACCGTCACCGGTTCTGGGCTTCATAGCCGCCATCAGGTAAACCCCTTCACAGTTGCTCGAGCGAATGATCGCTCTGTCCATTATCTCGCAGATCACACTCGGGAGCCAATTGGTACTGGATCTTGACAAACTGTCACGGCGGGTAGTCGCCACCGCCGGGCAGCGGGGCCCAGGCCCAAAGCCATACCACCCAGACGATTTGCAGCAACAGGAAAAAGACCAGCACTGCACCTCGGAACGCCCGCGACCGGGAGATGAACGCCGCGGCGAGCGCCAACGGGAACAACGGCAACAGCAGCCGGAAGGTGCTGGTCTGCGGATGCAGCACCGCGAGCAGGTACAAGAAATAGCAAAGGCACCACAGCCGCAGGTCCAGGCCGAGCTTCCGGACCGCCGTCGAATTGAAATACAGCAGCGCGGCGAGCACCAGGCCGAAGGGCGCAAGCAGCCCGAACACCGGCCCGAACAGCTGCACCGAAGTATCGAACCACGGCATGAACAGGATCAACGGTCCGCCACGCCACGCGGTTTCGGTCTCGGTATAGGCTTTCAGGTCCCCGGTGACCCACCAGGCGATCAGCGGCCAGGCGAAAGCCACCAGGGTGCTCACCAGGAGCAGGCAAGCCCCGCCCCAGCGTTGCGCAGACGGGATCTCCCGCCAGCGCCGGGGCAGCGAACGCCAGCTCGTGCTGCGTCCAGTACCGGTCTCGCCCGCAGTCCGGCTGCCGGCCGGGTTCGGCCGTTCCAGCAGACGGAAGAGCAAATGCAGGAAAACGAATCCGGCGAACGCCACACCGATCGGGCGGGACAGCGCACTGAACGCGACGAGGGGCAACGCCAAGAAATACCGGTGTTTGATCACCGTGTACAAGGCCGCGGCGAGCAGGAAGAGGTTCAGGGATTCCGCGTACGGGACTTGCAGGATCGGCGAAACCGGGAAAACCAGGATGAAGGCGACCGCCCAGGTCGCGGTGACCGTGCTGGCGAACAAACGGAACAGCTTGTAGATCATCAGGCTCGCAGCCAGGCCGGCAACGGTCGCCACGATCGGCGCCAGAATCAGCCAGTCGAGTCCGGTGACCGACCAGATGCCGCGGACCAGCAACGGAAACAGCGGGTAGAACGCCCAGGCGTTCTCCTTCGCCACCCCATCGGCCCCGCGTGGGATTTCCTGCGGGTAGAACCCTTGGAAGATCCTCTGGTACCACTCGCCGTCCCAGATCCCGATGAAATGCCAGTAGTCCGGCTTGGGCGCGAACCAGGGATTCGGCCCCTGCTGCATCGCGGCGGCGGAAAAGACCGCAAAGCTGAACAGCCGGGTGACCAGGTAGAGCAGCGTGATCCGGATCCACCAGGGGCTGCGCACCACTGGACGCAATCCGCGGCGCAGTGCAGCCCAGACCACGCGGTTGGCACTTGGTGCTCCCCGGTCCGCGGGCGTGGCAAGCTCAGAGCTCATCGGCCACCCAACAACCGGTTTGGTGGTCATTGGTCAGGCCCACGGCCTGCATCATCGCGTAGGCAGTCGTCGGGCCGACGAACCGGAACCCGAGTTTCTTCAGGGTTTTGGCCAGGGCGGTGGATTCCGCAGTGGCCGCCGGGACCGGCGCGCCGGGTGCCCGGGGCGCGGGACGGTGCTGTTCCAACAGGGATTCCAAGCTGGTCCCCTGCGGCAACGCCAGGATCGCCTGCGCATTGTTGATCGTGGCCTTGATCTTCAAGGAGTTGCGCACGATCCCGGCGTCGGCCATCAGCCGGGCCACGTCCGCCTCGCCGTACTCGGCCACGACGGCCGGGTCGAAGCCCGCGAATGCGGCGCGGAACGCCTCGCGTTTGCGCAAGATGATCAACCAGCTCAGACCGGATTGGAAGGCTTCGAGGCTGAGCCGTTCGAACAGCTTCGCTTCGCCGTGGACCGGCCGGCCCCATTCCTGGTCGTGGTACTGCAAATACAGCTCGTTGCCCACCATGCCCGGCCAGTTGCAGCGCGGCTTCCCATCCGGGCCGATCGCCAGATCACTCATTGCTGCTCCTCTGCAGTTTCCGGGCCACTCCGGTCTTCTTCGATTTCCCCGGCCGGCTGATCGGACGCCGGATTCGCGAGTTGCGCCCGGAGCTCCTCGATCTGCGCGTCTTTGGCGGCCAATTCGGCCGCCAAACGATCCAATACCTGGTCCACTTGGTCCATCCGGTACCCGCGCAGGCCGAGCGAAAACCGCACCCGGTCGACGTCGTCGGTGCCGGGATGTTCCGGCAGCAGCACGGGCGGCAGATTCGGCACCGGCGCCGATAGCCCCTCGTCCAGCAGGTCTTGCACCGCTTCGGAACGAAGCGGTTTCCTGCCGAGCTCGCGCCGTCGGCTGCCGACCAGGAACAATGCCACCAGTGCCGCCACGACGACGGCGAGGAAAATCAGGAAATAGCTCACGGCGCAGTTGTCCCGGGCTCCGTCCCGGAGGAGTCCGTTCCCGGCTCGCCGGACCGGATCGCACCGACCACTTTGGAAACCGCTTCCTCCGCGGTGTCCACCACGGAGATGATGTCCAGATCCTTGGGCGAGACCAGGCCGTCGGCCACCAAAGTGTCCTTGAGCCAGGCCACCAGCGGGCCCCAGAACGCGGTGCCGATCAGCACGATCGGGAAGGAGGTGACCTTGTGCGTCTGCACCAGCACCATCGCTTCGAAGAGTTCGTCCAAGGTGCCGTAGCCGCCGGGCAGCACGATGAAGCCTTGGGCGTATTTGACGAACATGGTCTTCCGGGCGAAGAAGTAACGGAAATTGACGCCCAAATCCACCCATTGGTTCATGCCCTGCTCGAACGGCAGCTCGATGCCCAGCCCGACGGAAAGCCCTTTGCCCTCCACCGCGCCTTTGTTCGCGGCGTCCATCGAGCCGGGTCCGCCACCGGTGATCACCGCGAAGCCGGCCTCGGCCAGCAACCGGCCGACCTCGACTCCGGTCTCGTAGTACGCGCTGCCAGGTTTGGTCCGGGCCGAGCCGAAGACGCTCACCGCCGGCCCGACGTCGGCCAGGGCGCCGAAGCCCTCGACGAACTCGGCTTGGATCCGGAGCACCCGCCACGGATCGGTACTGGTGAAATCCGCCGGTGAACGGGTGTCCAGCAAATGCTGGTCCGCGGTCGTGCCTTCAGCGAGGCCACGGCGCAATTGCACCGGGCCGCGGTGCCTGGCGGGAACGTCGGTCTTCTTCTCGGTTGGCGAGCTCATACAGTTCAGGCTATGCCATGGCCGCGGCAGAACCACGGCATCGTCCCGAACAGACACGCAAGTGACCGCAGTCACGCCTTGATCACGATCTCCACAATCTGCCGACACATGGTGAATAACAAGGGAACATTCGGTAGGTTCTAACCATGAGTAGTCAAAATGCTGATTCGCTGGTTGAAGTCAAGGCGGTCAACAAGCACTATGGAGCGCTTCACGTGCTCAAGGACATCGAGCTGAATGTCGCCAAAGGCGAAGTCGTCGTGGTCATCGGGCCTTCCGGTTCCGGGAAGTCCACATTGTGCCGGACGATCAACCGTTTGGAGACCATTGACGACGGCGAAATCCGCGTCGACGGCAAGGTATTGCCGCAAGAAGGCAAAGAACTGGCCCGGTTGCGCGCCGAAGTCGGCATGGTGTTCCAAGCCTTCAACCTGTTCGCGCACAAGACGATCTTGGAAAACGTCACGCTGGGCCCGATCAAGGTCAAAGGGTTGAGCAAATCCGAGGCCGAGCAAGAGGCCATGGCGCTGCTGGAACGGGTCGGCGTGGCGCAGCAAGCCGCGAAGCTGCCGGCCCAGCTCTCCGGCGGCCAGCAGCAACGGGTCGCGATCGCCAGGGCGCTCGCGATGAAGCCGAAAGTGATGCTCTTCGACGAGCCCACTTCGGCGCTCGATCCGGAAATGATCAACGAAGTCCTCGACGTGATGGTCGGTCTGGCCAAAGACGGCATGACCATGATCGTGGTGACCCACGAAATGGGCTTCGCCCGCAAAGCGGCGGACCGGGTGGTCTTCATGGCCGACGGCCAGATCATCGAAGACGCCACTCCGGAGGAGTTCTTCAACAATCCGAAGAGCACCCGGGCCAAGGATTTCCTGTCCAAGATCCTGACGCACTGACCTCGGGACGCGCAACCAGCAGATCAAGCATCAGCAACTTCACGCAATCAACTCGCACCATCGAAAGGCAGAACATGCGATTCAGCAAAAAAGCCAGCATCTTCGGCGCCACCGTCGTCGCCGCTGCGCTGACCCTCAGCGCCTGCGGGGGCGGCGCTGCAGCACCGGGCGACGCAACCTCGGACGCACCGTACAAAGTGGCCGAGAACGTTTCGGTTTCCGGCAGCCCGACCTTCGACAAGATCAAGTCGGCCGGGAAAATCACCATCGGCGTCAAGGAAGACCAGCCCGGATTGGGCTTCAAGGATCCGGCCACCGGCGAATACTCGGGCTTCGACATCGATATCGCCCGGTGGATGGCCGCTTCGCTCGGTTTGGGCACGGACAAGATCACCTTCCAGGCGGTCGCCTCCTCGAACCGCGAGCAAGCCCTGGCCAATGGCCAGGTGGACCTGTACGTGGGCACCTACTCGATCACCGACAAGCGCAAAGCCCTGGTCGATTTCGCCGGGCCGTACTTCGTCACCGGCCAAGGCCTCCTGGTGAAGAAAGACAACACTTCGATCAATTCGGAGAAGGACCTGGCCGGCAAGACGGTGTGCTCCGCAACCGGCTCCACGCCGATCCAGAACATCAAGGCGAACTTCCCCGATACCAAGACCCAGGAATTCGACCTGTACTCCAAGTGCGTCGAGGCGTTGAAGACCGGCTCGGTCGACGCGGTGACCACCGACCAGGCGATCCTGCTCGGCTACGCGGCACAGGATCCGGACAACCTCAAGGTCGTCGGCCAGCCGTTCACCACGGAAAAGTACGGCATCGGGATCAAGAAGGGCGATACCGCGCTGCGCACTTTCCTCAATGAGACGCTGACCAACGGCAAAGACGTCTGGACCAAAATCTACGACGGCAGCTTGGGCAAGTCCGGCACCAAGGTGGAGCAGCCCGCCGTCGAAAACTACTGAGGCTCTTCGGTGGTGCCCCGCGGGGCACCACCGTCGTCTCGACTGACTGTCTTGACCGAAAGCGAATCAATCAGTGAATACACTGACAGACAATCTTGACCTCTTCACCGAAGGTTTCAAGAACACCATCATCCTGTTCTTCTTCTCCGCGATCTTTTCGCTGGTCCTAGGCGTGATCGTCGGCGCGTTCCGGGTTTCTCCGGTCACCCCGATGCGCGCACTGGGCACCTTTTACGTGAACCTGATCCGGAACACCCCGTTGACCCTGGTGTTCTTGTTCTTCTTCTTCGGCTATCCGAAGCTGGGTTTCCCTAATCCGGGCTTCATTCCGTTGGCGATCATCGCCCTGTCCTTGTACACCGCGACTTACGTTTCCGAGGCGATTCGGTCCGGCATCAATACCGTCCCGGTCGGCCAGGCCGAAGCCGCCCGGGCGATCGGCTTGCCGTTTGCCCAGACCATGTCGCTGGTAATCCTGCCGCAGGCCTTCCGGGCCGTGGTCCCGCCGATGATGAGCGTGTTCATCGCCTTGCTGAAGAACACCACGGTCGCGGCCGGGTTCTCGGTCATGGAGGCCGGCGCGATCCGCTCGAACCTGTCCGAACGCGGCTACCCGGCGATGCAGAGCCTGCTCTGGGTCGCCCTCGGCTTCATCATTCTGGTCGCCGTGCTGAGCCTGGTGCAACGCAAGCTCGAGAAGAAATGGAAGGTGGCCTGATGAGTTCGGTGCTTTTCGACGCGCCCGGGGTCAAGGCCATCCGGCGCAACCGGATCATCGGTCTGCTGACCATCGTGCTGGTGCTCGGGCTTTTGGCGTTCGTGGTGTACAAGTTCGCCGAGACCGGTCAGTTCAGCGCCAAAAAATGGCAGCTTTTCAGCTTCCCGCTGGTCCAGCAAACCCTGCTCAAAGGCCTCGGCGCCACACTGAGCGCCTTCGGCGTGGCTGCCGTCGGATCTCTTGTCCTGGGCATGGTGTTGGCCGTGGGACGGCTTTCCGACCGCAAATGGATCTCGACTCCGGTGGGCTGGTTCACCGAGCTGTTCCGCGCGGTGCCGTTGTTGATCCTGATGGCCCTGATGTTCTACGGTCTGCCGTCCATCGGCTTCCAGGGCATGACGCCGTTCATCGCGGTGGTGGTCGGCCTGATCCTGTACAACGGTTCGGTGCTCGCCGAGGTGATCCGGGCCGGTATCCTGGCCGTGCCCAAGGGGCAGAGCGAAGCGGCATACGCCTTGGGCCTGCGCAAAACCCGGGTGATGACCATGATCCTGCTGCCGCAAGCAGTTCGCACCATGCTCCCGGTGATCATCGCCCAGCTCGTAGTGGTGCTCAAAGACACCGCGCTCGGCTTCATCATCACGTACCAGGAACTGCTCTACCAGATCAACTTCTACGGCGGACAGACCGCCTATGACACCCCGTTCATTCCGGCCGCGATCATCGGCGGCACACTCTACGTGGGTTGTTGTTTGATTCTGGCCGGTCTGGCCAAGTTCGCGGAGCGCCGGCTGCGCCGCAGCCCGAAGGCCTCGGACAAGAACACCCCGGCAGTACCGGGCGCCGGAAACCTCGACGCCAGCAGCGCCGGCGGCGGAAGCCGGATTTAGCTCAACCAGCGCGTCAACGCGGCCAGGCAGTCCCGGACTGCCTGGCCGCTGACGTGTTCGTCGTCGCTGTGCGCCAACAGCGGATCGCCCGGGCCGAAATTCACTGCGGGAATGCCCAACTGGCCCAGCCGGGCCACGTCGGTCCAGCCGAACTTCGGCTTCGGCTCGCCGCCCACCGCGGCCACGAAGGCAGCGGCCGCCGGCTGGTCCAGCCCGGGCCGGGCGCCGGGCGCGGCATCGGTGCGCACTACCTCGAAGCCGTCCAACAGCTCGAAGACCACAGCCTCGGCCTGCTCGATGGATTTGTCCGGCGCGAACCGGTAGTTGATCTCCACGACGGCTTGGTCCGGGATCACATTCCCGGCGATGCCACCGCGGATCTTCACCGCGTTAAGGCTCTCCCGATAGTCCAGTCCCTCGACCGAGACCGTTTGCGGCTGGTAAGCACTGAGCCGTTGCAGGATCGGGGCGAGGTCGTGGATCGCGTTGTGCCCCATCCAAGCCCGCGCAGAATGCGCCGCTTTCCCGCGGCTGCGCGCTTCGAAGCGCATGGTTCCATTGCATCCGCCTTCGACCACACCATCGGTGGGTTCCAACAGGATGCCGAAATCGGCGTCGAGCAGTTCCCGGTGCCGACGCGCCAACCGGCCCAAACCACTCAGCTCGGCTTCCACTTCCTCATGGTCGTAGAACACGAAGGTCAGATCCCGGTTGGGCTCGGCCAGACCTGCTGCGAGCGCCAGCTGCACCGCGACGCCGCCCTTCATGTCGGTGGCCCCGCGTCCGTACAACACGTCTGCTTGCCAGCTGGCGGGCACGGTCCCCCGGGCGCCTTCGGTGGTCGGCAACGGGACGGTATCGAGGTGCCCGGCCAGGATCACCCGTTCGGCCCGGCCCAAGTCGGTGCGCGCGATGATCGAATCACCGTCCCGCCAGAGCTTCAGATGCGGCAGTGCGCCGAGCGCTTCCGCAACCAGATCGGCGATCCGGCCTTCGTTGCCGGAGACGCTTTCCACGTCCAATAGGGCGGCGGTCAATTCGGCGACATCGGCATGCAGGTCAAGTCCCATTTTTCCAACAATAGTGCTTGTACCCCGATTCATCTGCCCGGTTTCCAGCGGTCGCTTTTTGGCAAGCCCGCCGGAACTGCGCGAAGATGGAGCTATGAGCACTCCTGCAGCTACTCCGGCCCCCGACTCGACTCGCGACCTGTCTTCCGGACGCGCCGCCCACGGCTTCGGTCTGGCCACCGTGGCCGACGACGGCACCGTCTTGGACGTTTGGTACCCAGCTCCGGCTTTGGGCCTGGCTGCCGACACGCTGGGCGCAGCACCGGAGGCCGATGCCGAACTGAGTGCTTTGGCCGAGGCCGGAACGGATCCGGACCGCGCAGTGAGCCAGCAAGTGGTGTTCGCCCAAATCAACCTCGACGAAGCACCGGCGGACACCGCCGACGCCTACCTCCGGCTGCACCTGCTCTCGCACCGGTTGGTCGAGCCGAACAGCATCGCATTGGACGGCATCTTCGCGGCACTGCCGAATGTGGTCTGGACCAACTTCGGGCCTTGTTCGCCCGTCGGCTTCGAAGTCACCCGGGCCAAGCTGCGCCGGCGCGGCAATGTCCAGGTCTTCGGCGTCGACAAGTTCCCCCGGATGGTGGATTACGTGCTGCCGGCCGGCGTGCGGATCGCCGATGCGAACCGGGTCCGGCTGGGCGCGCACCTGGCTGAAGGCACCACCGTGATGCATGAAGGCTTCGTGAATTTCAATGCCGGCACCTTGGGCAATTCCATGGTCGAGGGGCGGATTTCGGCCGGTGTGCTGGTCGGGGTGGGCTCCGACGTCGGCGGCGGCGCTTCGATCATGGGCACGCTCTCCGGCGGCGGCAAGGAACGCGTCGTGATCGGCGAGCGGGTGCTGCTCGGCGCGAACTCCGGCGTCGGAATATCGGTGGGCGACGATTCCGTCGTCGAAGCCGGGCTGTACGTCACCGCGGGCACCCGGGTGCGGGTCCCGGGTCCGAAAAACGCCGATGGCGAGGACACTGCCCGCATCGTCAAGGCCGCTGAGCTCTCCGGCCAGCCGAATTTGCTGTTCCGCCGCAATTCGACGACCGGCGAGGTCGAAGCCCTGCCGCGCAAAGGGCAAACGGTGGAACTCAATGCCGCCTTGCACAGCAATTAGCCGCATCGAGCTCGGCGGCATCGGGCGGGGACCCCTTGAAGCGTAGATCGAGAATCCGCGCAGCACTGATTTGGCTGCTCGCCTTGGGATTCGCCGTGGTCCTGGTGGTGGCCGGTGGCCTGTGGGCGATTGATTTCTTCAAACAGCCAGCGGCGAAATTGCTGCAGGGTTGCAGCGCCCAGGTGGCGGATCAGAAATACCAGCTGGCTCCCGATCAGACCGAAAATGCCGCACTGATCTCGGCGATCGCGCTTCGCCGGGGATTGCCGCCGCGCGCCGCGACGATCGCGATCGCGGTGGCAATGCAGGAATCGAAGATCCGCAACATCAGTTACGGCGACCGGGATTCGGTGGGCATGTTCCAACAGCGCCCCTCGCAGGGCTGGGGAACGGCCGAACAGATCATGGACCCGGTATACTCGATCAACGCCTTTTACGACGGCTTGGTGAAGATTCCCAACTACCAGAACCTCACCGTCACGGAGGCTGGCGACGCTGTGCAACGATCGGCCTACCCGTTGGCCTACGGCCAGCACGAACCGATGGCCCGCGCTTTCGCTTCGGCGCTCACCGGTTACTCGACTGCGGCACTGAGTTGCACGCTCGACGTGCCGCCCGCTTCTGGGGTTCCGGACGATGTGATCGGCAAATTGCAAACCAGCTTCGGCAGCATCGGGGCCGCCTATGACGGAACCGCGATCCGGATCCAGGCCCAGGACAATGCGGCCTGGGCCTACGCGCAATGGGCGGTTTCCAATGCGCAGAAGCTCGGTATCGTCCAAGTCAGTTTCGCCGGCGAGCGGTGGCAACGCGCCAACAACGACGGCGGCGCCAACCGAGGCTGGCAGCCCGCGGACGGCGCAAGCAGCCAAGAAGTGGTCATCGTGCTGCAGGCCACGCAAAGCACCGGCTGAGTTCCAGGGGGGCCAGTCGGCCCGGCCGGTCAAGCCAGCATTTCGACCACGGGTTGCACGTAACTCGCGAACGTCTCCGGACTGCTGAGCAGGCTCTGGCTCATCACCATGCGATCCGGTTCCAAAAACCAGGCCCGGGGTTCGGCGAGCGGCAATTCCAGGATGCTCAGCGTGAAATCACGCGAATTCCGGCCCAGTTCGAGTTCCCGGTCCTGGACCAGCCGCGCCAGGATCTTGGTTTCGCCCAGAGTCTCCCGCCGGGCGGCGAACAGCTCATAGTCGCTGATCCGTTCGCGGGCCCAGGTCAAAGCGGAGCCGAAGTGGGCCTGCAGCACCCGCTGCAGCGCCGGGTTCCCGTCGAACCCCGGGAAATCCGGCGGCACCAACTCCGGCGGTTTGCCGGGAAAGGTCCCCAAGAGCTGGGACCACCATTGCTCCCATTCGAACCTGAGCACGTCCGGGCCGCCGACCGCATGGGTCAGCTGACGGGGGTCAACCGCCTTGATCGCGGGTTCTGCGGCGGAAAGGGCCGGGGTTCCGGCTCCGGCCAAGCCGGAAGCATCGCGCAGATAGAGCGCAATCAACAATGGTCCCGAGGTGTCCATGGTGATTCGCCATCCGGGGCCTCCGGTGTGGTGCATGGGTCAAGATTATCCCAAAATCCGCCTCCGGATCGGATTGGCTGCGCGCGGATGCCAGCGCACCTGCCCGGTAGGCTGAGAAGCATGAAAGTCCTTGTCACAGGTGGAAGCGGCTACATCGGTTCCCATACGACCCTGACCCTGCTCGAAGCCGGCCATGACGTGCTGGTCTTGGACAACTTGGTGAATTCCTCGGAGGAGTCGCTCCGCAGGGTTGCCGAACTCACTGGGAAAACCGTGCAGTTCCGGCAGCTCGATCTGCTGGACGAAGCCGGCGTCGACGAATTGTTCCGCACCGAGCCGATCGACTCGGTGATTCACTTCGCCGGGTTGAAGGCCGTCGGCGAATCCGTGCAACAGCCGCTGCGCTACTACTACAACAACGTTTCCGGAACCATCAATCTGCTCCGCGCGATGGACGCGCACGGGGTGCACAGCATCGTTTTCTCCTCATCGGCCACGGTATACGGCGGATTGAATCCATTCCCCTACATCGAGAAGATGGACATCGGCTCGGACAACCCTTACGGCCGCACCAAGGAACAGATCGAGGACATCCTCTCCGACATCGGCGCCGCGGACGAGCGCTGGCAGATTGCCTTGCTGCGCTACTTCAATCCGGTCGGCGCGCACCCCTCGGGCCGGATCGGCGAAGACCCCTTGGGCATCCCGAACAACTTGGTGCCCTTCATCGCCCAAGTCGCCGTGGGCCGCCGCGAGAAACTCATGGTTTTCGGCGGCGATTACGACACCCCGGACGGGACCGCGCAGCGCGACTACATCCACGTCATGGATCTGGCCGACGGACACGTTGCCGCTTTGGACTACATCAGCCGGCACCCCGGCGTGTTCCGCTGGAACTTGGGATCCGGCGTCGGCAGCTCGGTGTTGGAAGTACTGCATTCCTTCGAAAAGGCGGTAGGGCATTCGCTGCCCTACGAAATCGCGCCACGCCGGGCCGGCGATCTGCCTGCGTTCTGGGCGGACCCGTCCGCAGCGCTGGCAGATCTCGGCTGGTCGACCACGAAGACCCTGGATGAGATGTGCCAGGACCATTGGCGCTGGCAGAAGAACAACCCGAACGGCTACTCCTCGTAGCCCACTGCCCCGCCAACCCAGCGCGAACGCACACGTGTGCGTTCGCGCTTGCGTTAAGTGTGCGTTCGCGCGGAAGGACGGTTCGGGGGGGCAGCGCGAAGGGTCAGCGCGACGGGTAGGCGCGCTCCGGCTCTCCGGTGTACAGCTGACGCGGACGGCCGATTTTGGTCACCGGATCCTTGGTCATTTCACGCCATTGCGCGATCCAGCCGGGCAGCCGACCAAGTGCGAACAGCACGGTGAACATCTTTTCCGGGAAGCCCATCGCCTTGTAGATCACGCCGGTGTAGAAATCAACGTTCGGGTACAGACGGCGGTCGACGAAGTACTGGTCGGTCAGCGCCTTCTCCTCGAGCTTCATCGCGATGTCGAGCAGCTCGTCGTTGCCGCCCAGCCGGGACAGCACGTCGTCCGCCACGGACTTGACGATCTTGGCACGCGGATCGTAATTCTTGTAGACCCGGTGCCCGAAGCCCATGAGCTTGACGCCGTCTTCCTTGTTCTTGACCCGTTCGATGAACTTCTCCACCGGATCCCCCGAGGCCTGGATCTGCCGGAGCATGTTCAGCACCGCCTCATTCGCACCGCCGTGCAACGGACCGAAGAGTGCATTGATGCCGGCCGAAATCGAGGCGAACATGTTCGCATTCGAGCTGCCCACCAAGCGGACCGTCGAGGTCGAACAGTTCTGTTCGTGGTCGGCGTGCAGGATCAGCAGCAGGTCAAGGGCCTTGGCCATCACCGGATCCATCTCGTACGGTTCAGCCGGCAAGCCGAAGGACATCCGCAGGAAGTTCTCCACCAAGTTCATCGAATTGTCCGGGTAGAGCATCGGCTGCCCGATCGACTTCTTGTGCGCGTACGCGGCGATCACCGGGAGCTTGGCCATCAAACGGATCGTGGAGAGTTCAACCTGGTCGTCGTCGAACGGATCGAGCGAGTCCTGGTAGAACGTGGACAGCGCCGAGACCGCCGAAGAAAGCACCGGCATCGGGTGCGCATCGCGTGGGAATCCGCCGAAGAATCCCTTCAGGTCCTCGTGCAGCAAAGTGTGCCGGCGGATCTTCTCATCGAAGGCCGCCAGTTCGGTGCCCGACGGCAAGTTGCCGTAGATGAGCAGGTAGGAGACCTCGAGGAAGCTCGAGTGCTGGGCCAGTTCTTCGATCGGGTACCCGCGGTAGCGCAAGATGCCGGCATCGCCGTCGATGTAGGTGATCGCCGAGGTGGTTGCCGCGGTGTTCATGAAGCCGGGGTCGTAGGTGACCGCACCGGTTTCCTTGAGTAGCTTGGATACGTCGTAGCCATCATTGCCTTCTGCGGCCTTGATCCGCGGCAGTTCAAGCTCGCCACCGGCGAAACGCAGCGAAGCGGCTGTGCTATCAGTCATGGGGTCCCCTTCGATTTTCGCGGCTAATGGGATGTGTCCGCAGTTAAGAAACTACCGCCCAGCAGGGCATCTGCCCTAATTCTGCCGGTTGCCCTTCCGGGCAATCAAACCTGCAAGCGCTCGACGGCGGCATCGATTCGTTCATCGGTGCCGGTCAGTGCGATCCGGACGAAGCCGTTCCCGGCTTCGCCGTAGAAGACCCCCGGGCCCACCAGGATCCCCCGGTCGGCGAATCGGGCCATCGTGGTCCAGGAATCGTCGGCGGCAAAGTCCCCGGCAGGCTTGGCCCAGAAATACAACCCCGCTTCGGAGCCTTCGATCTGCAGGCCGAATGCCTGCAACGCGGGCCGGAGCAACTCACGGCGCTTCCGGTAGCGGTCTTTTTGCCGCTGCACATGCGCGTCGTCGCCCAGCGCCACGCGCATCGCTTCCTGCACCGGCCAGGGCACCATCATGCCGGCGTGCTTGCGGCTGTTGAGCAGATTCGCCACCAACGATCCGTCGCCGGCCAGGAACGCCGCCCGGTACCCGGCGAGGTTGGACTGTTTGGACAACGAATAGACCGCGAGCAGATTCTCGAACGAGCCCCCGGAAACCTCCGGTGACAGCACACAGGGCACGCCGTCCTCCCATTCGCCCCAGCTGAGCTCGGCATAGCATTCGTCCGATGCGACCACCGCCCCGAGTTCCCGGGCGCGGGCCACGGTCTGCGCCATGGCCGCTGCGCTGAGCACCTCCCCCGTGGGGTTGCCCGGCGAATTCAACCAGACCAACTTGACCCGGTCCCGGGTTTCCGCGTCGAGTTCATCGAGCGAATCCGCGGCCACCGGGGTGGCCCCGGCGAAAACCGCACCCATATCGTAGGTCGGGTAGGCGACTTGGGGCCGGACCACCACATCACCGTGCCCCAAGCCCAACAGCAAAGGCAGCCAGGCGACGAGTTCCTTCGACCCGATCGTGGGCAATACCTCGTTCACGGACAGGCCGGGAACACCGCGGCGCCGGGCGAACCAATCCACGATGGCCTGGCGGAGCGCCGCTGGCCCCTGGGTGGTCGGGTAACCGTGCGCGTCGGTTGCTGCCCGGAGCGCGTCCTGGATCAGTTGCGGAGTCGGATCCACCGGGGTGCCGACGGAAAGGTCGACGATGCCGCCAGGATGCTGCCCGGCCCGCTCGGCATACGGGGCCACGGCTTCCCAGGGGTACGCGGGGAGCTCCAGTCCGAAACCGCCGGCCATTGCGATCAGCCTTGGTTCTGCGGCGGAAGCGCAGCGATGAAGGGGTGGTCGGTTCCGGTGTTGCCGACCTTCGCAGCGCCCCCCGGGGAACCCAACTCGTTGAAGAACTCGACGTTGGCTTTGTAGTAGTCGGCCCACTCGTCCGGAACATCGTCTTCGTAGTAGATCGCCTCGACCGGGCAGACCGGTTCGCAGGCCCCGCAATCCACGCATTCGTCCGGGTGGATGTAGAGCGATCGTTCACCTTCGTAGATGCAGTCCACGGGGCATTCTTCAATGCACGCCTTGTCCTTCAGATCCACGCACGGCTGCGCGATTACATACGTCACGTCCCGACCTTTCCTACTTGCGAAAAAGCAAATTCACCCGGCCCACTCCGAGCAAGCCCTATCCATTATCCCCCACATGAACGACCATGACGCGCCATCAAGTCTTACTATGAACTGTGATTGATCACATGGCCGGACTGCGGCCCGGAATGCGGGTGGTGCTGCGGTACCGGATTGCCGGCCCGTTGCCGCTGACCGATGCGCTCGGCGAACTCCTGGCCAGACAAGACGGCGAGGCCACGGTATTGACCAAACGCGGCGCCGTCGTCGTCCGCGAATCCGACATCGTCGCGGCGAAGGAAGTGCCGCCGGCACCGCCAGCGCGGGCACCTCGACGCCCGCCCGTTTCAGATAGTCCTCCGCACGAAAGATAGCCATCTGCCGCGCAACCGGCTATCGAAGAAGCAAAGGGCTATCTGAAACCGTAGGATTATTCCTATGACTTCCACGCAGCACAATCCCGCCATCGCGTTGACCATCGCTGGTTCCGAGGCGACCGGCGGAGCAGGCGCCCAGGCCGATCTGAAGACCTTCCAAGCGCTGGGCGTCTTCGGCATCGCGGCCTTGACCTGCATCGTCTCTTTCGATCCGAAACAGAGTTGGAACCACCGCTTCGTCCCGGTGGACGCCCAGGTCATCGCGGACCAGCTCGAGGCGATCACCACGGCCTACCATCCGGAACAACTGGACACGGTCAAAATCGGCATGCTCGGCACGCCCGCGACCATCGACACCGTGGCCGCATCGCTGGCCGGGCATGACTGGCAGAACATCGTGCTGGATCCGGTGCTGATCTGCAAAGGCCAGGAGCCGGGTGCCGCCCTGGACACCGACCAGGCCCTGAAACGCGAGATCCTGCCCAAGGCCAGCTTCGTGACACCGAATCATTTCGAATCGCTTTCGCTCTCCGGAATGAGCGAAATCGGCGACGTCGAGGACCTCAAAGAAGCCGCCCGGCGGATCTTCGACTCGGCCGGCGCCACGGTGCTCGCCAAGGGCGGAGTACGCCTGGCCGGGGCCGAAGCGGTCGATGTGTTCTACGACGGATCCACGCTCGAAGTGCTCAGTGCGCCGAAAGTCGGCGAGGTCGCGGTCTCCGGAGCCGGCTGCTCCCTGGCTGCCGCGATCGCCGCGGAACTCGCCAAAGGCGCGGCTCCGCTCACCGCTGCGTACACCGCAAAGGCTTTTGTCACCGCGGCCATCGAAGCGCGGGTCAGTTCCCGGGCCCCGTTCGACGCGGTTTGGCAGGGCGCGAGGTAATCGGCCGGACGCCGAAAATCACGAACCGGATCGAGGCGTTCATTCAGCCGAGCAGCGGCGGGCAAATCCGCTGCCGCATGCTGACTTGCACCACCTTGTACCAAGGACCGCCATCATGTTCGTGCACCACGTCGACCGGAGTTCCGGCGCTCCCGGGCAGCCCTTGAGCGCGTTGCCAGAACCGCCGAGCTGAGCATGTAGAGCACGGTGACGCCGGCCACGCCGTAGAGCCAGAGATTCCCGGCCAGGTTCGAAATGATCAACCCGACTTGGCCATGCGGAATCGAAAATATAACGCACATGGCATATGCCGCGGCGCCGGTCACCATGCCGAGCAGCGGAGCACGGGACCAAGCCCCGATCAGGACCACGGTCGCCGCCACCAGGATCAGGGCCAGAGCTGCCCCCCAAGGAACCTGGGCTGCACCGAGCATCGAGCTGCGGCCGTGCAACATGGTGCCGAAGACCGCAGCCAGAACGCCCGCGAAAATCGAAGCCAAGGCATAACCGAACCAATCGGAGCGGGTTCGCTGAACCGGGCGCCGCGCCGCTTCCGAGGCTCCGGAGCCGGTGTGCAGCAGCTGGAATCCTTCCTTGGCGGAAAGCGGCCGGAAGCGCAAATCGCTCAATGCGAATTCGTCGTCCCGGACCGAAACCTGGGTGCGGTGCGCCTGCAAGGCCGCCCGCTTGGCCGTCAGGTCGCCATCGATCCAGAACACCGGGGCTTCCGGGTCCTGGCCGTCCGCGGGCCGATCGGACAAGATCGCATAACCGGCGGGAACGTCCCACGCCGGATTCGCTTGGTCTGCTGTCTGTCCGGCAAGTTCGATGGCCCGTACCGTCATCTGATGGCTGCGCACGTGGTCTGGATGCCCGTAGCCGCCGTCGGCCGCATAACTGACCACCACGTCGGGCCGCAATGCCCTGATCAAGGCGGCGGCATGACCGGCGACCTCGTCCAAAGGGACCGCCGAAAACGCTGCCGGATCGACTGGTTCAGCAGCTTGCGCCCGGCGCACGCCGTCGGGGCCGGCCGGCCCCCAGGACATTCCGGAGTCCCGATAGGCAATCGGAGCCGCTCCCGGGGCCAAAGCCGGCCATTCACCGAGGAACATCCGCTGCCGGACACCGAGTTCGGCGGCGGCCTGGTTCAATTCCGCGGTCCGGACCAGAGCCAGTCCGGCGCCGCCGTCGGGCACAGATTGCCCGGGGCGGCCGGGTTTCGGCAGCCCTTGCTCCAAATAGCGTAATTCCTCCGGAATGACCTCGCCGAGCTCGCCCCGGGTGGCGGTCAGCAAGCTGACCTGCGCACCGGAGCGGGCAAAGGCCGCCATCGTGCCACCCGTGGTGATCGACTCGTCGTCCGGGTGGGCATGGATGAACAGCAGGCGGAGGATTCCGTCGGCGGCTGCGGGCTTTTCGGGCAGCAAGCTGATGGCGGTGCTTAGTTGTGCGAGCGGGCCCGGGCCGCCTTGGCGCGCTCGGAAATGTTCAGGATCAGTTTCCGGATCCGGATCGCTTCCGGGGTGACCTCGACGCACTCGTCTTCGCGGGCGAACTCCAGCGATTCTTCCAAGGTCAAATCGCGCGGCGGAGTCAGGTTCTCGAAGGTGTCCGAGGAAGCGGCACGCATATTGGTGAGCTTCTTCTCTTTGGTGATGTTCACGTCCATATCGTCGGCGCGCGAATTCTCGCCGACGATCATGCCTTCGTAGACCTCGGAGGTGGGCTGGACGAAGAACGAACCGCGCTCCTGCAGGTTGATCATCGCGAACGGGGTGACCACACCGGCACGGTCCGCGATCATCGACCCGTTGGTGCGGTATTCGATCGGCCCGGCCCAGGGCTCGTAGCCTTCGGCGATCGAGGATGCGATGCCGGCGCCGCGGGTATCGGTGAGGAACTTAGTGCGGAAGCCGATCAGGCCACGGGCCGGAACGATGAACTCCATCCGGCACCAACCGGTGCCGTGGTTGGCCATGTTGGTCATCCGGCCCTTGCGCGCAGCCATCAACTGGGTGACCGCACCGAGGTATTCTTCCGGCACGTCGATGGTCATGTGCTCCATCGGCTCGTTGACCTTGCCGTCGATGACCCGGGTCACTACCTGCGGCTTGCCCACGGTCAGCTCGAAGCCTTCACGGCGCATCTGCTCCACCAAGATGGCCAGCGCGAGCTCGCCACGTCCTTGGACCTCCCAAGCATCGGGACGCTCGGTAGGCAGCACGCGCAACGAAACGTTGCCGACGAGCTCCTTGTCCAAACGGTCCTTGACCTGGCGCGCGGTGACCTTGGCGCCCTTGACCTTGCCGGCCAGCGGCGAAGTGTTGATGCCGATCGTCATCGAGATCGCAGGATCGTCGACCGTGATCAGCGGCAACGGTTGCGGGTTGTCCGGATCCGTCAGGGTCTCGCCGATGGTGATGTCCTCGATGCCGGCGACGGCGACGATCTCACCCGGCCCGGCGGATTCGGCCGGGACCCGCTCCAACGCCTTAGTGGCGAGCAGTTCGGTGATCTTGACGTTCTTCATGGTGCCGTCGTGGCGTGCCCAGGCAACGGTCTGGCCCTTGCGCAAGGTGCCGTTGAAGATGCGCAGCAGTGCCAGGCGGCCCAGGAACGGCGAAGCGTCCAAGTTGGTCACATGTGCCTGCAGCACGCCGTCCGGATTGTAGGTGGGCGCCGGGATGTGCTCCAAGATGGTCTTGAACAACGGCTCGAGGTCCGGGTTCGAAGGTGCCGAGCCGTTCTCCGGCTGCTCCAACGACGCCGCACCGACCTTCGCCGCCGCGTAAACCACAGGGACGTTCAGAATCGCATCCAGATCGAGGTCCGGCACTTCATCGGCCATATCGCTGGCCAGGCCGAGCAAGAGGTCCATCGACTCGTGCACGACTTCGTCGATCCGCGCGTCGGGACGGTCGGTCTTGTTGACCAGCAGGATCACCGGCAGCTTAGCGGCGAGAGCCTTACGCAGCACAAAACGGGTCTGCGGCAGCGGGCCTTCAGAGGCATCCACGAGCAGGACGACGCCGTCCACCATGGACAAACCGCGTTCCACTTCGCCGCCGAAGTCGGCGTGGCCCGGGGTGTCGATCACGTTGATGGTGACGGTTTCGCCGTTGGAGGACGGCCCGTTGTAGGCGACCGTGGTGTTCTTGGCCAGAATCGTGATGCCTTTTTCACGTTCCAGATCGCCGGAATCCATGACCCGGTCGGCTACTTCGCCGTGTGCGGCGAAGGAGTGAGTCTGCTTCAACATGGCATCCACCAAGGTGGTCTTGCCGTGGTCGACGTGCGCCACAATGGCCACATTGCGAAGATCGCTCCGCGATGCGGTAGCCGAGGAGGAGGTGATATCGGACATGCGTGAAGACTCGTTTCAATGTTTTCGGCGGGTGCGCTCCGCTATCCCGGTGTCCCTTTGGGAGGAGCGATGGGTGCTTTCCCTGGTCTCGACGCAGCTGCGCGCCGACATAGCACAGCTATATTCTAGTCGCTGAGTCTTCCGCAGCCTAAATGCCCGGCAAAATCATACCCAGGGTGGTCGAATTCACCGCGGGCAAGGCCCAAGATGGATAGCAGAACCGGAACCAAGTTAAGGAATCAATGAATGGGCAGGAGTCACCAGGGGCAGGCCCCTGGCGCACGGAGGCAGCGCTCGCCGAAGCCTCGAAGCCGGTCGTCTTTCGGCGCAATCGTCTTGACCGGGCTGCTGTGTTTGGGATTCCTCATACCGCTCAATGCCAGCGCCCCGACCCCGGAGTCGCTGACCCGGTCCGCGGTTGAAATCAACCCTGCCTACGCCAGCCTGCGGAGCACCGCATTAATCATCGGCGATTCGCAGACGCAAGGCGCCGGCGGAGTCCCTGGGCCGCAGACATGGGTCCAAAAAGCCTTCTCTTTGCTCGGCTATCGATTAGTGGTCAACGCGCGCGGCGGAACCGGCTATGTGGCTGCGACACCGCAGGCCAAAAACTATCCGGATGCCCTCGAGAGCGGAGCTTGGACTCTGCCCAGGCCCAGCCTGCCTTGGTCCGGGTCTCCGCTCGTGGTGGTTCAAGGCGGCGGCAATGATGCACGGATCGGCAGCAGCAACAGTGCGATCTTGAGCAACGCGGCCCGGTTGCTCGATGGATTGAAAAAGCGCTATCCGGAATCCAAGATCGTCATGATCGGCACGCTGGGCAAAGGTGCCGCGAAAGGCGGCCGGCGGGCCCAGGTCGACGCTTTGCTCGGCACTTTCGCCAGTTCCCGCGGGCTGCCATTCATCAGTGCAGGAGATTGGCTGGCCAAATTCAACCTGGAAAAAGACCTGATCGATGGCACCCACCTGGATGCCGACGGGCATCAGATCCTCAGCGAGGCCCTGCGCGCAAAACTCAAATCGTTGGACATCACGGGTCCGACGGCATATTGACCAAGTCCCGTCGAAGCCGGAGTCCTCGGCTCCGACGGGCCCCGGGTTTGATGTCTATTCCATGCCGGCAGCCAGCAGCTGCTCGCGCAGCTCCCGGCGTTCCCGCTGCTTCTGCGGATCCGGCAACGGAACCGCGGCCAGCAACCGCTGGGTATAGGCCTCTTGCGGATTGCGCAGGATCTCGTCCCGGGTGCCTTGCTCCACGATCTTGCCGCGCTGCATCACCACGATGCGATCGGCGAGATAGTCGACCACAGCCAGGTCGTGCGTGACGAAGAGACAAGCGAAGCCCATCTCCTTCTGCAGGTTCTGCAGCAGGTCCAAGACTCTGGCCTGAACCGAGACATCCAGTGCGGAGGTCGGCTCGTCGGCGACCATCAACTTCGGCTTCAGCGCAAGTGCCCGGGCGATGCCCACCCGCTGTTTCTGCCCGCCGGAAAGCTCGTGCGGGTAACGGTTCCGGTAGCTCCGCGGCAATTCGACCTGATCCAACAAGTCCTCGATGCGCTTCTGCAGTTGTGCGCCTTTGGCCTCCTTGGCCAAGAACATCGGCTCGCCGATGCTCTCGCCGATCGGCAATCGCGGGTTCAGCGAGGATGACGGGTCCTGGAACACCATGCCGATGTTGCGGCGCACCTCGTGGAGCTGACGGCCGTTCTTCTTCGCCGTGGTGATGTCCTGCCCGACGACGTGTAGTGTGCCGGCGGCAACCGGGAGCAATCCCACCGCGGCCCGTCCGATGGTGGTCTTGCCAGAGCCGGACTCCCCCACCAGGCCGACCACCTGGCCCGGGAAGATCTCCAGGTCCGCACCTTCTACCGCGCGGAAGGCGGGTACCCGCCCCTGTTTCGGATACTCGATGGCGACGTCGCGCAATTCGAGCACCGGCTCGGCCGGGCCGGTATTCCCGGCTTGTTCGGCCGCCGCTTTGGCCGCGACCAGAGCAGCTTTGTTCGCCGCTTCGCGGCGCAGCAACTCGGCCTGGTCGATGTCGGCGAGCTCGGCGTGGGTGGCCTCGGCCAAAACCGCGGTGACATCCACCTCCGCGGCTTGGGCTCCGCCCTGGCCGAGGTGCGGCACCGCAGCCAGCAAGGCCTGTGTGTATTCGTGCTGCGGATGGTAGAAGATGTCTTCCGCGCTGCCGGTCTCCACGATCACGCCCTTGCGCATCACCGCGATTCGGTCGGAGAGATCCGCGACCACGCCCATATCGTGGGTGATCAGCACGATCGCCGAGTCCAGCTTGTTGCGCAGATTGCGCATCAGATCGAGGATTTCCGCCTGAACCGTGACGTCCAGGGCGGTGGTCGGCTCGTCGGCGATCAGCAGCTTCGGATCGCAGGAGAGCGATTGGGCGATCATCGCGCGTTGGCGCTGCCCTCCGGAAAGCTGGTGCGGGTACGATTTGAAAGCTTTTTCCGGATCCGGCAGTTCGACCAGTTCCAGCATCCGAATCGCCCGCACGCGGGCTTCGTCCGGAGAAATCTCATTGTGCAGCCGGAGCGTCTCCACGATCTGGAATCCGATCGTGTACACCGGGTTGAGCGCCGTCATCGGCTCCTGGAAGATCACCGCGACGTCGCTGCCGCGGATCTTGCGCAACTTCGACGGGGAGGCGTTCAGGATCTCTTCGCCATTGAGCTTGACCGAGCCGGTGACCCGGCTGTTGTCCGGCAGCAGCCCCAGGATCGCCATCGAGCTGGCGCTCTTGCCGGAACCCGATTCACCCACGATGGCCAGGACTTCGCCGGCCTTGACCTCGTAGTCGAGCCCGATCGCGGCCGGCACCCATTTCTTGTCCACGCCGAAGTCGACCGAGAGGCCGGACACTTGGAGTACCACGTCTCCGGCGCTGCGCCGTCCGGTGGACCGGTTCGTCGGCACCTCGACCGGATCGATGTTGTCGACCTCGGCGGGCTCCTGAGGAGTGATGTTTTCTTCACTCATGCTGTGTGTTTCCTTCCGCTCAGGAGCGCCGGTCGGGCGATCCCGGATCTGCGAATTAGTCGGCTGCTCTGCTCTGCTGTCACGATAGGGGCATGACTTCTGAGCGTTTCCGCCCGCGCACCGGCACGGTTTTGGCCATCGTCCTCTACGTCTTGGCCGGGGCCGGGCTGCTCGTCGTGCTGTTCAGCGGACTCCGCCTGCAGGACATCCTGTTGACCCTGCCCTTGCTGGCTTTCGTCGGCTACTGCGGTTACTGGCTGTTCGGCTTCCCCGAAGTGATCGTGGACGAGGACGGCGTCACGTTGGTCAACCCCACGGTGACCGTCCGCGTGCCTTGGGTCGCGTTGATCGCCGTCGACACGAAATTCGCCTTGACGCTGATCACCGTGAAGCGCAAGTACACCGCTTGGGCGGCTCCGGCGCCCGGGGTGATTTCGGCCAACCGGGGCAAACGCGAGGACACCATGGGCCTGCCGGCCAGCAGCTACGGCGCGTTCGGTTCTTTGCGTCCCGGAGATCTGAAACGCAGCGATTCCGGCGCCGCCGCTTTCATGGTGCGCACCCGCTGGGCGAAGCTGGTCGACGCCGGCAAAATCGACGTCGAGCAGACCGCGCATTCCCGAGCCAGTGTGCGCGTCAACTGGCTGCAGCTGGGCATCGCCCTGGTGCTGATTGCCGCCGTCGTCGCGCTGATCGCCGGCGCGCTCTGATCTGATCGCCATCTCAGGCCTTTTCGGCATTGGCTGAGCTGGCCTTTTTGGCATTGAACTTTTTCTGCCGCGGATCGAAGGCATCCCGCAATCCGTCGCCGATGAAGTTGATGCACAGGCAGATCACGATGATGAACAGGCCCGGGAACCAGAACAGCCAGGGCCGGGTGGAGAACGCTTCCTGGTTTTCCACCACGAGCGAGCCCAGCGAGATGTCCGGCTTGGTGACGCCCAAACCGATGTAGCTCAGGCCGGCTTCCAGCAGGATCGCAGAAGACATCAGCAGCGTGGTGTTCACGATGATCACACCCACCGCATTCGGCAGGATGTGCTTGAACACGATCCGGGTGTTGGAGGCGCCGGCAATCCTGGCCGCATCGACGAATTCGCGTTCCCGCAAGGTCAGGAATTCACCACGCACCAAGCGGGCCAGGCCCACCCAGATCACCAGGGCGAGGAAGATGCCCAGCAGCACCACGCCGAGGTTATCCTGGAGTGCCTTGAAAACGTTCGACATGAAATCCCGGGTGGTGACTGGCTGCCCATCGGGACCGATTTCAGTGGTGCCCAGGCTGGCGGACCGGACCACTTGGCCGAGCACGGCGCCGGTGACGATTACCGGGATGATGATGATCGCATCGGTCAAGCGCATCAGCACCGTTTCCACCCAGCCGCGGAAGTAACCGGACAACGCGCCGACCACGACGCCGATCAGCCCGGCGATGATGCCGATCGTGAACATCACGATGATCGACAGCTGCGCGGCGCGCATGGTCATCGCGAACATGTCACGGCCGATGCTGTCCTGCCCGAATGGGTGGTCGCCGAAGTTGAACGGGAACTGGTAAGTGGGCGCGGCGTTGTTCTGGATGTCCTGGACATCGGTATAGCTGTACTTCCACCAGCCTGGGATGTCGATCCAGCCCCAGAGCTTAATCCCGGAGGCGCTGAACACCAGGAGCACCACGAGCGCGAAGACCACGAGCGCGACCATCGCCGCGCTGTGGCCGAAAAAGCGCTTTCGGATGATCTGGCCTTGGCTCAGGCCCTTGGTCTCCTGGACATCTTCGATGCCGGCGGCGGGCGGAGTCTGCGGGGACTCGCCAGTGACGACGCTTGTCATGACTTCACCTTCACTCGTGGGTCAAGGGCGGAATAGACCAGATCCGCCAGTAGGTTGAAGGTCAGCGCAGTGATCGCGACGACTACGAAAAAGCCCATCACCGGATTGGGGTCCACATTTTTCAACCCCTGGGCGAACATTTGGCCCATACCGGTGAAACCGAAGACCGATTCGGTGATCACCGCACCACCGATCAAGCCGCCGATGTCGTAAGCGACCACAGTGGCCAACGGGATCAAAGCATTGCGGAAGGCGTGCCGCATCACCACGGTCCGCTCGGACAAGCCTTTGGCCCGTGCCGTCCGGATGTAATCCATGTTCATGATTTCCAGCATCGAACCGCGCGAGTAACGGGTATACGAAGCGATCGAGATCAGGATCAGCGCGATGGTAGGCAGGATTAGGTGGGTGAAGCGGTCCAAACCGCCGGTCCAGAAATCGCCTTGGAAGTTCGGTGTTGTAGCGCCGATGGTGGCGATCGGGCGGCCGCGGGTCTGCTCGAAATACTGCGGCCAGGACTGCATGAAGCGGTCCATCAGAATCAACGCCGCAACCAGGAACGCGGTGATCGCGGCGGCCCGCATGTTCTGCCCCCGGTCGTACCCGCCGAAGAAGTAACCCACGACGATGCCGACCAGCACCGTCACGATCGCAAAAATCACGATCATCAGCAGCGTTGCATCATTGAGCAGCGGTTGCAGGGCGTAGTAGCAGACCAAACCGATCGCCACTACGACCAGCGAAGAGTACAGCGCTTTGCGGTTCTTCAAGCCGGCCGTCAGCGCGGTGATGCCGAAGGCGATGCCCACCCCGCTCAATGCGATCACGATCGGACCCAGGCCCGGGCGGACAAGCCAGCCGGTGAAGGAGATGTACATCAAGACCAGGGCGACGGCGACGGCGGTGCCGCCGAAGGCGATCCAGCGCTTCCGCCACTCCCCGCGGGCGATGGCCATACCGATCAGGCCGAAAATCACCGAGACGATCAGAATCACCAATAACGGTATTTGCGGGTCCTTGAGGAAGGTATTGAAGTTGATCGCGCCGAATTCCTTGAGCAGCACCGCGGCCCAGAAGATCGGCAGCGAGAAGAACAGGAAGGTCATAAAAGTCACACCGTAATCCAGCGCGCTGTACTGCCGAAGGGCGGTGACGATGCCGATGGTCACACCGATCACGATGGCCAACAGCACTGCGGTGGTGACCAAGGTCAGCGTCTGCACCATGGCCATGCCCAGTTGCTCGGTGACCGGCTGCCCCTGCAGGTTCTTGCCCAGATCACAAGAATTGGCGAGCGGGACCAAGCAACCGGCTGCGCCTCTGAGCCAAATGAAGTACCGCAGCGGCGCTGGGACGTCCAAGTTGAGCAGCTCACTGCGGGCCCGGATCAGATCGTTCTTATTGGGATTCTGGCTGGTGCGAAGTTCTTGGAGGGGATCACCGGACGCCGCTGTCAGGAGATACACCACAAAAGAAGCGCCGAGCAAGATGAGTACGGCAGTGATGATGCGCCGCACGATATAGCTGAGCATTTGGACCTCGAATGATGTGATCCGGGGATTACCCGGTGTTGCAGAAGTCTACGTCAGCACCCTGTGGCCTGGAGACGGTCTGTCGCTTGAGCCGGTCGGAGCTGTCGGGAAAATGATGGCATCAGAAGGGCGCTAGGACCAAAACGCGGTCCTAGCGCCCCGTTACTGAATATTGCTGAAAGCCTGAACTAGGCGCCTATTTCGCGGCCCAGTCCCAAACGTTCCACCAAACGCCGGTCTGCGTCGGGTTGTACTTGATGCCGGTCACCTTGTCGCTGTAGGCATCAACCCCGATGGTCTGGAACAGCGGCAGTCCGTAAGCGGAGTCCCAGATCAATTTGTCGATCTGGACCTGCAGGTCGTCCTGCTTCGCTTTGTCGGTGGTGGTCACCAGTTCGTCCATCAGCTTGTCGGCCTCCGGGTTGGAGAACTGGTTGAAGTTGTTGCCCGCACCGGTCTTGAACAACTGCGGCACGTTGCTGACGCCGACGCCCGAGTTGATCCAGCCGAAGATGGTCGCATCGTAGGATCCGTTGCCCAACGCCTTCGACCATTCCGAGCCGCCCAGACCGCCGTCGACGATCTTGAAGCCGGCCTGGGTCGCGGACTGCGAGATCAAAGTGAAGGCGTTCAACCGGTTGGGGTTGTCCTTGTTGTACATGATCCGGATCGTCGGCGTCGCGCCGTTGAGCAGTTGCTTGGCTCCGTCGATGTCCACGTTCTGGAAGTTCGCCGAGCCGTTGTTCTTGACCGTGTCGGCGTACTTGGGCTGCGCCGGAACGAAGAGCTGGGAATCCAAAGGCTTGGCTTCAGGGTCCAGCGGCTTGATGATCTTGTTCACGATGTCGTTGCGGGGCACGGTCTTCATGAACGCCTCACGGACGTTCTTGTCCGCGAACGGGCCGTTGTAGTTCAGGTCGAGGTGATCGTAGGAGAGCTGATCTGCCTTGTCCATGGTCACGCCCTGGCTGGCCAAGGCTTCCAACTGCTGCACGGTGTCCGCCGAAGCCTGCGGCGCGATGATGTCCGCCTCGCCGTTCTTCAACGCCTGGATCTGAGCCGAAGCGCTGCCGATGTACCGCACTGTGATCTGGTCCAGCTTGGCGGCCGGACCCCAGGTGTAATCCTTGTTCTTGACCAAGGTCATCGACTGGTCGGGCTGGATGTCCTTGACGATGTACGGGCCATTGGAGAGGAAGAGGCTGGTGTCGGTCGGCAACTGCTTGGTGTCGAAACCGGTGTTCCAGATGTCGGCGGCCTTCTTCAGGCTTTCGTTGACGGCAGCCGGCTTGGTCGGATCGCCCTTCGGCAGGCCCTTCATCAAGTCAGTCAGGGCCGCAGCGTCTTTGAGCCCGGCCTTCTGCGCCACGATGTGCGCGGGAATCCGGATGTTGGGAATCCCGATGGCTACTTCCCAGTCGGAGAACGGCTTCGAGTACTTGATCGTCATCGACCGGCCGTTGTCGCCGATTTCCGGGAAGCTGGTCAGGTTCAGGCCCGAGGTGTCGGCAGCCGGCTGGAAGTACGTGGTGCCGGTCTTGGCTTCCGAATTGGCGTCGTCGTAGTACGCGGAACCGGAGGCCCACTGCAGCACCAGGTCGTTGGCGTCGACGGGCGCGCCGTCGGACCACTTCACGCCCTCATTGACCGTGTATTTGACGGTCAGCGGATCGTCGGAGAGCTTCTCGATCTTGCCGAACTTCTCATTCCGGACCACATTGAGCTTGTCGTCGATGTAGCCGAAACCGGAGTGTGTCGCATAAGCGATCTTCCCGTTGGTATCGACATTGTTCTGCGCGGTGTCGGCGTTGAAGGATGTGAAGCCGTTGACTTCGACCACTGTGGCTGAGCCACCGTCCTTGGCCGCGCCGCCGCTCGCGCTGGAGCCCGTGTTGCCGGAGTTGCCGGCGCAAGCGCTGAGTGCCAGGGCCGCGACTGCGGCAACACTCACTGCTTTGGAAATACGTCCGAAACGCATTCCGCCTCCTAAGTATCTGAAGAGTGTGTTAAGCCGCGATGCTGTCATCGGGACCCGACGACCCCTGCCGGTCCGGCAAGTGTCCTGTCTCACATGGTCAAGAGCGTAGACCGGATTTGTGACCGATTGGTAAAAAATTGACCCGCGTTACCCGGTTGTTACCGAGATGCAACCTGGTTTTCCCGGCTGATGTCCAGCCAGTTCCCAGGGTTTTTCCCCATGATCTAAAGGGAGTGTGTTGGTTTTCATTCGCACCGGCGACGCAACGGATCGCAGCTGTGAATTTCCGGTCAACGCCCACGATGCCAAATTCGGGTCAGGACCAAAAAGCCGACTGCGACGATCACGATCACCAGAATCAGTCCGACGATTTCGGCGCTCATTCCCCACCCCGTCCGCCGCGCTGAATCACAACCCAACCCAGCATGAACAGCACCACGATGATTCCGATCGAAATCCATTCCAGCTCAGAGGTCATAGCTGTCCATCGTATTGGTGCCAGCTGTGGCTGGGCTTTTCATTTGCCCAGGCGCAGATGAAGATCAAGGCGTCAGCAGCACAGGATCGGTGCGGCTTGGTTCGTCTGGGCCTTTGGGCCAACCAGAATGTCCCACTGAGTGCGGCCACTGAGTGGGACATCACGGCTATGTCCCACTCAGCCTACTGACTCAGTGGGACATACCCGTCGCGCTGATTCAGCGTTTGCGGTTCTTGAGCGCTTCAGCCGCTTTGTTGGCAAGCACCTTGCCGTCGGTCTGCGCCCATTCCTTGGCTCTGGGGCTGTAGATCTTCAGGGCCCGCTTGATCTCGGCGCGGAGGAACCACGCGGCAGTGATCGCCCCGATGATGAGCGTGATGACGAGGAGTACCGCGATGACCTTCATCCCATGAGCTTAGGCAACTATGCTTGGCCTGAGCTTTGTACCAGCCCTGCCCTGACTGAGCAGTCCGCGCCGGCCGGCTTGGCCAAAGCGCGTTTCCCGGTCCGGCCCGGTCTGCGGGCTAAGCTTGTCCGCATGGAGTCGGAGGAATTGCGTAAGAAACTGAGCGCTAGCCAGAAAGCCGTGATCGCTTGCTACGGCGTCGCGGTGATCGGCGGCCTGATCCTGTTGGTCTCCGGTTTGCTCAGCAGCAACTGGTGGACCGCCGTGCTGGGTACCGTGATGGCCATCGGCTTCGGATTCTCGCTGCTGAACTGGCTGAAGTTCATCCGGAAGATCAACTCCGGGAACTAGCGCCCCTCCCCCGGCGACAGCGCCAGGCGTTCCGGCAATTATCAGCAAAACGCCTAGCACCAGGATCGACAGGCCGACGGCGGTCAACCACCGCATTTCGCACCGATTTCTAGACGTTGAAGCGGAACTCCACCACGTCGCCGTCGGACATCACGTACTCTTTGCCTTCGATCCGGACCTTGCCGCGGGACTTGGCTTCGGCCATCGAACCGGCGTCGATCAGATCATCGAAGGAGACCACTTCGGCTTTGATGAAGCCGCGTTGGAAGTCTGTGTGGATCACGCCTGCGGCCTGCGGCGCAGTATCGCCCTGTTTGATCGTCCAAGCTCGGGCTTCTTTCGGACCCGCGGTGAGATACGTCTGCAGGCCCAGGGTGTGAAAGCCCACCCGGGCGAGTTGGTCCAGGCCGGATTCTTCCTGGCCGTTCATCTCCAGCATCTCGCGGGCCTCTTCCGGCGAGAGTTCCACCAAGTCGGCTTCGAGTTTGGCGTCGAGGAACACCGCATCCGCCGGCGCGACCATCGCGCGCAGTTCCGCTTGGCGCTCCGGGTTGCCCAGCACCGAGTCGTCGACGTTGAACACGTAGATGAACGGCTTCGCGGTGAGCAGGCTGAGTTCCTTGAGGTACGGCAGCTCCAACTTGTCGCTGGCAATCGAGGAGAAAATCGTATCGCCGCGTTCCAACACAGCCTGCGCCTTGCGCACAGCTTCCAGCTCGGCGGCTTCCTTCTGCTTGAGCTTGACCGCTTTTTCCAAACGGGGGACGGCCTTTTCGATGGTCTGCAGATCGGCCAGGATCAGCTCGGTGTTGATCGTCTCGCGGTCCGAGCCCGGGTCCACCTTGCCGTCCACGTGGACCACATCGGGGTCCTCAAAGACCCGGATCACCTGCGCGATCGCCTCCGCCTCGCGGATATTGGCCAGGAATTGGTTGCCCAAGCCTTCACCTTCGGAAGCTCCCTTGACGATGCCTGCGATGTCCACGAAGGAGACCACGGCTGGCAGGATCCGGGCCGAGCCGAAAACCTCGGCCAGCTGGTTGAGCCTGGCATCGGGCAGGTTCACCACGCCGACGTTCGGCTCGATCGTAGCGAACGGGTAGTTCGCTGCGAGCACGTTGTTGCGGGTAAGCGCATTGAAAAGAGTTGATTTGCCGACGTTGGGCAGTCCGACGATGCCAATAGTAAGAGCCACGGGAGTTAAGTTTAGCGGTAGGTCCCTAGCCGCGAGGGACGAGCCGCTGAGGAGACCGCTAAACGCTACAGGTGACCGCGAACCGCCACAGTTGCCCGCCCGTCCAATCGACCCATTCAGTGGGCTAGGCCGGCCGAGCCCACTGGAACTGCGAATTGGACGGGCATGGCGGCATCCAGCGGGACCGGCGTGGCCGGGGTGCCGCTGAAATGTCGGGGCTCCGTGACAGGCTTGGTCCATGGACAGTTCTTCTTTGCTCATCGGCCTGTTGCTCGGGTTGATCATCGGTGCGGTCGCGGTCCTGCTGGTCGGCCGCCGGCAGCGCCTCGGATTGGCAGCCGACCTCGACGATGCCACCGAGCGGTTGGCCGAGGCGAATGCCGCCCTGGCCGCCGCCGAAGCCGAATCGCGGCTGCTCAACGCGCAGAGCCAGGAAAATTCCTCGGTGCTCAAGGCTTTGGCCCCGGTCGCCGAACGGCTGGGCAACGTGCAGCGCCAGGTGGCCTTGTTGGAGCGGGACCGGGTGGAACAGTACGGCCAACTCTCCCAGCAGCTCAAGGATGCCAAAGACGCCGACCGGCTGTTGCTGCAGACCACCCAATCGCTTGCTTCCTCGCTCCGTTCGACCAGTGCGCGCGGTCGTTGGGGCGAAGTCCAGCTGCGTCGCGTGGTGGAGTCGGCAGGCATGGTCTCGCATGTGGACTTCAGCGAGCAGGTCCAGCAATCCGGGGCCGACGGCGTCCAGCGGCCGGACATGATCGTGAAATTGCCCGGCGGCAAAGAACTGGTCCTGGACGCGAAAGTGCCGCTGAGCGCTTTTCTGCAGGCCCAGGAGGCCGACAACGAGCGGGCGGCCGCGCTTGCCCGGCTGCAGCATGCCAAGGCCGTCCGGGTACACATCGACTCCCTGGCGGCCAAGAAATACTGGCAGGGCTCATCGGCATCACCGGAGTTGGTGGTTTGCTTCCTGCCGGCCGAATCGATCCTCTCGACCGCTTTGGATGCGGACGGCCAGCTGCTCGACTACGCACTGGGCAAGGGTGTGGTCTTGGCCTCGCCGGTGAGTTTGCTCGCCGTGCTCAAAGCGGTCGCCTACTCCTGGCGGCAAGAAGTGCTGACCGAAAGCGCCAAAGAACTGTTCGAGGTTTCCAGCCAACTGTACGAACGCCTGGCCACGCTCGGCGACCATGTGGGAAAACTCGGCGCATCGATCCGGTCCTCGGTGGAAAAATACAACACCATGGTCGGCTCGCTGGAGGCCAGGGTACTGCCCGCGGCGCGGAGGCTCAATTCATTGGATCCGGATTCGCTGGCCGGTCCACCGCTGCTGGAGAGCCAACCCCGGCATCTGAGCGCGCCGGAATTCACCGGCTAACGGCTGGCCGGTACCGCGCAGGATCCGGCACTTAGCGGGCGGGACGCGGTCCGCGGCCACCGAGCGCCCGGGAGGAATCCCCGGCCTTTTTGAGCGTGGTGCGCAGCTCCTTCGGCAACGAGAACAACAGGTCCTCTTCTGCCGTGACCACTTCTTCCACGTTGCCGTATCCGTAATCGGCCAACAACCTGAGTACGTCCTGGACCAGGACTTCGGGCACCGAAGCCCCCGACGTGACACCGACCGTTGCCACCCCTTCGAACCAGGCTTCGTCCACTTGGTTCGCGAAATCCACCCGGTAGGAAGCCTTCGCACCGTATTCCAGCGCTACCTCGACCAGACGCACCGAGTTCGAGGAGTTGGCCGAACCGACCACGATCACCAAATCGGCCTGCGGCGCGATTTTCTTTATCGCGACCTGCCGGTTCGTGGTGGCATAGCAGATGTCGTCGCTGGGCGGGTCCTGCAGGGTCGGGAATTTGGCCTTGAGCAGCCGCACCGTCTCCATGGTCTCGTCCATGCTGAGCGTGGTTTGCGAAAGCCAAATCACCTTTTCCGGATCCCGAACCGTGACCTTGTCCACTTCATGCGGACCGTTGATGATCTGGATGTGTTCCGGGGCTTCGCCCGCGGTGCCTTCTACCTCTTCGTGCCCTTCATGGCCGATCAACAAGATGTCGAAATCGTCCCGGGCGAATCGGACCGCTTCACGATGGACCTTGGTGACCAACGGGCAGGTGGCATCGATGGTGCGCAATCCACGATCCGCCGCCGATTGGATCACCGCCGGGGAAACCCCATGCGCCGAAAAGATCACCAAAGCGCCTTCCGGCACTTCTTCGTTTTCTTCGACGAAAATCGCGCCCTGCGCCTCGAGCGAGGAAACCACATGCACGTTGTGCACGATCTGCTTCCGCACATACACCGGCGGCCCGTAGTGCTCCAGGGCTTTTTCCACCGCGATGACCGCCCGGTCGACTCCGGCGCAATAGCCCCGCGGCGCCGCGAGCAGGACCTTCTTCGAGTCCGCTACCGGGTACGCAGCAGCGATCTCTTCCGGGCTGCGTCGTTTGCGCGGCACAGTGGGCATCGGCACAGAGACGGCAGTACTGGTCATGGTCCTATTCTACGGTTCTTCGCTCCGGCCGGAGATTCATGCCGATCCACGTCGCCCGGCAGCTCTGGAAACCAGGCCGATCAACACCAATCCGCCGGCGGTGATCAGCGTTATCAAAATCCAGCCGTTGAAGCTCGCGGCGGCTGCGCTCACGTACTGCTGCTTGAACATGTCCGCCACCGCGTTGCCGCCCGCGGTGTCCAACACGCTCTTGGACAACAGTTCCAGCCCCAGCTTCCACAGTCCGGCGATCGCCGCCAGTCCGAGGCCGACCAAGGCCAATGTGGTGGACCGCCGTCGGGCAATCACCAGGGCCAGGGCAAAAGCCAGCAGCGCACCACCGGCCAGCCAGACGCCGAGCGAGGAAACCTCGCTGAGCCGGACGATCGCGGTGCGTTGGTTCGGGCTGCCCAAGCTCACCAGCACCTGCTGCGGCGCCGGGATTTCCTGCCCGACGCCGGCCCCGATCTTCTTGATCACCAGCTGGAGCAAAGGAGCCACGTCCAAGTTCAGGGCGCCGGTGTCATTGGCGTTGGCCGCCGGGTCGACCACGGTCAACTCATTGCTGCGGCGCAGGGTCTCGGCCCAAGCCGCGGGGAATCCCGGATCGGCGGCCAAATTCTGCGTAGCGCTCTGCACCGCCGGCGCGATCAGCTGCTGCAAGGCGGGGGCGGCATCGAGTTGCGACGTGACGGCTCGCGCCGTCGCCGCTGCCAAGGCTTGCTGGAACTGCGGATCGTTGCCCAATGGCCCGGCCATGGCGACGAAGCCGTCCGGGTTGACCACGGTCCGGTCAGCCCAGATGGCTGGAACGGATACGGCCGCCAGCAATAGTGCCGCAATTGCGGCGATGGCGGAGAAAAAGCTGCGCATGAATCCCCTCGATGGTGCTCGACTCAACATTATCGGCTGGTCCTGTGTGCTGGCACATAACCGCGCTGGGGAATTTCTGTCCAATCCGCATTGAAATCGACTGGCTGTCCCCGGCCTTCGGTAGGCTTGACGGAACGGGCCTGGGAATGGCGCGACGACCACGGATTGGAGAGCGAGGTGAGCGAGCTGAGCGAATCGGACGCGGTAGCTCCAGATCGGCCGAGCACCGTCCCGCAGACTGCCGCCGAAACCAGTGCCGAACGGCCCTGGCCGTTGCGCTTGCTTTCGGAGAAGCTCAAAGCCCATATCGACCGGGCCCCGGCAGCCTGGGTCGAAGGCCAGGTGATCGAGCTCAACCGACGCGCCAATGTCAGCTACTTGACGCTGCGGGACGTGGACGCTGAGATTTCGCTGAGCGTGACGCTTTTCGGTTCAGTGCTGGAATCCATGGCCACGCCTTTGGAGCGCGGAGCCCGGGTAGTGGCTCAGCTCAAACCCGATTTCTGGATGAAGACCGGCCGGCTCTCGATGCAGGGCCGGCAGATCAGAGCCGTCGGTCTGGGCGACTTGTTGGCCCGGATCGAACTGCTGCGCCAATCCCTGGCCGCGGAAGGTCTCTTCGCCGAGGACCGGAAAAAACCGCTGCCGCTGCTCCCCCGCCGGATCGGGCTGATCACCGGGCGCGAATCGGATGCCATGAAAGACGTGCTGCGCAATGCCGCGCTGCGTTGGCCGGCGGTGCAGTTCGAAGTGCGCGAAGTCGCGGTGCAAGGCGTCAACTCGGTGGCTCAGGTCAGTGCCGCCTTGGCCGAACTGGACGCCGATGAATCGGTCGACGTGATCGTGATCGCCCGCGGCGGCGGTTCGCTGGAGGATCTGCTCGGTTTCAGCAACGAGTCCCTCATCCGGGCCGTGGCGGCCGCCAAAACCCCAGTGGTCAGTGCCATCGGCCACGAAGCCGACCGGCCGCTGCTCGACGACGTCGCCGACCTTCGGGCCTCCACCCCTACCGACGCGGCCAAACGGATCGTGCCGGATCTGGCCGAAGAACTGGCTTTGGTCAATCAGGCCCGGCAACAGTTGGCCCGCGGCATGTCGGTCTTCGTGCAACGCGAGCGGGAGCGCTTGGCACAGCTGCGGTCCCGTCCGGTGCTCGCCAATCCGGACGGCATGATCTCGGTGCGTGCCGACGACCTGCACCGGCTCCAGGACCGCTCGTTCACGCTGATCTCCGGCATGGTGCTGCGGCATCGGGACACCTTGGCGCACTTGCTGGCCCAAGTCCGTTCGCTTTCGCCGCAGAAAACCCTGGATCGCGGCTACGCGGTGCTGCAATTGGAATCCGGCGAAGTCGTGCAGCAGCCGGCCCAAGCCCCCGAAGGCACCGCGTTGCGGGTCAGACTCGCCCGGGGTGAAATTTCGGCGACCTCGCACGGCGGGGCAGATCCCGCGCAGCCGGAATCGACCGACGACCCAACCAGCTCGACAAGCTCTGCGAAAGGCCGGAAATGACCGGGAATGAACCCCTCAGCTATGAACAAGCCCGAGAAGAACTCATCACGGTAGTGGCGAAACTGGAAGCCGGCGGTGCCAGCCTGGAAGAGTCCTTGGCCTTGTGGGAACGCGGCGAAGAGCTGGCCAAACGTTGCGAAGAATGGCTCAACGGCGTTCAGGAACGGCTCGACGCCGCCCGGTCGAAGCAGGAACCCACTGCCGAATAAGTGAGCGAGGAATAGTCAGCGCAGGACGGACCGAACAGTTCAGGACGCGGCGACGCGTTTCCGTTCTTCGGCAAGGTCGTAGTCGCCTTCCGGCCAGCTCAGCTGGAGCGATTCCAAGGCAGCGACCAACAACTCCTGCACCGCGAGCCTGGCGTACCATTTCTTGTCCGCCGGGACCACGTGCCAGGGTGCGATCTCGGTGCTCGTCTTTTCGAATGCCAGCTGGTAGGCCTGCATGTACTGCGGCCAGAAACCGCGTTCGGTGACATCTCCGGGGCTGTACTTCCAGTATTTGGACGGATCCGCCAGCCGCGCGGTCAACCGCTCTTTCTGGGTATCCGGGCTGATGTGCAGCATCACCTTGATGATTTTGGTTCCGGAGGCGGTCAGCTCCGCCTCGAAGTCGTTGATCGCTTGGTAGCGGCGTTCCAGTTCGGCCTCGTCCGCCCAGCCGTGCACCCGGTGGATCAGCACGTCTTCATAGTGCGAACGGTCGAAGACCCCCAGCATGCCGGCCCGCGGAACTTGCTTTTCGATCCGCCAGAGGAAGTCATGCTGTTTCTCTTCCTCAGTCGGCGCTTTGAAGGCGTGCAGTTGCACGCCTTGCGGGTCGACCGAACCGACCACGTGCGAGACGATCCCGCCCTTGCCCGCGGTGTCCATTGCCTGCAACACCAACAGGATCGACTTGCTGCCACCGAACTTGCTCTCCGCGAAGAGCTGTTCCTGCAGGCTGCCGAGTTTCCGGGCGCGCTCCGCGAGCACTTGTTCCGCGTCGCGCTTCTTTCCGCTGAATCCGGGCGAAGCCGAGCTATCGACCTGGTCGAGGACAAAATCCGGCCCTACCGAGAGCAGATCGGCAGGAGACTTCCGGAACCCGTGCTTCGATGCCATGATGGACCTTCCCGACGCGCTTTCCGCCCGGATTGGGCGGACAAATCAAGACCACCGTACTAGAAAGCATCCGCAAATCGCGGGTCATCCCGCACCGGAAACGGAACCGAGTGTCGGAAATCAGGGTTTGTAGTGGCTCAGGAACTCCGCGATCCGGCCAATGGCCTCTTCCAGATCCCGGACATTGGGCAGGGTCACCAACCGGAAATGGTCGGTATTGATCCAGTTGAATCCGCTGCCGTGCGAGACCAGGATCTTTTGCTCCTGCAGCAAGTCCAGGACGAATTTCTCATCGTTGTCGATCGGGTACATCTCCGGATCGAGCTTCGGGAACAGGTAGAGCGCGCCTTGGGCCTGCCGGGTCGAGACACCGGGAATCTGGTTCAGCAGTTTGTACGCCAAATCCCGCTGTTCCCGGAGCCTGCCGCCGGGCAGAATCAGATCGTTGATGCTCTGATAACCGCCCAGAGCCGTTTGAATCGCATGCTGCGCCGGGACATTTGCGCACAGCCGCATGTTCGAGAGCAGATTGATGCCCTCCAGGTAATCGGCCGCCGCCGCCTTCGGCCCGGAAATCGCGAGCCAACCGGAGCGGTATCCGCAGACCCGGTACGCCTTGGAGAGCCCGCTGAAAGTCATGCAGAGGACGTCGTCGCCGGCCGCCAGAGCGGTGTTGTAGTGCACCGCATCCTCATAAAGGATCTTTTCGTAGATTTCGTCGGAGAACACGATCAATCCGTGTTTGCGGGCCAGCTCCACCATCGCCTCGACGGTTTTCTGCGGGTAGACGGCGCCGGTGGGGTTGTTCGGGTTTATGATCACCATGCCCCGGGTCCGGGGCGTGATCTTGGCTTCCAGATCGGCCAGATCCGGCTGCCAGTCCTGCTCCTCATCGCACAAGTAGTGCACCGGCTTGCCGCCGGAAAGCGAAACGCAGGCCGTCCACAAGGGGTAGTCCGGCGTCGGGATCAGTACTTCGTCGCCGTCGTTGAGCAACGCCTGCAGCGACATCGCAATCAGTTCGCTGACCCCGTTGCCCAGATAGACGTCATCGACGTGGATGTTGTTGATGCCCCGGGTTTGGTAATACTGCACCACAGCGGTGCGGGCGGAAAAGATCCCCCGGGAGTCGCTATACCCCTGGGCCTTGGGCAGATGCCGGATCATATCCACCAGGATCGCGTCCGGCGCCTCGAACCCGAACGGCGCCGGATTGCCGATGTTGAGCTTCAAGATCCGGTGGCCCTCAGCCTCAAGCTGCTGCGCTCGCTCCAAGATCGGCCCACGGATGTCGTAACGGACACTGGCTAGTTTGGCTGACTGGGAGAAATCCGACATCCCTCAAGAATGGCACATGCCCGGTGCCCAAGCGCAGAAGAAACCGGGCGGCGCGCAGGCCAATACGCACAAAGTGGCGTTTGGCCTGCGCGCCGCCCGGTCTGGGCTGCGTAGCGCGGTCCGGTGATCAGCCGACTGCGACTACTTGACGATGCCCTTGTCCTTGAGCCACTGCTGCGCGGCGTCCTTCGGATCGAGCTTCTTGTCGCCGGACACCAAACGGTTCAGGTTGATCAAGTCCTCGGTGGTGAGTTGCTTGGAGACGTTGTTCACGGCCTGCTTCGCGGCATCGGAGAGCTTGTCCGCGGCATACAGCGGAATGACCTGTTGGGCGAGCCAATTGTTCTTCGGATCGCTCAGCACCACCAACGAATTGTCCTCGATCGCCGGGGAGGTGGTGAACACATCGGCGACCTGGACGTCGTCGTTGATCAGCGCCTTGACGGTCAAGGCTTCGCCGGTGATCGGGGTGAATTTCGCCGGGGTGCAGTTGTACTTGTCCTTCAACCCGGGAAGCCCGTAGGGCCGGCTGGCGAACTCCGGCGGACCGGCCAAGGTGACCTGGTCGCAGACTTTGGCCAGATCCTCGATCGACTTCAAATTGAATTTGGTCGCGGTCGCCTTGGTCACCACCATGGCGTCTTTGTCCTCCGCGGCCGCCGGGTCGAGGACCGCGAGCTTGGTCTTCTTGGCCTGTTGCCCGGCGAAAGCGTCGAGTTTCGCGGGCAGCGCCTTCACGATTCCGTCTTTGTCCGTCACGGTGTTCTGCTGATCGATGAAGCCCAAGAGATTTCCGGTGTAATCGGGGATCAAGTCGATCGAGCCGTCGTCGAGCGCCTTGACGTAGACTTCCCGGGAGCCGATGCCCAGTTTGGTGTTGACACCGACCCCTGCGGCTTCCAGCGCCCCGGCATAGAGCTGGGCAATGACCTGGCTCTCCGGGAAATCCGCGGATCCGACGGTCACTGATCCGGCCGCGCCGGTGCCGCCCGAGGCGCTCTCCGAGCTCAGCGGGCCGCCGCCACCGCCGCTGCAGGCGGACAGCGCCAAGGAGGCCACGACGACGGCGGCTGCAGGCAGCAGCGCCCGTCGCGTCTTGGCCCAGGGATTGATTCCGGCGAACTTCATGCTGTTCCTCCTGTTTGGCCCGCGGTTTCTCTGCCGCGTGCAGTGTGACTGGTCCCGGATGCCCCGGAACCGTCATGATGTCCAAGATTGGTCTGGCTGCTGGGCGCTTTGGCCACCCGCAGGCCCGGCGAGATGACCCAACGAGTCAACACCGCCAATATTCCGTCGATCACGATGGCCAGAATTGCAATGACCACTGCCCCGCCGAAGACACTGCCGTAGTCATTCGATTTCAATCCGTCCACCAGGAAGCGACCGAGCCCACCCAAGGGAAGATACGCGACAACAGCCACCGTGGCAATCACTTGGAGCACGCAGCCGCGGAGCCCGCCCAGCATCACCTTGAGCCCGTTCGGCAACTCGACCCGAAGCAGGATTTGGCCTTCTTTCATGCCCATCCCCCGCGCCGCATCGACCAAAGCCCGGTCCACCGTGGAGATCCCGGCATAGACGCCGGTGAGGATCGGCGGAATCGCCAGCAGCACCAAGGCCCAAATCGGCGGCATCAAGGCCAGTGGGCTGGTCAGCAAAGCGAAAAGCGTCACGATGCCGAGGGTCGGAAGCGCCCGCAACATCCCGGCCAGGGCCACCACGACAACCCTGCCGCGCCCGGTATGGCCGACGTACAGCCCGATCGGGATCGCAATCGCCAAGGAGATCGCCAAAGTCAATCCCGCGTAGCCGAGGTGCTCCAGGATCCGGCTCGGAATCCCCGCCGGCCCTTGCCAGTTGGTGGCGTCCGCGAGCCATTGGAAACCTTGGCTGACCGGATCGTCGGTGGTGTATTTCGTGCTAGCCAGCATCATCCCACCGTGCCCAACTCGGCCGGGGCGACCGGTCGTTCCCGGTTCGGTGCGGCCGCTCGGAGCCACGGCGTCAGCAGCCGCTGCAACAGCACCAGGAGCACATCCATCAAAAGCGCCAGGAGCAAGGTGCCGACGATGCCGACCACGATCTCGGTGATGAAGTCACGTTGCAATCCGTCGGTGAAGTAATACCCCAGGTTCTTGACCCCGATCAGGGCGCCAACGCTCACCAAGGCGATATTGCTCACCGAAACCACGCGCAATCCGGCGAACAGCACCGGGACCGACAACGGCAGGTCAACCGTGAAGAACCGCCGCACCGGGCGGTATCCCATGGCGACGGCGGCTTGACGCAGATCGTTGTCCACGGAATTCAGGGCGTCCACCCCGGTCCGGACCAACAAGGCGACCGCGTAGATCGTCAGGGCCACGATGACGTTCGCCTGGTCCAGGATCCGGGTGCCCAGAATCACCGGGAGCACCACGAAAAGCGCCAAGGACGGAATCGTGTACAGCAGGGAACCCGCCGGCAGGATGATCGCACCGGCAATCCGATTGGTCCGTGCCATTTGGGCCAGCGGAATCGCGATGAGCAGTCCCAACAGCAACGGAAGCACTGACTGGTAAAGGTGCAGACCGGTATAGCCCAGGATCTGACCGAAATTGGCAATAACCCATTCCATCGTCCGAACCTCCGATCAGCCCTCGCGGGCCACTCTGGCTCGTTCGATCGCCTCGAGCACCTCGACCGCCTTGACCACGCCGGTGACCGCGCCGGAACCGTCCACGGCCACGCCCAAGCCGGCCGGCGAGGACAACGCCGCGTCCAGGGCCCGGCGCAGGGTTTCGCCTGCTTGGAAGAGCGATCCGCCCGGGACCAGTTCGCCGGGCCGTTCCGGCGACAGCCAGCCCAGGGGGTGCTGCTCCGCGGATACCAGGAGCGTCCATTCGGAGACCGCCGTCGGCTCCTGGGACGTGGTGACCTGATGCACCGGAACAGACTCGCCGTCGCTGAACGACAGGTGCCGGAAGCCACGGTCCCGGCCCACGAATCCGGCGACGAAGTCGTCCACCGGTGCACGCAGGATCTCCTCCGGCGTCGCGTATTGGGCCAAATGGCCGCCCACCGCGAAGACCGCCACTTTGTCGCCCAGGATGGTGGCTTCGTCGATGTCGTGCGTGACGAAGACGATGGTCTTCGCCAGCTCGCGCTGCAGGCGGAGCAATTCCTCCTGCAATTCGGCGCGCACCACCGGATCGACTGCGCTGAATGGCTCATCCATCAACAGCACCGGCGGATCGGCGGCCAGTGCACGCGCCACGCCCACGCGCTGTTGTTGACCGCCGGAAAGCTGGCTCGGATAGCGCTTCGCGAATTCCTGCGGCAACCCGACGGTTTCCAAAAGCTCACGTCCACGCTGGTTCGCCTGGTTGCGCGGCACCTTGTTGAGCCGGAGCACCGTAGTGACGTTGTCCAACACGGTGCGGTGCGGAAGCAGTCCCGACGACTGCATCACGTATCCCATGGACCGGCGCAGCGCCGGGGCCGGAACGCCGAAGATGTCTTCGCCGGCCACGGTGATCCTGCCTTCGGTCGGCTCCACCATCCGGTTGATCATCCGCAACGAGGTGGTTTTGCCGCACCCCGAAGGCCCCACAAAAACCGTGATCAGGCCCTTCTCGATGCTCATCGAAAGATTGTCGACGGCGGCCAGACCGCCGGTGCCGCTCTGATAACGCTTGGTCACCGAATCGAAGACGATCATCGGTTCGGGCTGCGTCGGCACACCTTGCGGGGTGCGCAACTCAGCGGATTGTCCTGTTGCCATAGGTGTGGTTCCCTCACTGTTGGCGTCGAAAAGCAGTCAATCAAACCGGCGATCAGCCGCGCGTTCTGTCGAGTCTAACCACCGGTTCCGACAATATGAACCCCGCCGACCCCTCGGGAACAATCCGTACTCGCTCCGTAATATTCTCCGTTCCGGATCTCTGCGCCCGGCCGCTCAGTAGCGCTGGCGCCGGCTTTGCTCCTGGATCTTTTTGAAGTTGCGGTACTCCCGGCCCCGGCTCCGCGATTCGGCCCGAGCAGCTGCGGCCTCCTTGCGCGTTGCCAGCCGGGCCATCTCCCGCTGCATCTTCTGATAGCTCTGCCATCGCCGCGGTTCCAAAGCACCCGAGCCGATCGCAGCCTGGACCGCGCACCCAGGCTCGCTCCCGTGCCCGCAATCGCTGAACCGGCAGTCCGCGAAAAGCGCTTCGATATCGCCGAACACCGCGGTGATGCCTTCCTCGGCGTCCACGGTTTGGAAACCCCGGACGCCGGGGGTGTCCATCAGCACCCCGCCGCCAGGCAGCGGGATCAGTTCCCGCGAGGTGGTGGTGTGTTTGCCCTTGAAATCGCCCTCCCGGACCTCGCCAGTGCCTTGGACTTCGGCTCCGACCAAAGCGTTGATCAGACTCGATTTTCCGGCCCCGGAGGGGCCCAGGAAGGTCAGCGTCGCGGCATGGGCGGACGCGAGGACCCGCTGCCGCAACTGCTCGATTCCATCGCCTTCGGCCGCACTGGTGGTGAACACCTCGACGCCGGTGGCGAAGCGCAAAGCGTCCGCAACCACGTCGCGGTTGCCATTGACCCCGTCGGCCAGGTCCGCTTTGGTCAGGATGATCAGCGGCGTCGCCCCGGAGTCCCAAGCTGCCACCAGCATCCGCTCCAAGCGGTTCTCCGAGACCGCCCGGTCGATCGGCACCACGACGCCGATCAAGTCGATGTTCGCGGCGAGCACTTGGGATTCGGTGGAATTGTCGAAAGCGGCTTTCCGGATCAATTGCGAAGTTCTCGGCAGCACCCGGGCCACCTCGGGTTCGCCGTTGGCCCCGGTGTGCAGAGCCAGCCAATCGCCGGTCGCGCCCGGGTCTTGGTGGGCGGCGGCGCGCGGTCTGGACACCCGGGCTGGGCCATGCTCGGTGACGACTTGCAGGAAGAGCCGATCGGCCCGAACCACCCGGGCCGGCCATTCGCCGTCGTGCAATTGTGCGGACAGTTCAGGGGTGAGTCCGTATTCGGCCAACGCCGAACTGGAAATGCGGTTGCTGCTGGAGTTGTCCTGAGTGGACAGTGTCATGGTTGATTCCTCGGGAATGTGCCCCGAGCATGCGGAAAATCGTTATCGACGCATGGCGAACGGGGCGGGCTGGCTGATTTCGAATGAAGTCAGGACGAAGTCAATGACGGTCATCAGGCCACCTCCTCGGTTCGCGGTTGTTTAGAGAATAGCGCGTAGCCGCCGATCAAGCCAGCTTTGGGCCGAGCTGCCGGGTCCGCGGGCGTTCCCGCCACAACCTGAGTCCGGCGTCCACGAGCGACACCCGGTTCAATGCCGGCACCTCGGCCAAGGAGATCCAAGCAGCGTGCGTCGTGGTGCCGTCCAACTCATCAGTCAGTTCGCCGCCGGTGACCGTCGCCTCATAGACGAACCGGATCGATTCGAGGGGCCGTTCAGCCCCGTCCATCCGATCTGCAGCCGGAATGCTCCAGACGTCGACGCCGAGCAATCCGGCGACCTCGACCCGGAACCCGGTCTCCTCGAAGACTTCCCGGATCACGCCGTCCACCGGGTGTTCGGCCAAGTCCAGGCCGCCGCCGGGCAGTGTCCAGCCTTCCTGGTTGTTTTCGCTCCAGTACGGCAGGAGAATCTTGCCGTTTTGAACGATTACGGCATAGGCTGCAGGGCGGGTGTCGAAAGTTATCGGCATCAATTTAGTCATTCTGCTCGACGTTGGCAAGGACGCCGTTGGCAAAAGTGATCATGATCGACTCGATCACTTCTTGACGGCTGTTGGTTGTCTCTTCCAACATCTCCCAGCCCGAGTAGAGCAATGACCAGAATACTTTGGTGGCCCAGGCGGCAGTCAGCCCGGCACGGAAATGTGACTCTTCCCGCGCGAAGAGACGGCCCAGCAGATAGCCCTGCTGCTGGGTGATTTTCTCCCAGCGGACCGCTTCGGGGAACAGGTTCGGCTCCGAGTAGATGAACATCACAATCGGACCGTGTTCTAGCAACGCGTCCACTGTCCGGCGAACGGCGGGGAGGAACGGGCCACGTTCCGGTTCGGCGATTTCGACTGCTCTATCGATTCTTTGCAGAGCCAGCTCCGTGACCGCAGTGAGCAGTTCCGCTCGCATCGGAAAATATCGGTGCAAGGTCGTGCGACCGACCTGAGCAGCCTCAGCGACTTCTACGAGCGTCGCAAACGGATTCGAGGGCAACAATTCGATCGCGGCCTCGACGATCGCGGTTCGAGTCCGGGATCGGGTGCCCGATTCGACAAGTGATTGATCAGCAGAAAACGGCATAAGTATGAATATACGCCCTCCATTGTGGAAGTCACTTGACTTAAATGGAACATTGATGTTCCATTTAAGGAGCAGCAGCATCCTAACGAAACAAGCGAAGCGCGGGTTCAGGAGTAAATGATGGAAAACGGAAAACCCACTAGCGACATCGACTGGCGCCAACGAGCAGCTGACTTACAGCCCGATGGCCGCGCGTTCATCGCCGGGAAACGCAGCGATGCGGCATCCGGTCAAAAAGCCGATGTGCTAAACCCGGCTAACGGCCAGGTCGTAGCTCAAATGGCGGTCTGTGGTTCGGCAGACATCGATCGAGCAGTTTCCGTAGCCCGTGAGGCCTTTTTCACTTGGTCCAGAACAAGTGCTGTGTCCCGCAAACAAATTTTGCTCCGTTTCGCGGCACTGGCCGAACAACACCAGGATGAACTGGCGCTACTGGAGTCCGTAGACACCGGTAAATTGATCCGGCAAACCGTGGAGGACGACGTCCCCAGCGCCCTTGAAACATTGCGCTGGTACGCCGAAGCAGCCGATAAAGTGATGGGCGAAGTTCCTGTGGTTCCCCCGGGGGCCACCGCAGTTGTTTCCCGGGAGCCATTGGGCGTCGTCGCCGCGATCGTGCCCTGGAACTTCCCACTTGATCTCGCTGTTTGGAAGTTGGCACCCGCCCTGGCTTCGGGAAACACTTTGGTGCTGAAGCCCTCTGAAGAGTCCTGCCTGAGCATTTTGCGCCTGGCCGAGCTGGCGTACGAAGCCGGGGTACCAGAAGGTGTGTTCAACGTCGTCACTGGATTCGGTGCTGATGCGGGTGCTGCTTTGTCGAACCACATGGACATCGACGCCTTGGCCTTCACCGGCTCTACCAAAGTCTCGCGAACCTTGCTGGAAGCTTCCGCACGGAGCAACCTCAAGCGGTTGAGCCTGGAAGCTGGCGGCAAAAGCTCCAATATCGTGTTTGCCGACACCACCGACTTGCAGGCAGCCGCCGAGATGGCCGCTTACGGATCCTTTTACAACCAGGGTCAGGTTTGTTCGGCCAACTCACGCATCCTCGTCGAGCGTTCCATCCTCGAAGAATTCGAGGGCCTACTCAAAAAAGCCGCTGCCGCCTACGCCCCAGTGGATCCGCTCTCCGGCACCAGAGGCAACGGCTCGCTGATCACCCGCAAACATACCGACAACGTCGAAAAATGGATCACCCGCGGCCGCCAAGACGGCGAGATCGCCTTCGGCGGTGAACGATTGGAAATCTCCGGCTCCGACGCCTACTTGGAACCGACCTTGCTGAAAAATCTTCCACGCGAGCACCCCGCCCACCACGAGGAGATTTTTGGGCCAGTCGCGACCCTGCAAGTCTTCGACAGCGAAGACGAAGCAGTGGCACTTGCCAACGACACGGTGTACGGACTGGCTGCCTCGGTCTGGACTGCCGATCTGTCCCGCGCCCACCGAGTAGCGCGCGATCTGATCGCCGGCACGATATCAGTGAACACCGTCAACGCCGTCCACAACACCACTCCCTTCGGCGGCTTCAAGCAATCCGGATTCGGACGCGACCTCTCGCTCCAAGCCTTCGACAACTACACAGCAGCCAAAACAACCTGGTTCCAATTCGACTAACCGTAGCCAGAGCCTAATCTACTCGCAAATTTTTATCCGCAATCAGAACGACGACCAAGAGGAGACCAATATGAAGGCGAACGTAGCCATAGAAAAGTTCGAAATAACCGAACTAAATGTCGATGTTGTGGTGGTCGGCGCAGGACCTGCCGGTCTGATGGCCGCGCGCACTTTGACCGGAGCGGGGCTCGAAGTAGCCGTGGTGGAGGCCCGTGACCGAGTCGGCGGCAGAACCTGGAGCAAGACCGTCGATGGCGCATTCCTCGAGGTGGGTGGCCAGTGGATCAGTCCGAACCACAAGGTTTTGAAGGAGTTACTGCCCGAACTCGGCCTCAAGGAATTTCCGCTCTACGGAGAGGGAGACGGAGTTTATTTGGACGAGGACGGCACACGCCATGTTTACTCCGGGGAGAACTTTCCGATTTCGGAGCAGAGCCAACAAGAAATGAACCGGCTCATTGGCGTGCTCGACGAGTTGTCCTCAGAAATCGATCCGGACGCACCGTGGACGCATCCGCAGGCCCACGAACTCGATACCATTTCCTTCCAAAGCTGGCTCGAAACAAAGTCCGACGATGCCTTGGCTCGCGACCTTCTGACCCGCCTGGTCCCAGTGGCGTGGCTCACCAAGCCAGCGCACGACTTCTCCGCGCTTCAGGCGATGCAGTTCGCCGCCTCAGCAGGGGTCTTCAGCGCCTTTTTGGCGGACAACATCGTCGAATCTCGAGTGGTTGGCGGCATGCAGTCGGTGAGCGAGAAGCTGGCCAAGCAGCTACCTGATCCGGTACTACTCGGCGCGCCGGCACAAGCCCTGTCTTGGGAAGACGATTCTGTCGTGGTCGAAGCCGATGGCACCGACGGATCAAAAAACTACCGGATCCGAGCTCGGCGCGCAATCGTTGCCGTGCCGCCGAATCTTTATGATCGAATTTCTTACAGCCCGCCATTGCCGGCCATCAAACAGCAACTCATGCAACATCTTTCGATGGGCCTGGTTATCAAAGCCCATGTGGTTTACGACCGTCCGTTCTGGCGCGATGCTGGCCTCTCCGGCGCTGGCACCGGACTCGGCGAACTCGTCAAAGACGTCCTTGACAACAGTAACTATCAGGACCCCAAAGGGACCCTAGTTGGTTTCATCGGCGACGAGGCGGTAGAGCCGTTGCTCCGGCTGCCGGCCGAAGAACGCCGGGAAAAAATCCTGAACTCGATCGCGAACTACCTTGGCCCCGAGGCTCTGGAACCCGAGGTCTACTACGAATCGGATTGGGCTAGTGAAGAGTGGACCCGGGGCGCTTACGGCACCAGCTTCGACATCGGCGGGCTCAGCCGATTCGGTGTCGATCTTCGCACTCCGATCGGTCCCATCCACTGGGCCAGTTCGGACTTGGCCGGGCCGAGCTTCCAGCACGTCGATGGCGCCTTGCGCGTCGGCAAAAGCGTTGCCGAAGAAATCATCGCAGAACTCGACGCTACCGACTGATTCGTTCAGAAAAAATCATCCGGTCCGGTGGGACGACCTGTCAGGTCGTCCCACCGGACCGGATGATTTGATTTTCTCACTTCAAGAAAGCTACACAATGAAAAAATGGCTATTTTTGGCCGCCGCCATCGTTACTGAAGTCATCGGGTCATTGTCGATGAAAGCCTCCGGAACCAACCCAGCGTGGTATGCCCTAGTCGTCCTAGGATTTCTCATCGCTTTCTACAGCCTGTCCCAGACGTTGCGACACGGCATGCCGTTGGGCGTAGCCTATGGTCTTTGGGGAGCCACCGGAGTCGCACTCACCGCAATTCTGGCCACGTTGATCTTCGGGGAAAACTTCACCCCGTTGATGGGCCTTGGCTTAGCCATTATTATGGGCGGGGTTCTCGTCGTTCAGATCGGATCACAGAAGGCAATCCAAAAAGCTGCAGCGCTAGGACCGGATAACTAATGGCCTGGATTGTCCTCTTCGTCGCAATCGTCACGGGAGTTTCCGGAACTCTTTCGCTCAAACTCGCCAGCCTGGGCCATAAACGCTGGTACATCGCTGTCGTCGCCGGCTACACCACGGCATTGACCTTACTCTCGGTCACGCTCCGGATGGGTCTGCCGCTGAACATCGTGTACGGAATTTGGACCGCAACGGGAGTTGCGCTCACCGCGACGCTGGGCAGATTGATCTTCAAAGAGCCGCTCAGCCGGACCATGGTGCTCGGCATCGGAATGATCATCACTGGCGTCTTGCTGCTCGAATTAGGAAATATGCGCTAGGCATCCCGTTCCGGCTCTTCGACCCTGCAAGCACTCTGCCGTCTGGCGCGCTGGCCACCGAACCGACTAAACCGATCAGGTGACTGGTCTGGAGTCCAACCCGGCTACTGGCGCCGGGACAATCGGGATGGCCACCAGATCACCGCACCCAAGTCGTAAGCCAACGCCGGGACCAGGATTGACCGCACGATCAGGGTATCCAGAAGCACTCCGAAAGCCACGATAAATGAGATCTGAGCCAAGAAGAGGATCGGAATCACGCCGAGGGCGGCGAAGGTCGCCGCGAGAACCACGCCGGCAGAAGTGATGACACCTCCGGTGACGCCCAGACCACGTAGCACACCGGGCCTGGTGCCAATCCGCAATGATTCCTCGCGGACTCTGGTCATCAAGAAGATGTTGTAGTCGACGCCCAGGGCAACCAGGAAGACGAAGGCGAAAAGCGGCACCGCGGCATCGGCTCCAGGGAACCCGAAGAGGTTATTGAAAACAAGAGCTGAGACGCCCAGAGCTGCCAAATAACTCAAAACGACTGAGCCGATCAGCAAGACCGGCGCCAACACCGAACGCAACAAAAGCATGAGAATCAGCAAGATCACGACGAGCACTAGCGGGATGATCTTGAACAAGTCGCTTTGCGCGGTCAGATTGGTATCCAGTGCCACCGCGGTCGCACCGCCGACCAGGATTCCGCTGTCGATCTGCTTCAGTTCACTCCTCAGCTGAAGTACCGTGTTCTCCGCTTCGGCAGAGTCTGCAGCGGTGTCCAGGGTCGCATTGACGAGCACCCGGCCCTCCCTGACCAGAGGTAAGGCCTCGGGGTCTGGCCGGCCCGATCCCTGATACACCGAGACGGAGGAGATCAACGGCGTCTGCTCCAGCTTTTCGATCACGCGCTCCTGCGAAGCCTGCTGCGCAATCACGACTACCGGGCTTCCGCTACCAGCGTCGAAATGCTGGGCGAGTGCTTTCTGCCCGTCTACCGCATCGGACTGCTTCAAAATCAATGCAGTCTGCGGCACGCCATTCGCCTGTAACTGGAGCACCCCGGCAGCACCAGCGACTAGGAGCAGGACGGCAGCCATCCAACTGATCCGGGGGCGACGCGCCACCATGGATCCGACCCGCCGCCACGCCCCGGAAATTCCGGCCAATCCGGGGACTGCGGCCGACGGCGAAAGCTTGCGATGCGTTCCTTCTTCAGCTGATCTGACTGCAGGACGAAAGGGCCAGAAGGCGGCCCGGCCGAACAACACCAAGAGCGCCGGTAGCAGCGTCAAGGATGCGGTGAACGAAAAAACGATGCCGATCGCGGCAATCGGGCCCAAACTACGATTGGAGTTCAGGTCGGAGATCAAAAGACAGAGCAAAGCCACGATGACGGTTCCGGCGGAGGCCAGGATCGGCTCCCATGACGCCCTCACGGCTCGTCCGATCGCCGCCCACCGGTCCTGGACCTGGTGCAGCGCCTCCTTGAACCTGGAGACTAAAAGCAACGAATAGTCAGTCGCCGCACCGATCACCAAAATACTCAAGATGCCCTGGCTTTGCCCGTTGAGCACGATCCAGCCCCAACTGGCGAAGGCATAGACCAGAAGAATCGATGCGGTCAAGGCAAAGACCGAAGTAAGCAAGACCAAGAACGGCAGCACTATTGAGCGGTAGACAATCAGCAGGATGATCAGCACCGCAAGCAATGCCACGAGCAGAAGTATTCCGTCGATGCCGCCGAACGCGCTGCTCAAATCCGCGCTGAGTCCGGCCGGCCCCGTGACATAGGACGTCAACCCGGCTGGCGTGTTCTGCTCTACGCTCTCCCGCAGAGCGGCGACGACCGTTTTGAGGTTCTCCGTGTCCGCTACCGGGACGATGAATTCCACGGCCTTGCCATCCTGCGAGGGGAGAGGCCCGGCCACTGGGCTGGTTCCCGGTGTCGGTGGCCCCTGAAGACCGGGGACTGCGCTGAGCGCACTGCCGAACTCACCCAGTTCAGCTAGCTGACCGGGAGTCAGCTCGTTGCTCGAACTGAACAAGACAATCGCTGGGATTGCCCCGGAATCGGAGAACTTCTTCTGCCATTCGCTAGCTTCAGTTGACTCTGCGCTGGCCGGCAGGAAACTCGATTGGTCATTGGTCGAAACACCCGAGAGTTTACCGAACGTCGGCCCGCCGAACGAGGCCGCAAGCAACCAGAGCAGCAGCAGCATCGCTGGCAAGGTGAGCCGCAGCCAACGGCGTGGCCGCCAATCTTTGGCGCGTCCGGTCGAAGGCTCAGCATTTGCCGCATCGGCGTTCCGTGCCAGATCATAGGAAGAAGTTCCAGCATCAAGTCTCTCCATGATGGAGATAATACTCATGAATGAAGCAGAAGCAAATAATCCCGACCACGGCGAGCTGAGCGAGCAGCTGCTCCGGTTGTTGCAAGAGTTCACCGTCCAGACGGATCACTTCGTCGAGGAGGTCAGCCACCACAATGGCCTGCACCGCACCGACCTCAATGCACTAGCTCACCTGGCGAAAATGGCCCGCTCCGGAGAAGCGGCAACACCCGGAAAATTGGGGCAAGCTTTGAACCTGAGTTCCCCGGCCACCACCGCACTCATCGATCGTTTGACGCGGGCAGGGCATTTGGAACGCCATCGGGACGCGGCTGACCGGCGGCAAGTGCACTTGCGAAGCACGGAAAAGGCCCAGGGAACCGGGCGCGCGCTCTTCGGCCCTTTGGCCAAGCATCTCAGTAGGGCGATGGCTGGTTACACCGACGAAGAACTTCAACTGGTGGCTCGGTTCATCATCGACATGACCACGGCAACCGAAACTGCAAAGTCGGCAGTCGTCCGACACGGCTAAGCCGCCCCGGTAGCTCCGAGCCAGTACTGCTCGCCCCAGAGCAGCCTAAACTGGTCTGGTGACTAACGTGGAGTTCAACCCGGAACCGGTGTCCTGTCCCGGCTCCACCCCATCGACACCGTGCGTGCAGCTCTGGCCGGCGCGAAATGTACCACTGGGCGGAGTACGCGGCGTCACCGTGGCACGGACGCTGCCGCAGCGCGGCATGCCGACCGTTGGAGCGTGGTGCTTTCTGGACAGCTTCGGTCCGGCTGCCCCAAACATGTCGGTGTTGCCACACCCCCACATTGGCCTGCAAACCGTGACCTGGCCACTGTCCGGAATGATTCGGCACCGGGACTCTCTCGGCTCGGACGTCTTAGTCCGGCCGGGCGAGCTTAATCTGATGACCGCAGGCAACGGCGTGGCGCACAGCGAATTTTCCTGGCTGGGCGAGTCAACCGACGATGCTGCCGTCGGCACCATGCGCGGCCTGCAATTGTGGGTGGCCTTGCCCGAGGAATCTCGGCACCGTGCAGCAAGCTTCGAGCAGCACCGCGAACTGCCCGTCGGCACGATCGATGGCCTGTCAGTTACCGTGTTACTCGGCGAGTTAGCCGGGCTGCGCTCGCCCGCCACCACGTTCAGTCCGATCGTCGGCGCGCAGCTTGAATGCTCGGCGCGCAGCTCGACAGTACCGCTGAACCGGCTTTTCGAACACGCGATCCTGGTTCTCGATGGCACCTTGGAAATCGACGGCACGACAATTCCCGCCGGACCATTGGCTTTCCTCGGTGCCGGTCGCGCCGAGTTGACCGTCCGGGCTGCGGCAGACAGCAAATTTTTGCTGATCGGCGGCGAGCCGTTCGGCGAGGATCTGCTCATGTGGTGGAATTTCGTCGCCCGCAACCAGACCGAAATCGAGGCTGCCCGGGCGGATTGGGAATCCGTCAGCCAGGACACCGCCTCGGCTCGGTTCCCGGTGGTCGCCGGGCATGGGCCAGAGGCCGGTGCCGAAGCCGGGCGGATCCCGGCGCCGCCTTTGCCCGCCGTGAAACTCACCCCGCGCCGGCGCAACCCGCAGACCTAACCACCGGCCAGTGCGTTCAGCCGGTCTGCGCGGCGAGATCCAGGACGCCGAAGATCGGATCCTGGTCGAGCACCCGGACCTCGTGGTAGCCGCTGGCAGCCAGCTGCCGCCGGAAGACCTCCTGCAAGGGCGGTTGATGCATGCCCAGTCCGGACCCGAGCACGATTGGGCCCTGGACCCGCAGCTGCCCCGCCACCTGGGCGGCCAGTTCCGCCAAATCGGTACCGGCCCGTTCGATCATCGCGCTGCTTTCCGGATGGCCTCCCGCTGCCGCATCGAAGACCAAGGGCGACATCGCGGCCCAGTAACGCCGCGACGTGCCGGAGTGGAAATGCGCGATCAGCTCGCCGGGCTCGGCCAATCCGCATTTCGCCAGCAAGGCCTTGGTCAGCCCATCCGGTGCCAAGCCCAGATTCATCCGGTGCAGGCTGTGCCGCACAGCCTCCCGCCCGAACCAGTAGCCGCTGCCTTCGTCGCCGAGCAGATAGCCCCAGCCGCCGGCCCGGGCCTGCTCGCCCCCGGCGTTGATGCCCCAAGCTGCGGAACCGGTTCCGGCGATCACCGCGACCCCGGTATCGGCATGGCCCGCGGCCAGCAGCAGCCTGGTGTCATGGACCACGGTCACCGGCACTCCCGGCACGTTGGGCCGGATCAGCGCAGCCAGCGCTTCGGCGTCGGCCTCGGTGTCGATTCCGCCGGAACCGGCGAACACGCGATCGACGGAGCCCGCGGGGAAACGCGAAAACAGCACGCGCAGATTTTCCCGCGCCTCGTCCACACTGACGTTTTGCACATTGGCGCTGCCAGTTTGTTCATCGGCGACCACTTCGCCGTCGGACCAGAGAATGCCGCGGGTTTTGCTACCGCCGATGTCCAGGCCGATGATCGCCGGGGCAACGTGGTAAACCGGTACAGGAGTTGAGTTCACGTCCCTAAGGATAGTTGGCAGGAGGATCATGTTTTCGTCATCGATCATCGTGGCGCCGATGGCTGGCGGCCCGAGCACCCCGGAACTCGTCGTTGCGGCCGGCCAAGCCGGCCAACTCGGGTTCCTGGCCGGCGGCTACAAAACCGCCGAGGCATTGGCCGGGCAGCTGGACCGGCTGGCCGACTCCGGGGTTCCGTTCGGCGTGAATCTCTTCGTCCCGGACCCGCGCCCGGTGGACCAGCAGGCAGTGCGCGGCTATCGCGAAAAACTCCGTCATGAAGCTGCCCGCTACGGCATCCGGCTCCCGGAGTTGGCCACCGAGCCGGACACCGACGCGTGGTCCGCGAAAATGGACCTGCTGTTCCAACAACCAGTGCCATTCGCCAGCTTCGCCTTCGGCCTGCCCAGCGCGGCCGAAGCCCGGCGGTTGCGCTCGCTGGGCACCGAAGTCATCGCTTCGGTGACCACGCCGGTGGAAGCAGGTGCCGCCGCTGCGGCCGGCGCCACCGCGCTCATTGTGCAGCATGCCAATGCCGGCGGGCACAGTGCGGCCTTCCTCGACCTCGACGCGAAGCCCGGCAAGGCGCCGCTCGGCGAGCTGCTCGCCGCCGTCCGGCAGGTCAGCAAACTGCCTCTGGTGGCAGCCGGCGGCATCGCCGACGCCGCCGGAGTCGCCGCCGCGCTCGACGCCGGCGCTTCGGCGGCGCAACTGGGCACCGCTTTCCTGCTGGCAGACGAGGCCGGGACCCGGGCAGTGCACCGGGCGGCCCTGGCCGGCGGCGAGTATCCGGAAACCGCCCGCACCCGGGCGTTCAGCGGCCGATGGGCCCGCGGCCTGGCGAACCGGTTTCTCCTGGAACACCGGGACGCGCCGAACGGATACCCGCAGATCCACCATTTGACCTCGCCGATCCGGGCCGCTGCGGCAGCCGCCGGAGATCCCGACGGCGTCAACCTCTGGGCCGGCACCGGATTTGCGAAAACCAGTTCCGGCAGCACTGCGGAAATCATTGCGCGGCTTTCCGGTTCGTCCGGCGGACCGAGCCGTTAGAATGGGTGACTATTATGGCGCAGACGAATCAGCCGAAAAATGACCTCCCCTACGGCGCGGAAATCCTGGACGAAATCGACCGGAAGATCGTCGATCTGCTGATCGCCGATGCCCGGATCACGAATCGGGATGTCGCCGACGCGGTGGGCATTGCGCCGTCCACCGCGCTCATGCGCACCAGGGCTTTGGTTGAACGCGGTACCGTGACCGGGTTCTCGGCACAAGTGAGCTTGGCCGCGATCGGCCGCTCGGTGCAAGCCCTGGTCGCGGTCCAGCTGCGCGCGCACGATCGGGTGGAAATCGACCGGTTCACCTCCACGGTGCCGAAGCTCCCCGAGGTGCTGACCACCTTCCACACGTCGGGATCGGTAGACTACCTGCTGCACATCGCGGTGCCCAGTGCCAGCGCACTGCGGGATTGGGTTTTGGACAACCTGACCACCGATCCGGTGGTCGGCCACACCGAGACCACCCTGGTGTTCGAGCAGATGCCGGGTTACCCCGGGCCGCTCTGAGCCGTTCGCGGCGCGGGCTAGCGCAGATTCCGGATGTGCATTTCGGCTTGTATCCGTGCCGATTCACTCTCCGCGCGCTCCCGGAAAATAGTCGAATCAATCGGTTTCTGATCGTGCCGGGTCGCCCAATCCTGCAGCGCGACTCCGGTCGATTCCGCCATTGAAGCGATGACGCTGCGCCGGCGGCGGGGCAAACGGTCCTTGTTCATGATTGCTCCTCGGTTGGGTTCGTCGGCACCTCGGCCGGTTCCGGAAAAGCGTCCAGCCGCGGGTCCAGAATCGGGAATGCGTTGATATGGATCTGCACCGCCCGTTGGCCTTCGAGTTCTCCGACGGCTTTGATCTGGTCGAGCAGGGTCCGCGAATATTCGTTGATCTTCTCGACGTAATCCGCGAGCTGGGTGGAATTCATCGGCAAGGTCGCCGTGCCGGATGAACTGGCCTGCGCCCAATCCAGGTCCAGCACGTCGTCGCCGTATCTGGTGAATTCGGCCAGCAACTCGGAGCGGTATGCCGCGTAGTTCCGGTCGATCAAGCGCACGGCTTCAACCATGTCCGGGCTGCTGAAGGACCTCGATGACGGGATATTGATCCCGCCGGGCGTGCGCTGCCACCAACGTTCCCGGGTGGTCCCTTTGCCTTCGATCTCTTCGACCAGCCGGTGTTTGGCCAATTGCCGCAGGTGGTAGCTGGTGGAACCGCTGGACTCGTCCAGGAGCTCGCCCAGACTGCATGCTGTCTGCGGGCCGAACTGGGACAGCGTATTCAGGATTTTGACCCGCAGCGGATGCGCCAGAGCCTTCAGCGAGGCCATATCGAGATCCCGGGGCGCATTGGATCTGCGACTTGTCGGACTCTGCTCCGCTGGCGTGCTCATGTCTCGAGATTACGCTTGCAAAGAAGTCTTTGCAAGCATTTCTTTGCAAAGACTTCTTTGGAAATTGCCGACCCTGCTCAACGGCGGTCCAGCGCGCCTCGGAGCAGGACCGCGCTCAGCGCCAGAAGTGCGGTGACGACCAAGGCGATGAATCCGAGGATCGCCGCGGGCAAACCCCACCGCGCGGCGGCCGCCCCCAAGCCCAGCACCGGAAACGCACTGCCCAGATAGGTCAGAACATAAACCGTGCTCACGATCTGCGCATGCTTGGCCGGCTCCACCGCCAATGACACCCGATTGAAGACCACCCGGAAGGCCAAACCCTGGCCCGCTCCCGCGGCCAGGCAGGAGACCACCAGAAGCCAACCACTCCCGGTGGCTCCGGCGACGCCCAACAACCCGAGCGATGCCGCCAACACCAACAGGCCCGCCGGCGCCAAGAACTTGCCGCCGGCGCGGAACAACTGGCTCAACGCCGAGGCAGCCAGCGTCAGGCCGGCCAGGAGTCCGATCAACGGGCGCGAGTCGGTGCCGACGATCTGCGCGAAATAGCCCGGCGCCAGGGACAGGCAGAAGCCGAAGACCGCGAAACTCAGGAACCCCACGGCAGAGGCGGTCCAGAATTGGCTTCTGGCCTCCCGGGAAACCGAAGGCCGGCGCGGCGCCAGCGCTTTGACCGTCGGAGTCGCGCCGTCGTTACTGGAAAACGCGATCGCCGGGCGGGCCCGGAGCACGGTCAAGGGAACCAGCAAAACCAGCAGCAGCACCGCGTGCAGGTAGAACGGCGTTCGGGTGTGCTCCGGCAACAACGAGAGCAGACCACCCACCAGCGGCCCGGCAGCGACTCCGCCGGAGGAAGCGAACAGGGTGAATCGGGACGCCCATTCGGGCCGGCTGGGCAGCAGCTCGCGCAGGGCCGCGGAACTCGCTCCGGTAGCCAAGGCCACACCCAGACCCTGCAAGGCCCGGCCCAGGCTCAAGCCCAGCAGATCCTGCGCCGCACCGAACAGCACTCCCCCGGCCAGGCCGAGCAGCACCGCAATCAGCAAGGCGGCGCGGCGGCCGATGTGATCCGACCAATGGCCCGCGGCCAGCAAGCCGGCAATGAGCGAGAACACATAGGCGCTGAACGCAATGCTCACCGCCCAGGAGTCCAAGCCCAAGGAACTCTGCAGCAGAGGATAGAGCGGCGTCGCCAAGTTGGCGCCGATCAGCAGCACGAAAAGCGTGGCGCCGGCGAGCACCAAACGAGTGGAGCGCGAAGCGTCCCAACCCCGGCTGCCAGCCAGGGCGGGCCGCATCCTGAGTTCCGAAAGAATGGTCATGTGTTCCCGATCACATTGTGGTGACGAAAAGTTCAAGCACTTTTGATGCTTTCAGCCATCAGATTGCGTCATTGCTGACCCAAAACACCAAGAAATTCTTTCAAATTGGTAAAAATAATCAATCATGACGATTTGCGATGCGGAATACTGATCATATGAATCAGTTGGACGCCACCGACCTCGCCCTGCTGCTCGAGTTGATCGCCGATCCCCGCGCCCAGATCGGCGAGCTGAGCGACCGTTTGGGCGTGGCCCGCAACACCGCGCAATCCCGGATCCGCCGCCTGCTCAAATCCGGCGTGCTCCGCGACGGCGGACGCGAAGTGGACCTCGCCGTCGTCGGCTATGACGTGGTGGCGTTCGTCACCATCGAAGTCAGCCACCGGGAGCTGGACGGCGTGATCGCCGCCTTGCGGAAACAGCCGCAAGTGCTCGAGGTGCACGAGATCTCCGGCCGTGGCGACGTCTGGTGCCGGCTCGCGGCACGCGACGTGCAGCATCTGCAGAGCGCGCTGCGGACCGTGTTGCGGATCCGCGGTGTGATCCGCACTGAAACGTCGCTCGCCCTGCACGAACACATCCCGTACCGGGTCGAGCCGCTGTTGCACGGCATGGCCAAACGGAAATCCACGCCCGGATGAGTTGATAATGGACCGTGACCATCATCGACAACGCCGTGTATGTCAACGGGCGGCGTACCGCCGATCCGGTAAGCCTGCAGCAGACCTATGAGACCCTCGCCGAGCGCGGCGGGATGGCCTGGATCGGGCTGTACCGGCCGACGGCGGAAGAAATGGCTTCGGTCGCGGAGGAATTCGGACTGCACGAACTCGCGGTCGAAGACGCAATCGCCGCGCATCAACGGCCGAAGCTCGAACGGTACGACGACAATCTGTTCACCGTACTCCGGCCGGCCCGCTACCTGGACTCCGAGGAAGAGGTCGAGTTCGGCGAGCTGCACATCTTCACCGGCAAAGATTTCGTGATCACGATCCGGCATGCCGAAACCTCGGGGGTGGCCCAGGTCCGGCAACGACTGGAGGCGGAACCGGAGCTCCTGGCGCTCGGCCCGGAGGCGGTGCTCTACGCGATCCTGGACCAAGTGGTCGACGACTATGGACCGGTGGTGGCCGGCTTGGAGAACGATATCGATGAAATCGAAGACCAGTTGTTCGCCGGCGACCCCCAGGTTTCCCGGCGTATTTACAAGCTCTCCCGGGAAGTGATCCTGTTCCAGCGCGCCATCCAACCGCTGCAAGCGATCATGGAACAACTCAAAGGCGGGTTCGAAAAGTACGATGTGAACATCGAGCTGCAGCGGAACCTGCGCGATGTGGCAGATCATGTGGCCTCGCTGAACACCAAGGCCGACGGCTTCCGGCAATTGCTGCAGAACGCGCTCACCGTGGACGGCACGCTGACCGCGAACCGGCTCAATGAGGTCAGCGCGAAACAGAACGAAGAGGTCAAGAAGATCTCCTCCTGGGCGGCGATTTTCTTCGCGCCGACCTTCGTGGCCAGTGTCTACGGGATGAACTTCGAGATCATGCCGGAACTGAAATGGGACTTCGGTTATCCCTTCGCGATCTTCCTGATGGCGCTGCTCTCCGGCGGCATGTTCCTGATCTTCAAAGCCAAGAAATGGCTCTAGACCCAGGGCCCAAGCCGTCGCGCACTTCGCACGGCCGCTGGATTCCCAGCGAAATCCCACCTCGGAACCGGAATAAGATCCTTGACCCTCCGGTTGCCGCCAAAGTAAGCCGAAATCCCAAGGAGAATACTCAGTGACCGTCAACGTCCCCAACGTCACCCTCAACAACGGCGTCAGCATGCCCCAGCTCGGACTGGGCGTGTGGCAAGTGCCGGACGACCAGGCCACCGCAGCGGTGCTCAGCGCGCTGAACTCCGGATACCGGAGCATCGACACCGCGGCGATCTACGGAAATGAAGCCGGGGTGGGCCAAGCCGTCGCCCAGTTCCTCGCAGAGTCCGGCGTCGACCGGTCCGAGCTGTTCATCACCACCAAGTTGTGGAACGCGGAACAGGGATACGAGAAGACTCTGGCCGCCTTCGACGAGAGCCTGAACAAGCTGGGGCTGGATTACGTGGATCTCTATTTGATCCACTGGCCCGAGCCGAACCACGATTTGTACGCCGACACCTGGCGGGCTTTCGAGGAGATCTACGCTTCCGGCAAGGCGAAAGCGATTGGCGTCTCCAACTTCGAGCAGGACCACCTGCAGAAGCTCATCGATCTCGGCGGCACGGTTCCGGCGATCAACCAGATCGAACTGCACCCGAATTTGCAGCAGCGTGAATTGCGAGCTTTCGGCAAGGCGCACGGCATCCACACCGAGGCCTGGAGCCCGCTGGCCCAGGGCCATCTGCTGGAAGATGCCGCACTCGCCGAAATCGCGGCGGCGCACGGCAAATCGCCGGCCCAGGTGATCATTCGCTGGCACCTGCAAACCGGCAATGTGGTGATCCCCAAGTCGGTTACCCCGGAACGGATCGCGGCGAACATCGATGTCTTCGATTTCGAGCTCAGCGATGCCGAGATGGCCGTCGTGGACGCCTTGGACAAAGCGGGCCGAGTCGGTCCGCACCCGAACGATTTCCACATGGAGAAGTAACTCCCTCCTTTCAACCCAACGCGCGAGTGCACATTTGGTGCGGGTGTTTCCGGAACACATCCGCACCAAGTGTGCACTCGCGTTGGGTCCCTACGTGGCGAACGGAGTTCGACACGAAAGGGCGCGAGTGCGCACGTGTGCACTCGCGTTGGGATCGGGGGCTATTTATTCAACGCCGCCATGCCGGCCTCCGGATACCGCTCCCCTACTGCCGCGGGCAACGAAGCCAGCCGATCCAACTGCCCGGTCGAGAGCACCAGCGCATCCGCCCCGACGTTGTCTGCCAAATACTTGATCTGCCGAGTACCGGGAATCGGCGCGATGTCATCGCCTTGCGCCAACAGCCACGCCAAGGCCACCTGGGCCGGGGTCGCCCCGGCCTCGGCGGCAACCGCGTCGACCGCTTCGACAAAACGGATGTTTGCCTGCAGATTCTCCCCGGCGAACCTCGGGTTGCTGCGCCGGAAATCGTCCTCGTCCAGCTGATCCACGCTGCGGATCGTGCCGGTCAGGAATCCGCGGCCCAGTGGCGAATAGGGTACGAATCCAATGCCCAGTTCGCGTACCGTCGGCAGAATCTCAGCCTCCGGATCCCGGGACCAGAGCGAATACTCGGTCTGCAACGCGGTCACCGGATGCACGGCATGCGCACGGCGGATCGTCGCGGGCGCCGCTTCGGACAGCCCGTAATAACGGATCTTGCCTTCCTCGACCAACTTCGCCAACTCGCCCACCGTGTCTTCGATCGGCGTCTTCGGATCCATCCGGTGCTGGTAGTACAGGTCGATATAGTCGGTGCCGAGCCGTTTGAGCGAGCCTTCCACGGCCAGCCGGATATTCTCCGGCCTGCCGTTCAGCCCGCGCACCGAACCCGCAGAGTGGTCGATATTGCCGAATTTGGTGGCAATCACCACCTGGTCGCGCCGGTCCGCCAGCGCCGAACCGACCAATTCCTCATTGGTGTACGGACCGTAGATCTCCGCAGTATCGAAAAACGTGACCCCGAGGTCGAAGGCGCGATGAATCGTCTTGACCGCGCCGGCGTCGTCCGTGCCCGCTCCGGTGTAAAACGCACTCATCCCCATGCAGCCCAAACCGAGCCGCGAAACTTCCAGGCCCTGCGAACCCAAAGCGATCTTCTTCATGGCGTTCCTTTCGCTGAAGTGCCGATGGCCTCACGCTACGACTTGGAGTGCACTCCAACGCAAGGGCCGGCCAAAATCTCGCGCGAGCGCACAGTTCACGCGAGTGTTTTCGGAAAACACCCGCGCCAAGTGTGCGTTCGCGCGAGGAGGAGGGGTGCGAGGTGCGGGTGCAGTTTGCTGATACGGGTTTGGCTCAGGGCTGACTGAGCCGGCCGACGGCGGTGACCACTGATCGGCGCAAATCCTCCCGGTCGGCGTCGGAATGATCCGGCGGAAGTTGGAATACCGTCTGGGTGACCAGGGCGCTCACCATCATGTGCAAGACCTGCGCCGGCAGATCACCGGAAATGACCCCTGCCTCCTGCGCCTGCTTGATCGACGCCGCTTTGCGCTCGCCCGCGGCCAGGACCTCGCTGCTGCGGACGCCAGCGCCGTGCCGCTCCAATTGGTCCCAGAACACCAAACGCATCTGCTCGGCCCGGGCCAGCGAGAAATCGAACAATCGGCCGGCATAGCCGGGCAGGTCGGCCGTATCGATGGGCACTTGATCGATGACCGCGATCACCATCGCCTCGAAAACCGCCTCGAAAAGCCCGTCTTTGGAACCGAAATAGGTATAGATCTGCGCCTTGTTCGAACCCGCTGCAGCGGCGATCCGGTCCACCCGGGCACCGGCAATGCCGTACTGGGAGAACTCTTGGATCGCCGCCTCGAGAAGCCGCTGTTTGGTTGCCTGTGCATCACGTGCCATGACTCGATATTACTAACCAGTTAGTTGACAAACAAGTCAAAAGCAGTTTTACTAATTATCAACCAACCAGTTAGAAACTTCAGATACGGAGCACCCGATGTACAACGTTCCAGACCAAAGCGGCAAACTCGCCATCGTCACTGGCGCCAATTCCGGCACTGGCAAGGAAGCTGCAACCCGGCTCGCCGGAGCCGGCGCGAAAGTCATCCTCGCGGTCCGCACGCCGGAAAAGGGCGACGCTGCGGCGGCCGACATCCGCAGCATCCATCCCACGGCCGACCTCGAGGTCCGGCGCATCGACCTCGCGGACCTGGCCAGCATCAAGGACTTTTCGGACGGCATGATCGCCGACGGCAGGCCGGTCGATTTGCTGCTCAACAATGCCGGAGTGATGACTCCGCCCAGCCGAATCGCCACCAAGGACGGCTTCGAGCTGCAATTCGGCAGCAATTTCCTGGGCCCGTTCGCACTGACCAATCGACTGCTCCCCCTGGCACTGAAGGCTGCGCGCCCGCGGATCACCACGATGAGCAGCGGGATGGCGAACTTCGGAAAAATCAATTTCGACGATTTGAATTGGACCCGCAAGTACCGCAGCGCCGCGGCCTACTCGCAATCCAAACTCGCCGACCTAATGCTTTCCCGGCGCCTGGCGGATGTAGCGCTGGAACGCGGCTGGGATCTGATCAGCAATGCTGCGCACCCGGGCTTCACGAATACCAATCTGCAGACTGCCGGTGCCAGCCTGGGCCAGGAAAAGCCGACCAATGCCTGGTTTACCCGGCTGGGCCTGCTGCCTTCGCAGGAACCGCAGCAAGGTGCCGAACCGATGCTCTACGCGGCCACCAGCCCGGAAGCCATCAACAAGGGCTACTACGGACCCTCCGGCCGCTTCGGCTTGGTTGGCCCGACCGGCGTCGCCGGGCTCAATCGCCGGATGCGCGACGACGAAGTGGCCCGCAGACTCTGGGACGCTGCCGAAGAACTGACCAGTACCCAGCTTCCGGCCTGAGTTCACCGGCAGTTCACCCGCTCTGGTTAGGCTCATGCCGATAACCAATAGACACCATGGGGAGCGTCATGAACCACAGCCAACGGAGCAAACTCAAAGCCGGTGACCGGATTCGCCTGGAGTATCCGCACGGCGCGGCCACCGCCGGCGTGGTGGACGAACACACCGCCGATTATTCTGTGGTTTGGGTGCATTTGGACCACGGTCAGGGACGCACCATGCTGTTGGCCGGCGACGACGTTTCGATTGTGCGGCAGCCAAGCGCCGGCTGAGAAATTCCCAGGCCGGAAAGTTAACCATTTAGACGCATCTTCTTCATGTAAGCCTGGCGGCGAATTCAGCGAAGCCCCCAAGGGTTAGAACCCTTGGGGGCTTCGCTTTTTCCATCTTCATTCGAAAGTGCCTTCATGTCCGTCGTTCGCATAATGGTTGCGTCCTTCAGCAATTCCCAGGACCTCGTTTTGCATAGCTGGCTCCGGCATCGCAATCGGGTGATCGAAGGCCGGTTGATCGCGGGCTCCAGCCTCGACGACGAGGCTTTCGACCCGAGCATCGGTGCCGCGTGGAAACCGATCGAACCCAAAGACTTCGGCCAGGAATTCGATGTGGACCGGGTCTTCGCTTGGCGGCTCCTGACCTCTAACAACCGCGAATTGGCGCGCAGCGCGGGGCTCTTCTTCCGATTCGCCGACGCCCAGGCCGACGCCGCCGACGCGCAGCAGAGCGCCGCCCGGATGGAGTTCGACGCCGTCGTCGACGGCTCCGAAGGCACGCAGACGTGGCGCGGCAGCCTCGCCGGACGACCAGTCGTTTTCGGTTCGCGCTGGTTCCGGATGGAACGCGACCGGGAACGCGCTTTGCAGAATGCGTTGGCGATTTTGCCGATGGCGCATTTGGCCGAAACCGCGCAATCCGTGGGGTCTTCCCGGTGATTTCACAACCGAGGGTCGCAATTTCTCAGAAAAGAAAGCCGCGACACCCAATGTTCACCCAACGGCCAGCGGTACTTCGTGTTCGCGTGGACGGAGCGGGCGGGCCGCGCAGCAGAATGGATTCAGGTTGCTCAGAGATAATCCAGCAATCTCACAGTGAATCATCAGAACTTCCTTGTTGAAGGCTGGCTATAGCCATGTCTTGACGAGGATGGCCCGCCCCGGGTTAGAGCCGGGACGGGCCAAAAACTACAGAGGTAATCCGCGTCTGTAGTAACGTAGTAACAAAGCATTCTATCAAGGAGATATACCGAGAATGAAGAAGTCTGTTCTTTCGCTCGCCGGTGCCGTTTCTGTCGGCGTCGTTGCCCTTGGTTTGATCGGTTCTTCCGCTGCTGTCGCCGATCCGGGGTCGGCCACCGACTACCGCACCTACGCGGCCGTCGGCTCGGACACCACCCAGTCAGTCTGGAACGGCTTGGCCAACGGCACGGTCAGCCCGTCCGTTGCTTCCTGGGATGCCTTCCCGCCCGCCCCGTCCGCCACGATCCAGACGAAGAGCTCCGGCCCTTCGTTCAACCGTCCGCAGGGCTCCGGCGCCGGCGTTCAGGCTTTGAGCGCTTCCTTCGATGCTTCGAACCACAACTACCAGGGTGTCGACATCACCAACCAGGTCGATTTCGCCCGTTCGTCCTCCGGCGCTGCCAAAGACGGCACCGACCTGACCTACCTGCCGTTCGCCCGCGACGCGGTCAGCTTGGCAGTCAAGACCTCGGCCGCCGGCAGCGTCGATGTTTCAACCCAGCAGCTGGCGAACATCTACAGCTGCGTCGCCGGTGCGAACACCATCACCGTGGGCACCACCACGGTCACGGTCAACGCCAAACTGCCGCAGGCCAGCTCGGGCACCCGCGCTTTCTTCCTCAAGGCAATCGGCGTGGCCACCCCGGGCTCCTGCGTCACCACGGTGGGCGCTGAGAACGACGGCGGTCAGCTGACCGCCAACGGCGATGTCATCCCGTTCTCGGCTGCACAGTGGATCGGCCAGAAGAATGGCGTTGCCACCAACACCATCACCAACGACGAGATCCTTGCCTCGGTCAACACCTTGGCTCCGACCGCCGGCAGCGGCTCCAGCCTGACCCCGGGCGCGCTTTACGGCAGCACCTCGGCCGAACCGTCTACCGCTGCAGGCACCTTCGCCCGCGACACTTACAACGTGGTGACCACCGCCGCGTACACCTCCAACTCGGCGCTCGCCACCACGGTGCTGAAGTCCGACCTGAAGAAGCCCGCCGCGATCAACCTGATCAAGAGCTACGGCTTCCTCACCCTGAGCTACGTCGGCGACCCGACCGTCGGCGCCGGCCTGGCTTCGCACCAGTCCAAGTTCAAGCACTAAGCACCACTCGAACCAGTAACCACGGACGGGCGGCGGACTCCCAGTCCGCCGCCCGTCTGGTTACCCCCCAGCACCTCCCGTCGATTGCTCGCATCCTAGAGAAAGCTCCGTCGTGTTGATCAAGAAATCCGGAAAATTCGCGCTCGTGCTCGGAATCTCGCTGCTAGTCCCGGCTTTGGCCATCGGCGGGGTTTCGGTTGCCAACGCCGCAGACCAGACAACCTCCGGCGGATCCGCCACACTTGTCCTGCAACCCAGTTCCGGCTCTTGGGCGAGCGGCAACGCCGGAGACCCTTCGCCGATGGTCAAGTTGAGCGCGAAGGTGACCTGCCCTTCCGGTAGCGATTTTCTGACTCCGTTCATCACGGAGCCCGGCAGCGAGCTTCCTGCCGTGACCGCGACGTCGACGGTTCGCAGCGCCTACAAGATCTCCCGACCGGATTCACCGGTGTCGCTTTCCGGCCCGGTTTTCGAATCGGACCTGCTCGATGTGTCGACCTTCGGCAGCTACGCCACCGCGCAATCGGCGAGCATCCCCGACGTGAGAGCCGCGTTGGAGGCCAACCACACCTACAGTTTCGGCCTGGCCTGTTCGGTATACGGCTCGGATATGACCTTTACGCTCAGCGACGGGAAACCCATCGTCGTCTGGACTGCTTTCAAAACCGATGCGGCCAAGAACTGGAGTGTTCCAGCGCCCAAGGCCGACACCACGGTGAAGCTCAACGGCGCCTCCGCCGAGCCGACCAGCGCGACGCTCACCGCCGAGGTCGATTCGGCTGCCGCCGGCGGAACGGCATCCGATGCCAAGGGCAGCGTCGAATTCTTCTCCGGCGGCAAGTCCGTCGGCACGGCAGCTGTTTCCGCAGGAAAGGCTTCGTTCAAGGCCAGCGGGCTGACCGCCAGCACGAAATACAGCTACACCGCCAAATACGCGCCTGCTGCGGATGACGAAAAATACAACGCCTCTCCGATGTCCGACGAAGTCAGCGTGACCACCGCCAAAGATGGCAGCAGCACCGCGAACGGTTCGGATGCCGGCAGCACCACGAACGGTTCGGCGAGCGCATCCGGAGCCAACGGCAGCGCCACTTCCTCTGGCGCGAACGCCGGCGCCACCGCGAATGGTTCGACGGCCGCCTCCGGATCGAATGCCGGCGCAGCAGCCGGTGGCGACACCGCCGCGGCCAACTCGAACGCCAGCAGCGCGGCCAACGGCACCCCGCCGACGCTCAGCGAGGGCGGCAGTATCGAGGCAGGCAAAAGCTACACCGTGGCGGCACCGGCCGGAACCTTCACCGCGGGCGACTCGATCGCCGGAGAACTCCACTCGGACCCGATCGCACTGACCGAAACCGCTTCCGCCGCGGCAGACGGCTCGGCGAGCTACACCTTCACGGTGCCGGCTTCGCTGCCGGCCGGCGCGCACCAACTAATCCTCACCGGGACCCCGTCCGGGGCGAAATACACCCTGAACCTCACTGCCTCAGGCACCGGGAACAGCCCATTCGCACCCTTGACCAATTGGATTTCCAGCAGCGCCGCAACTCCGGCCGGGATCACCATGATCTTCGGCCTGCTGCTGCTCCTGGTTGCCGCGACCGCGGTTGGCTGGCACTTCCTGATCAAACGCCGCGCACCTCGCGAAAACTGATCCCGCACCGGGATCAGTCCAGCGAATCCGCATGATCGGCAACCATATCGGGGGGACCCTGCAATGAAATTTTCACCATCTGCGCTTCTGCGATCGGCCGCAACGATTGCTTGTGCAGCACTAGTGCTCGGCGGCTTGCCGGCATTCCCGGCTCAGGCGGTTCCTGAGCCGGGAAACTGGGGAGCCAATGGCAGCGTCGTGACGCCGTCCGCGGTCACCGCACGTTGGGACAACAAAGACAACCCGGCCACGAGCCAAGTCCCTCGGGATGAAACCCAGGCTCTGAGCCACACCGCCGGCAAAACCTATGCCGACATTCCGCCCTTGATCCAAAACCGGTACCGGACCGCCTTCGGCGCGGACAACGGCCAGGGCGGGCTGCAGATGACCGTGTCGCAGACCACCGGCCTAGTCAACCAAGCGATCAAAGTGAGTTTCTCCGGGGGGCCGAAGAACGCCGTGATCGGCGGAAACCAGTTCAAATACGTCCAAGTCTTCCAATGTTGGGGAGCTATCGGGGCCGACGGCAAACCCGATCCGCAAGCCAGCGCTCCGGATCCGAGCACCTGCCAGATCGGGGCCAACTCCAACCCGACCGATTTCATGACCCAAGGCAGCCGGGGCCTGTTCGCGGATCCGCTGCTCAAAGGCGGCGATCGAGAGACTGCCGCGAATGCCCCGCTCGTCGGCATCGACGGCGCGACGTCGCCGGTCGACGTGGCAAGCAACAAATTCTTCAACCAGACCACGACCAATGAGATCAACGCACTGCCTTTCGATGGCGAAGGCAAAGCCCAAACCGTTTTCGAGGCGCAGACCGGCGCCGAGGCCAATTTCATGGGTTGCGGGGCGGCCAAAGACCGTCCCAGCACTCCGTCCTGCTGGCTCGTGGCCATTCCCAAGACACCGGACATCGACCAGTTCAGTTATCCCTATGCCTACCGTTCCACCTTCGCACCGTCGGTCTGGGCGCAGCGGATGCAAATAAAAATCGAATTCCGGGATGCTCCGGCGTACTGCTCAGGCAGCGCTGCCCGGACGCTCTCCGCTGGTTCGGAATTGCTCGCCTCGGCGATGTCGTCCTGGATCCCGGCGATGTGTTCGAACATCAAACTGGCCACCGGATTCTCTTCGCTCTCCGATGCCCAGGCCCGCCGCCAGCAGGCAGACAATGCGCAGCCGATGATCTTCACCACCGAACCTTCGGCCGGAGCGCTGCACGCCCCGGCGGCCTTGGCCGGCGTCGTAATCAGTTTCAACATCGGCATGCTGGACCAGACCGCCGGATACCTGGGGCCGGTGCCGCAGTTGAAACTGAATGCCCGCCTGGTCGCGAAACTGCTCACCCAGTCGTACCAAGCCGGCATGGGATTGGACGCCAACTCCGACGGCGGCAAGGTCTTCGCCGCCAAGGTGCCCTGGGCCAAAGACTTCTTGCCGTCCATCATCACGGACCCGGAATTCGTCAAACTCAACCCGGGGCTCTCGAAATTCATCAACAAAGGTTCCTTCACCGGCGGCAACATCCAACTTGAAGCGCTCAAATCGGATGCCGCAGACCGGCTCTGGAAATGGATCGCTGCGGACCCAGCCGGTTCCGGTTTTTTGAACGGATGCCCGGATGAGAGCGGCAACGTGGTGAATCCGTTCTACTCCACCCGCAGCTACCAGGGCTGCCAAGCCCAAGCGGGGGAACTCGAAGCCGTCGCGAAAGCCCGGCGGCAAGCAACCGCTACCCCGCCCACCTATGCCAACCTTCCACTCGGCTACCCGACGGACGGCACCAGCTACCCGCTCCCCGGCTGGTATGAATCCATCCCGATCATCCGAACCGGCGATGGTCCGGTTCTGGATCCCCAAGGGAATACCCAGGTCGACCCCAATAAGCTCCCGTTGACCATGCCAGACGTCTACCCGCGCCAGGATTCCATGCAGGCCACCGGGAAAAACGCCTTCCGGGCGATCACGCCGAGCAATCAGACGTGGTGCGGCAAAAAGGAGGCCTGCGTGCAGCCGGACTTCCCCGGAGTCGGAAAATGGACCTCGAGCACCAAGACGCCGGCGGACCTGGCCTCGCGGTTCTCCCTCGCGGTCACCGATACCGCCACTGCCGCACAGTACCAGCTGCCTACCGCCCTGCTCTGCGATTCGAGCGGCAACGCCTGCGTCGGCGCGGACAGTACTAGTTTGACCAAGGAAGCCTCGCGGTCAACTGCCGCCGGACCGGACGGCGTCTTTCCCCCGGCTCCCGGGCCGGATTACGCCGGCGGTGCTTATCCCTTGACGCTTCCGGTGTACGCAGCGGTGCGGACCGAGGGAATCCTGCCGGAACAAGCAAAGCCTTTCGCCCAGCTGATCCAGTTCATCACCGGCACCGGCCAGATCCCCGGTACCGCTTCCGGCCAGTTGCCGCCGGGGTATGCGCCGCTGACCCCGGCGATGACCGCCCAAGCGGCGGCCGTGGTCAAAGCGCTCAATGAGATCAAGGCGAAGCCGGCCCCGCAGGTGGAGAATCCGGCCGCCCAGCCGGGGATCGTCCCCGTGCCGGCAGCCGATTCGCCCAGCGACCAATCCCCTCCCGAGCTGCTGAAGCCCGATGGGGCAAATGCGCCGGCCGCGGAATCGGCAGCCAAGCGGACCAAACCCGCCGATGCCCCGGAAGTCAGCAGCGCCTCAGGGACTACCGACGCCATGTCCAGCATCATCGGCCAATTCACGCTGTTGATCTTGCTCGGCCTCGGCCTGCTCGCCGCTCTGGCAGCTCCAATTCTGCGTCGGATCGGCAAAAAGACCGGGGCCGGTTCATGACAGTCATCGATCAGGCACCCGCAGCCGACGCCGAAGCGGCCACACCGCGCGCCATCCGGCAACGCCCGGAACGGGCCGATCACGTTTTCCGCAGCCTGACCCGCGGCGGCGGAATCATCGTGCTCACGGTGATGATCCTGGTGGGCCTGTTTCTGACGGTCAACGCAGTCCAGGCGATCTCCGCACGGGGACTGGTCGAGTTCATCACCACACAGGACTGGGCACCGGAATCGAACAACTTCGGAATCGCGGCGGTGCTGAGCGGCACGGTGATGATCGCCATCGTCGCCCTGACCCTGTCGTTGCCATTGTCCTTGGGCACCGCGCTTTTCATCACCGAGATCGCCCCGCCGCGGATCCGCGGCATCCTCACCTCGGTCATCGATCTGATGGCGGCCGTGCCTTCGGTGGTGTTCGGACTCTGGGGGCTGGCTTTCCTGCAGGTGAACATCGTGCAGTTCAGCCAGTGGCTCTCCACCTGGTTCGGCTGGATCCCGATCTTCCGCGTGGACGGCGCCGACCCGGCAAATCCTTTGCCCAATGACGCGTTGTACACCTCGTCCACGTTCATTGCCGGGCTGGTCGTCGGCCTGATGATCGTGCCGATCCAGACTTCGATCATGACCGAGTCGTTTTCCCGGGCCCCGATCGGCGAGCGCGAAGGCGCCTTCGCACTGGGCGCCACCCGTTGGGGCATGATCCGCTCTGTGGTGCTCCCGTTCGGCCGCGGCGGGATCATCGGCGGAACCATGCTGGGACTCGGCCGCGCGCTCGGCGAGACCATCGCGATCTACTTGATCATCTCGCCCATCTTCACGATCAACTTCCACATTCTGCAGAACGGTTCCAACTCAGTTGCCGCGCTCATTGCCCTCCGCTATTCGGAATCGAACGAGTTCACCATGTCCGCGTTGATGGCTGCCGGGCTGTCCCTGTTCCTGCTCACGATGGCGGTCAATTTCACCGCTTCGGCGATTATTTCCCGCTCCCGCTCCGGCGCGGAAAGCGAGGGCTGAGGACGGTATGGACACCATGACCAGGCGGCGGGATTCCCGTGCCGCCGAACCAAAGACCTTCCTCCCCCGGGAGCTGATGCCGGCCGAAGCCGTCGCCGAACCGCGGGTCCGGGTAGGCATCTCGCTGCACGAAGTGCTCACCGCCGTCGGGTCGTTGCTCGCAGGTTGCGCGATGGGGCTGCTGTTGAGCCTGGGGCTGGGCTTGATCCCGCTCGGCTGGGCGCCGATCGTTTCCTTCATCTGGTTCTTGATGTTTTACACCTGCCTGGTTTTCCTCAGCGACCGGGGTCCAGCGGTCCGGGATCGGTTTTGGAGCGTGATCCTCTGGTCCGCTGGGGCGATCGTGGTCGGTTGCCTGGTTCTGGTCATCGGCTTCACCGCGACCCGTGGCTGGGACGTCTTCCGCTACGGAAACTTCTTCGTCCAGGACATGAGCCTCACCGGCCCACTGGCCGGCCTCGACAGCGGCGGCATCCTGCACGCTCTGGTCGCGACGCTGGAGCAGATCAGCATCGCGCTGCTGCTCTCCGTACCGCTGGGGTTGACCACCGCGATTTTCCTGAACGAAGTGGGCGGCAGGTTCGCCAAGTTCGTCCGCACCATCGTCGAGGCGATGACCGCGCTGCCTTCGGTGGTCGCCGGCCTTTTCATCTACGCGGCGATCGTGGTCGGGGTGACCCGGCAGTTCAACGGCTTTGCAGCCTCCTTGGCGATTACCGTCCTAATGCTGCCGATCATCATCCGCTCCTCCGACGTCGTGCTTCGCCTGGTCCCCGGAAACCTCCGCGAAGCTGGTCTGGCACTCGGCGCCGGGCAGTGGCGCGTGGTGCTGCACGTGGTTTTGCCGACCGTACGGTCCGGTCTGACCACCGCGATCATCCTCGGCACCGCGCACGGCATCGGCGAAACCGCCCCGGTGCTGCTGACCTCGGGCGTCACCAACAACTTGAACTTCGACCCGTTCAACGGTCCGCAGACCTCGCTCCCCTTGGCGGCTTTGGAATTCGTCAAATCGCCGCAGCCGAACATGATCGCCCGAGGTTTCGCGACCGCGGCCTTCTTGCTTTTCGTGGTGCTGGCGATGTTCATCACGGCGCGCATCCTCGGCGGCAAGGAAGCGGGGAAGTTGAGCAGCCGGCAGCGCCGGCAACGGGCCACCCAGTCCCGGTTGACCTTGATGCGCATCAACCGGTCGAATGCCGAACGCAACGTCTATTCGCGGGACGCCGCCCTGCGGTCCGAGCCCGATGGCCCAACCGGGTCAGAAGACCAATCCAGGAAAGTACCGCAATGAAATTCAGTCGTATTGCCCGTCCGCTCGCCGTGCTCCTCGCTGCGTTCTTCGCAGTCTCTTTGATCGCACCTCCGGCGAATGCGCTGGACCGGATCTCCGGCAATGGCTCGTCCTGGGCCGGAAATGCCATCAACCAATGGGTGACCGATGTCAAAGCACAGGGCCAGACGGTCGACTACACTCCGGACGGTTCCTCCTCCGGCCGGAAGAATTTCGCCACCGGCCTCAGCGACTTCGCGATCTCGGAAATCCCGTTCAAAGGCGACACCGCCGACAAACAGGACACCAACTTCCCGAATTTCGCCTACTCGATGCTCCCGGTCGTCGCTGGCGGGACGTCGTTCATGTACAACCTCCAGGTAGGCGGAAAGCGGTTGCAGAACCTCCGACTGTCCCAGGACACCTTGGCTGCCATCTTCAGCGGCGACATCACGCAGTGGAATGACAAGGCCATCGCGGCCACGAACCCCGGCGTAGCCCTCCCCGCGCAACGGATCACCGTAGTCGTCCGGTCCGACGGCTCGGGGGCCACCGCGCAGTTCACGCTCTGGATGCTCCGCAAGTTCCCACAGCGCTACGCCTCGCTCTGCGCCAAAGCCAAATGCGACCCCAGCGCAGCCACCAGCTACTTCCCGTACCAGAACATCAGCAACTTCACGGCCCAGTCAGGCTCGAACGGCGTGACGACCTACACCACGAACACGCCCTTCACGATCAACTACGACGAGTTCTCCTACGCCAAAGGCGTGGGTTTCCCGGTAGCCCAGATCCAGAATGCCGCTGGCTTCTACACGATCCCCACGGATTCGGCCGTGGCGGTGGCTTTGACCCAGGCCCAGATCAACAAGGACAAGAATTCGCTCAACTACCTCAGCCAGGACCTCTCGAAGGTCTATGGCCACGGCGATCCGCGAACCTATCCGATTTCCGCGTACTCCTACATGATCGCCCCGGCCCAGCTGCAGGGGAATTTCAGCAACAACAAGGGCGCAGCGTTGGCGAACTTCGCCGCGTATTCATTGTGCGAAGGCCAACGGACCATGGGGAGCTTGGGCTACTCGCCGCTGCCGATGAACTTGGTGCTCGATGCCATGGACCAGGTCCGGAAGATCCCTGGTATCGACGCGGGCACTCTGGCGAAGCTCGAAGCGACGACCAAGAGCGTATCCACCAGCGCCGGCAACCCCTGCAACAACCCGACCTTCAAGCCCGGTGACGATCCCCAGGTAAACCAACTGGTGCGCACGGCGCCGTTCCCGGAAGGCTGCGATGCCAAATGCCAGGCTCCGTGGTCGAAAGTCAATGCAGCGGTGAACGGCGGTGGCGCCGGCGGGCCGGCGCCAGCCGGGCCCGGCGCCGGAGACAAGCCGGCCGCCGGCGGAACCGGTGCGGCGGCTACCGATGCCAAGCCCGATGATGCCGCAGCGGCGCAGACCGATGCCACCGAATGCGATCCGGAAACCGGGCTCTGCGCTACCGGGGGCCAGAAGGCCGGAACGGGCGCCGGACAAGCCGCCGTGGCGAATCCGATCGTGCTGGCCGGAACCAACGGCTGGGGGTCCAAAGAAACCATGTTGGTAGTCGCCTGCGTCTTTGCCGTAGCCTTTTTGCTGGTCCCGCCATTGATCTTCCGGATGACTTCCAGCCCGCGAACCCGCCGTCGAAACGGGCAATGATGACCCTTCTCGTCGAAAATCAGAGCACCGAAACGCTCGCCGAACCAAAAGTCGCGCCCGCCCCAGCCCCGGTGCCGGAGGCCGTGGAAGCACCCAAACGCTGGATCTGGGACGTCGGAATCATCCTGCAGATGTTCGCGGTTCTGGTCATCGGGCTGCTGCTGAACCTGGTCTTCGTGTCGCAGCTGCAGTATTCGACCTCCCAATCCGCCTTGCGGCAGGATTTGCGCTTGCAGCTGGCACAGGGATCGGCGCCGATCGGGCAGAACACCATCGAGGGAACGCTGACCCCGTTGGGAACTCCCATCGCCTTGCTGGAGATCCCGCAGTTGAAGAAATCCGAAGTCATCGTCGAGGGAACCACGTCCGCGCAGACTGCGGTGGGCGTCGGCCACCGCAGGGATTCCTCGTTCCCCGGCCAGGCCGGCACCGCAATCCTGATGGGGCGCTCCGGCGCGTACGGTGGTGTCTTTTCGGCGATCGGCACCTTGAAGCCGGGGGCCCGCTTCGCCGTCACCACCGGGCAAGGGACCTTCACTTACCAAGTCATCGGCAGCCGACGCGCGGGCGATCCGATGCCGCCGACGCCTAAGCCGACCGAGGGGCGGTTGACCTTGACCACGGCCGCAGGAGTTCCGTTCATGCCCCAGGACGTCCTGCGCGTCGACGCGCGCCTGGTCTCGGAAGTGGCGCCCACCCCGCCCAGGGTCTTTGCCGCCGGTGAGAAGAAACTCCCGGAATCCGAGCAGACGATGGGTCAGGACTTCTCCGGCATGCTGGGCATCATCATCTTGTTCCAACTTCTCACCGCAGCGGTCATCGCGGCCATTTGGTGTTGGAAACGATGGGGCAAATGGCATACCTGGATTGCTCTGGCCCCCATCCTTTTGACCATTTCGATTCTTCTCGGGAATCAAATCAACATGATCCTTCCCAACCTTTTGTGAGGCCCCGATGAGCACAGATTCCCTTTTCACCGAAACCATTCCGCAGCTGAGCCTGGATGAAGCACCGCCCCAGCTGCCCGAGCTGTTCGGCCCCGAGGTCGCCTCCGAACTGGATGCCCGCAACATCAGCGCCTGGTTCGGCGACCACAAGGTCTTGGACCGGGTCTCGCTGACCATGCACGCCGGGCAGGTCACCGCATTGATCGGCCCTTCGGGCTGCGGGAAATCGACCTTCCTGCGGATCCTGAACCGGATGCACGAGATGATCCCCTCCGCATCCTTGGCCGGCGAGGTGCTGCTCAACGGCACCGACATCTACGATCCCGGCCAGAAGATCACCGCGGCTCGGCGCAACATCGGCATGGTGTTCCAGAAGGCCAACCCGTTCCCGGCGATGTCCATCTACGAGAACACCATCGCCGGTCTCAAACTCTGCGGCATCCGCGCCAATCGGGCGCAGAAGGACTTCCTGGTCGAAGACTCGCTGCGCAAGGCCTCGCTCTGGGAAGAAGTCAAAGACCGTCTGGAACAGCCCGGCGGCGGTCTCTCCGGCGGTCAGCAGCAGCGTTTGTGCATCGCCCGCTCGCTGGCGATCAGCCCGCAGGTGCTGCTCATGGACGAACCCTGCTCCGCCCTGGACCCGACTTCCACCCGCCGCGTCGAGGAAACCATCGAATCCTTGCGCGGCCAGGTGACCATCGTGATCGTGACGCACAATATGCAGCAGGCTGCGCGGGTCTCCGACACCTGTGCGTTCTTCCTCGCCTCGCAGAACACCCCGGGAGTGATCGTGGAGCACGGCGAAACCCACGCGATGTTCAACTCGCCGCAGGACCAGCGCACCAACGACTACGTCAACGGCCGCTTCGGCTGATCCGATGAACCGGAAGTTGCTCTTCGCCGTCAATTTCAGCGCCATTGCGGTGATCGCCGCGGTCACGCTCTGGCTCTGCATCATGCCGAAGGCCCAGGCCAGCGCCGGATCCGGCGACGCCGCACGGGCAGCGCCGGCGGACTCGGTCGCGGAAAACCCGGCGGAACCGGCGCTTCCGGCTCAGGGGTCCGTCTCCGGTGCCCGCGCCGACACCGCCTGGCTCGACACCACGTCCGCCAGCACCGGAATCCCGGTCCGCGCGCTCCAGGCCTACGCCGCAGCTACCGCCCGGGTCAAGCGCGAGCAGCCGGAGTGCGGACTGGCCTGGAACACCTTGGCGGCTTTGGGCCTGATCGAATCCGACCACGCGCGCGGTCGGCTCACCGCGAAGGGCGATGCGGTGCCGAAGATCATCGGCCCGGTGCTCAACGGCAACGGCTTCGCGGAGATCCCCGATTCCGACGGCGGCGCGTTCGACGGCGACGACCGTTGGGACCGGGCGGTCGGGCCCTTGCAGTTCATCCCGCAGACCTGGCGGAGCTATGGCCGGGACGGCAACGGCGATGGCGTCGCCGACCCGCAGAACATCGACGACGCGGCGCTGAGTGCGGCCGCTTACCTCTGCACCGCTGCCGCGGAGACCGGGAGCAGCGGGCTGCGTTCGGCCGCTGGCTGGAGCCACGCGATTCTGGCCTACAACCAATCGTCGGCTTATCTCAAGGACATTTTCGACGCCGCGCAGCGTTACGCCGCGCAAACCCAACCAGCGGTCATAACCCAACAGGACGCGCCATGAGCACCGGCCGCCGCAGAGCCTGGCCGCGCATTGCCTTGATCAGCCTGGTCGCGGCCTGCCTGGTTGCCATCGGGATCCTCACCGGCCAGCTCCTGGCACCGGGAAAGCTGCCGATCGCCACCGCCTTGTTCCCCACCGCTGCGGCGGCCGACAGCACCGCGGAAGCACCGAATACGGTCAGCGTCCTGGACGCGAACGTCGCCGAGGCCACGCAGAAACAGCAATTGGTCCAGCAGCCGCCGGCACCCGGTCAACCACTGCGCGTCCAAATGCCGGAGCTCGGTTTGGACGTGCCGGTGGTGGCCGCGAAACTAGCCGCAGACCGGAGTTTCAATCCGCCGTCGAACGTCTTGGCCTATTGGATCCGCGACTACGGCATCGCCGGTCCGGAGGCCAAGAACACGCTTTACCTGGCCGCCCATTCCTGGAACAACGGCTATGCCGCATTCAACCCGCTGATGGACCAGAAGTCCGGCAGCTCAACGGCCAAGGCCGGCCAGAAGATCTCGGTGCAGACCGCGGCCGGCCGGTACAGCTATTCGGTGACCTCGGTGGCCGACTATGCAAAGTCCGGGATCGCCGGCGAAGCAGACCTGTGGCAGGCGGTACCGGGCAGACTGGTTTTGGTCACCTGTTTCCAGCTCAATGACGCCGGGGCGAACCGCAACCTCGTGGTCTACGCGCAATTGGATGCAGCCACGCCGGACCCGGGACCCCGCAAATGACCGCTTTGCACGGCACCCGGAACCTGCAGCGCGGCCTGCTCAACGGCCGCTACCAGCTGGGCCCGTTGTTGTCCCGCGAAGGACCGGTGCAGATCCGCCGCGGCTGGGATGCTTCCCTGCACCGCACGGTTTTGCTCCGGATCCTCCTGGAAGGCACGGCGGCAGAGGTCTCCCGGTTCCGCAGTTCGGTCAAGAGCAGTGCCGAGCTCATGTTGGAGCGCGCCATCACGGTGTACGACGCCGGAGCACAACAAAGCCCGGAAGGCCGGCTTTGGTGGGCGGCCACGGAATTCGTCGAGGACCAGCGGCCGCAGCGGTTCGCGGCTGCCCAGATCCAGGACTTGGCGGGACAACTGGCGGAGACTCTGGGCCAAGTCCATGCGCTCGGCTCGGCTCATGGGAACCTGGGCCCGGATCAGGTCTTCGTACTCGCGGACGGCCAGCTTCGGGTAGGCGGCTTCGCCGGCACCCGGGATGAAACCGCACGGCAGGCAGACCTGTTGGGTTACCGGGCGGTGCTGCTGGATTGGCTGGCGCACTGCCCGTTCCCTTCGGCCCTGCGCCGCAGGTTGAGCGACATCGCAGAGCAGTGCGGATCTGGTTTGGCCGACTTCGACGATGTGCGGCACGCGCTCAACCAGCAAACCGGGCCGGAGCAGCGGACCAGGCGGCCCGCCCAATCGGCGGTAGCCACCGCGCAGCTGCCGCTGGTCCGGCGTCCGGGTGGCCAAACCAGAACTGCGCCCGCCGTCGACACCCGGCGGCAACGCCGGCAGCGGCGCAACAGCGCGATCGCGGTTCCGGGCTTCGTGATCGTGATCCTGCTGGGCTTGATCGCAGCGTTCTGGGGGCTGAGCACGCTCAACAACCAAGCCGCCGCCGAGCATCGGGTGCCGACCGTCATCGATCTGCCGATTGCCGAGGCCCAGGCGAAGCTCGCCGCAGCCGGCTTCGAGTTGGGCGGGCAGCGCACCGAGCCGTCGATGACGGTGCCCGCCGGGCAAATCCTCGCCACCGACCCGGCGGCCGGCCAGAAAACCGCCGAAGGCAGCTTCGTGGTCCTGGTGGTCTCGGCCGGAAAGCCGCAGATCAAGCTCCCCGAGGTCGCCGGAGCTCCGGCCAGCACCCTGCAGTCGAGACTGGAAGCCGCCGGACTCAAAGTCCAGTCCAGCGAAAAGGACGGGCCGGATCCGGCCGGCACGGTGCTCTCGATGTCCCCCGCCGCCGGCACCAGCGTCGAAGCGGGCAGCACGGTGAAGCTGAGCACCGCTTCCGGGTTCCAACGGTTGCCCGCCGGGCTGCTCGGCAAGTCAGCAAAAGATGCGGTCGCGGCACTGCATGCCGCGGGTTTCACCGCCCGGGTGGCGAAATCGCCGGGCTTCGGAGCGCCGGTGGACACGGTTCTGGCCGTCGAGCCGAGGGATCGGGCGCCGGTGAAGGGCATCGTGACCATGAGCGTGGCTGCGGAGCAATAGGCCCGGGCTATCCGGGCTGCGTCATCAGCCGCGCCAACCCCGGCCCGGACAGCTGCGGCCAATAGGCCTTGCGCCCGGTCATCGCCATGATGAGCGCGAGTGTTTTGCCGCGGATCAGCGGACCTTCGCCGGTGGCGAACCCGCTGTCCTCCGCCTCCAGCCGGAGCCCGCGGACCCGGCTCCGGGCCAGCACCACTTGGTCGCTGCCGGCATAATATTCGGCCAAGGCTTGCAGCACCGGGAGCGGGTGCTCCCGGACCAGCCCCAGAGGATGCCGGATGTCTTCGCCGTGCACCACGGTTTCGCCCAGCAAAGCCAGCTTCGGCACCGGAGGCGAGGTGCGGCTACCGATCGTCGCTTCGAACCTGGCCAGGGTCTCGGCCGGATTCGCGCCGAGCTGCTCCTGCAAGCGCTGGGCGACCTGTTTGTCGAAATCGAAGCGTGCCCGCAGCACCCCGAAGAACCAACGCGGGCCGGACAGCACTCCGCTCGCCGTCAGGTGCGCCAACACTTCGCGCACCGACAAACCGGTGCACAGCGACGAGGTGTCCCATTGCTCTGGCTGTAGCCCGGCCAATTGCCCTGCCAGCGCAGTGCGCTCACCGTCGATGCTCTGCCAAACCTCAGCGATCTCCATGCGCCCAGCCTAAACGCTCCGCCGCTTTCCGGCTCCGCGATCGGGCTGGGCCAGACGGCCGGTCCCCGGAAGCAGATCGCCACGGCCACCGGAGCCGTTGCCGGCATTCATCCCGAGGCGCCTGCAGCCCGCTGGCGATCCGGCTCGGACGCGCGGCGAGCCAACCCAGACAGATCTACGTAAAACGAAGCAAAATCGGACATAAGCAACGATATTCGTTGAATTTAATCCGCAATTAACACCAAAGCCTTGTGATCTGCAACATAGAGTCACTACGTTGGGGAGCAATCGATACCCGGGAGAGATCGCCATGACTGAAGCACTCCGCGCCGCACCGAAGGCTTCCGCGACGCAACGCGCGGCGCACCGCAACCTCTGGATGCATTTCGCGAACCAGCCCGCCGACGCCGCCGACATTCCGATGATCGTCCGCGGCGAAGGCGCCTACGTCTACGACCAAAGCGGCAAAGCCTATTTGGACGGCCTCGCCGGCCTGTTCACCGTCCAGGTCGGGCACGGTCGCCGAGAGCTCGCCGACGTCGCGGCCGCCCAGGCCGAACAGCTGGCGTTCTTCCCCTTGTGGTCCTACGCCAATCAGCCGGCCGCCGAACTCGCCGAACGGCTCGCGGGGTTGGCCCCCGGAGACCTGAACCGGGTGTTTTTCACCAATAGCGGCAGCGAATCGGTCGAAACCGCCTGGAAGCTGGCGAAGCAGTATTTCGGCCTCACCGGACGGCCCCGGAAGCACAAAGTCATCTCCCGGCAGACCGCCTACCACGGCACCACGCAAGGCGCACTTTCGATCACCGGAATCCCCGGCCTCAAAGAGCCCTTCGAACCGCTCGTACCGTCCACCCACCGCGTGCCGAATACCAACTTCTACCGGGCGGCCGAACACGGCTTCGCCGGGGACCCGGACGACGCCGAGGCTTTCGGCCGGTGGGCCGCCGATCAGATCGAGGCGGTGATCGAAGCCGAGGGCGCCGAAACCGTCGCTGCGGTCTTCCTGGAGCCGGTGCAGAATGCCGGCGGCTGCTTCCCGCCGCCGCCGGGATATTTCCAACGGGTCCGGGAGATCTGCGATCGGCACGACGTGCTGCTGGTCAGCGATGAAGTGATCTGCGCGTTCGGCCGGCTGGGCGAATACTTCGGCGCGAGCCGGCTGGGCTTCCAACCGGACATCATCACCACGGCGAAGGGACTCACCAGCGGGTACTCCCCGATGGGCGCGGTGCTGGTCTCCGACCGGCTCTACGAGCCCTTCGCCAGCGGCGAGCAGATGTTCCTGCACGGCTACACCTTCGGCGGCCACCCGGTTTCCGCCGCAGTCGCCTTGGCGAATCTCGACATCTTCGAACAGGAAAGACTCAACCAGCGGGTCCAGGACAACGAGGCCGCATTCCTGGCCACCCTGGGCAAACTCCACGATCTGGAGATCGTCGGCGACGTCCGCGGGGCCGGGTACTTCTACGGCATCGAACTCGTCCAGGACAAGAAAAGCAAGGCCACCTTCACCGCCGAACAGAGCGCCCGGGTCTTGAAAGGATTCGTCTCGAAGGAGCTCTTCGCCAACGGACTGTACTGCCGCGCCGACGACCGGGAGGATCCGGTGATCCAGCTGTCCCCGCCGCTGATCGTCGGGCAAGCCGAATTCGACGAGATGGAACAAATCCTTCGGCATGCCCTCACCCAGGCCCAGGAGTTGCTCTGAAATGCCGGTCAACGAACCGGGCAAAAGGCAGCGCACTGTTTTCGAACGCCACGCACCGGCGGACTCCGTCGTCGAACACGCTCTGGCCGGGAGCAGTTCGGAGCCGTTCTGGCTCGCCGACATCGAGCTTGACGACTATCCGTCGCTGGACGGAACGCACGACGCGGACCTGGCCGTCGTCGGCGGCGGCTACACCGGGCTGTGGACTGCGCTGCTCGCCAAGCAACGGCACCCGCAGTGGCGGGTGGTCCTGCTCGAAGCCAGAACCCTGGGTTGGGCGGCGTCCGGACGCAACGGCGGATTCTGCGAAGCCAGCCTGACCCACGGCGAAGAGAACGGCGCCAACCGGTTCCCGGCCGAAATCGAACGGCTCAACCAGCTCGGCCTGGACAACCTCGACGCCATCGAAGCGCAGGTCGCAAAGCTCAAACTCGACTGCGACTTCGAGCGGACCGGGTCGATGGCGTTGGCCGTCGAACCGTATCAGATCGAGTATCTGCAGGACGGGCCCGGCCCGGACCAGGTCTACTTCGACCAGCCGGCCATCCGGGCGGAAATCAACTCCCCGACCTACCTGGCCGGGCTGTGGAGCAAACGCGAGGCCGCCATGGTCCACCCGGCGAAACTCGCCCGGGCCCTGGGCCGGGCGGCGAGCGCGGCCGGCGTCGAAATCTTCGAGCACAGCAAGGTCACCGGGCTGCATACCGACGACCGCGGCAGCCGGCTGGCGGTGCAGCACGGTTCCGGCAGCATCCGGGCGAAAAAGGTGGCACTGGGCACGAACGTGTTCCCTTCGCTGCTCAAGCGCAACGCTCTGATGACGGTCCCGGTGTACGACTACGTGCTGATGACCGAGCCGTTGAACCGCGAGCAACTGGCCAGCATCGGCTGGCAGCGCCGGCAGGGGCTCTCCGATCTGGCCAACCAGTTCCACTATTACCGGCTCTCGGCGGACAACCGGATCCTGTTCGGCGGCTACGACGCGATCTACCACTACGGCCGCCGGGTCAATCCGGAGTACGAGAACCGGCGGGCGAGCTATCGGAAACTGGCCAGCCATTTCTTCACCACCTTTCCGCAGCTCGAAGGCCTGCGGTTCAGCCACCGCTGGGCCGGCGCCATCGATACCTGCACGAGGTTCTGCGCGTTTTACGGGACCGCCCGCGGCGGGAAGATCTCCTATGCCGCGGGATTCACCGGATTGGGCGTGGCCGCAACCCATTTCGCCGCGGAAGTGATGCTGGATCAGCTCGAAGGCCTGGACACCGAACGGACCCGGCTCACGATGGTCCGCAGCCGCCCGCTGCCGTTCCCGCCGGAGCCCCTGGCCTCAATCGGCATCCAAGCCACCCGGGCCGCACTGAATCAGGCAGACCACCGCGAGGGGAAGCGGAATCTGCTGCTCAAATCACTCGACGCGGTAGGCCTCGGTTTCGACTCCTGACCCGCCGGGCACTCGCGCACCGCACCTATCACACCAAGGGGATGAGAATTCATTGACCATCGACACCCAGCAGGAAAAACCTCCGGCCAGCGCCGGGACCGCGGAAGCCGGCTCGGTAGAGCTGCGCGGCGTGAGCAAGCTCTTCGGCACGGCCAAGGCGGTGGATGACATCAGCCTCACCGTCGAGGCCGGGGAGTTCATTTCGCTGCTCGGACCGTCCGGTTGCGGCAAGACCACGCTTTTGCGGATGATCGCGGGCTTCGAGCATCCGGACGCCGGGGACATCCGGATCGGCGGCCAGTCGGTCACCGGCCTGCCGCCGAACAAACGACCGGTCAACACCGTGTTCCAGTCCTACGCTTTGTTCCCGCATATGAGCGTCGCGGAAAACGTCGGTTACGGCCTGCGCCAGCAAAGAGTCCCGAGAGCCGAGATCAGCAGCCGGGTGATCGACGCCCTGCGGATGGCCCGGATGGAAGCCTTCGCCGACCGCAGCCCCGGCAAGCTCTCCGGCGGCCAACAACAGCGGGTCGCACTGGCCCGGGCCCTGGTGAACCGGCCCAAGGTGCTTCTGCTGGATGAACCGATGTCCGCTTTGGACCGCAAATTGCGTGAGGAAATGCAGCTCGAACTGACCGTGCTGCAGGCCGAGCTGGGCACCACTTTCATCTTCGTCACCCATGACCAGGAGGAAGCCCTGACCATGAGCGACCGGATCGTGGTGCTCGACCAAGGCCATATCCAACAGCTCGGCAGCGCCGAGGAGATCTACTCGAAGCCGGCGAACTTGTTCGTCGCCAAGTTCATCGGGAAACGGAACTTCCTTCCGGTCGAGGTCGATTCGGTGGGTGCCGTGAGTTTGGCCGGGACGACCTTCGGTCCGGGCCACTCCGCGGTCGATGAGGTTCGCGGCAAAGGGGTCCTGGCGGTCCGCGCGGAAGACATCTCGGTCAGTACGGCGGCGCCGCAACCCGGGCAGAATGCGGTATCGGGCAAACTCGTGGACATCGCCTACTTGGGCGAGGTCAAGCAATACCTGGTCCGTGGCGCGGACGGCGTGGAGATCCTGGCCCGGACGCCACCGTCGAAAGCGGAGCCGGTCGACTTCGGCGATCAGGTCTGGTGTTCCTGGGCGCCGCCGGCCGGCCAGTTGTTCCGCGCCGACGAAACCGAGGCCTGAGATGGCGACCATCCGCGCCCTCGTCCCGACCCAACTCGAACGCCGCATGAAAACCCCGGCTTTCGGCCGCCGGGCCTTGCTGGCCGGGTTCGGCATCGGCGCGCTCGGCGCGCTGACCGGCTGCCGGGCCGAAGGTTTCGCCCCTTCGGCAGTGCCGAACGGGAACATCGGCAGCAACCTGAACATCTACACCTGGGGCGACTACAGCGACCCCGCGAACCTCGAGGAGTTCGGCCGGCAAGGCGTCCAGGTGCAAACCGACAGCTTCGCCTCGAACGAGGAGCTGATTGCCAAGCTCGGCGCGACCCGCGGCACCAGCGGCTACGACATCGTGGTGCCCACCAGCACCTACTTGACCTTGATGAGCAAGAACGGGCTGTTGGAGAAGCTGGATCTGGGCAAAATCCCCAATCTGGCCAATCTCGACCCGGAGTTCCAGGATTCCATCGCGGATCCGCAGAATGCCTACGCCGTCTGCAAGAATTGGGGAACCACTGGATTCCTCTACGACAGCACCGTGATCAACCGGCCGATGAACTCCTGGGCAGATTTCCTGGAGGCGGCGCAGAACGAGGCGAGCAACAATGTCTCGCTTCTGGAAGACCCCGCGGAAATCGCGGTCATCTATTTGGCCGCCAAGGGATACGATCCGCTCAGTACCGATCCCAAAATCGTCGCCGAATGCGCCGATTACCTGACCAACCAACTCGCGCCGCATGTGCGGGCGTTCAGCTCCACCCCGCAGAATTTCATCATCCAGGGCTCCATGACCCTGGTGCACGCGTTCAACGGCGACGCCCGCCGGGGTTACTTAGAAGCGGAGAACCCGGAACGCTGGAAGTGGGTATTCCCCACGCCCACCGCGAATCGCTGGATGGACACCTGGGCGATCCCGGTCGGAGTGCAGCACCCCGATGCCGCCTACGCGTTCATCAACTTCATGCTGCAACCGGATCAGGCCCTGAAAGACGTCGACTACATCGGCTACTCCACCGGGCTGACCGGCCAGCGCGAGTTGGCCGAGGCCGCCGGCTTGAAAATGCTCGACGTGCTTTTCCCGCCCGCCGAGATCCTCGACCGGCTGGTCAGTTTGGAAATCACCGAAGCCAGCGGCGCCTGGGTGGACATGTACGGCGCAATGCAAGCGAAAGCAGGTGCCTGATGGCTGCTCGGACAGCTCCGAACCGGCCGACGTCGAACCTGTCCGCGGCGCCGGCCAAGGCCCGCAAACGCGGCGGCGGCACCGCACTGGCTTTCCCCACCTGGGCGTTCCTGCTGTTCTTCTTCGTCATGCCGATCGGCCTCGTCCTCTGGTACAGCTTCGGCCAGAAGCCGGATTTGTTCAGTGCCCACGACAACTCGGTGTTCAGCTTCGACCGCTATTTCGAGGCGCTCAACGAGACCTTTTTGAAGACGTTCTGGAACACCCTGGGCATCGGCTTGACCGGGACGCTCATCTGCTTGCTGATCGCGGTGCCGTTCGCCTATTGGCTGGCGATCAAGGCGCCTGGCTGGTTCCGGCCGTTGGGCCTGGCCCTGGTCCTGGTGCCGTTCTGGACGAATTTCCTGGTGCGCACCCTGGGCTGGCAGATCCTGCTGGCACCGGAGGGCCCGGTCTCCAACTGGCTGCAGCAACTGGGCCTGAGCGCCGCACCGTTGGACTTCCTGTATACCCGCGGGGCGGTCCAATTGGGGCGTGGTCTACAACTACCTGCCGCTGATGATCCTGCCGCTTTTCGTGGCCATCGACCGGGCCGGGCCGGCGTTGCGCGAAGCCAGCCGGGACCTCGGCGCCAACCGCTGGCGCACCTTTTTCACCATCACCTTGCCACTGGCCACGCCCGGCATCGCCTCCGGCGCTTTGCTGGTCTTCATCCCGCTGATGGGTGATTACGTGACCGCATCGGTATTGGGCGGCGCACAGGGCAATATGGTGGGCCAGCTGGTGGCCAACCAGTTCAATGTGGCGCAGAACTGGGCACTCGGATCGGCCATGGCGGTGGTGCTGATGCTGTTCATCGCGGCCGCGGTGCTCTGCGCCGGGCTGCTCGCCTTCCTGGCCAGAGCGCTGATCCGACGGAACCGGCGGATCGACCTGAGCCAACTTAAACCGAGCCAGCTGGCCGGCATCGGTCCGAAAGCCGGAATCCATCAAAAAGGAGGCCCCGATGAAACGCCGAACTGATCCGCTCACGGTGCTGCTGGGCGTCTTGGGTATTTTGGTCTTCGCTTTCCTCTTCCTGCCGATCGTGGTGATCCTGGTCTATTCCTTCAACAACGGCACGCTGCTGGCGGCATGGCGGGGATTCGGTTTCGACGCCTACTCCGCGGCTGCCGGCAACTCCGTGATCCGCGGCGCCGTGCTGACCTCGTTGACCGCTGCAGCCGGATCCGCGCTGCTCGCCACGGTGCTGGGCACCTTGGGCGGCATCGCCCTGGCCCGCTCTTCGCTGGCCCAGTCGAAATCCGTGAAATTCTGGGCCATCGGGTTGACCGTGCTGCTCGGCTTGACCATGGTCACCCCGGAAATCGTCGATGCCGTCTCGCTCTTGCCGTGGTTCGTTTCCCTAGGCACGGATCTGGGCATCACTCCCCTGAACAACGGATTGGTCCGTCTGGTGATCGCGCACAGCGTGGTCTCGATCGCGATCGTGACCTTCATCGTCCGGGCCCGGATGCAGGGCGTGGACCAATCGCTCGAAGAAGCCGCCGAGGATCTTTACGCCAGCCGGTGGCATGCCTTCTGGCAAGTGACCTTCCCGATCGCCGCACCGGGCATCCTCGCCGGCGCCCTGATGTCCTTCACGATCAGTCTGGACAACACCATCGTCTCCAGCTTCGTGCAGGTTCCGGGCACTACCCCGTGGCCGGTCTACATCTTCTCTTCGCTCAAAGTCGGTTTGAAACCCGAAGTCGCAGCGGTTTCCGCAGTGATGTTCCTGCTGACCCTGCTGGCCTTGGCCTTTGTGGCAATCGTCTTGCGGCGCACCGGCGGATCCACGAAAGAAATCGCCGCGACCATGACGGGAGGCTGAAATGGAACCGAATACCGCGATCCGCGCCGCCGACGTCGTGGTCGTGCTCGAAGACATCGAACCGCGGCGGCTGCACTCGGCGAGCGCGCAGGACGGCGCGACCGAATTGGGAATCCTCGGCGGCGTCGAATTCGGCATCTGGGAAATGACCGAGGGCACGGCGAGCGACACCGAAAATGACGAGGTGTTCCTGGTGATCTCCGGTTCGGCGACCATCGATTTCCCCCAGGAACGGCGGTCTCTGCGCGTCGGCCCCGGCGATCTGGTCCGGCTCGGCGCCGGAACCCGAACCACCTGGACCGTGCACGAGCAGCTCCGCAAGCTCTACCTGACCCTCCCGGACGACACTCCAGGCCCGATCGACGAAAGCGGACCCCATGACTGAACTCGAATCCTTGTACTTCGACGGCGGCTACCACCCGGCATCCGGGCCCCGGATGGAGCTGCGCAATCCGGCCACCGGGCAACTACTCGGGAGCTTCGCCGAAGCAGCGCCGGAGGACGTCGCAGCGGCGGTGGCCGCGGCCAAGCGTGCACTGCCCGGGTGGTCCGGCGCGACGCCAGCGGAACGCTCGGCGGCGATGCTCCGGTTGGCCGCCGAGCTCGGCGAACGCGCCGAGGAACTGGCGCAGCTCGAATCCAGCCAGGGCGGCAAAGCGATCCGGTTGGCCCGTGAATTCGATGTGCCCGGCACCGTGGACAACGCCGAGTTCTTCGCCGGAGCAGCCCGGCACCTCAACGGCCTCGCGGCCGGCGAGTATTCGCCGGAGCACACCTCGATGGTCCGTCGGGAGGCGATCGGCGTGGTCGGTTCGATCTCGCCGTGGAACTACCCGTTGCAGATGGCCGGCTGGAAAATCCTGCCGGCGATCGCTGCCGGCAACACGATCGTGCTCAAACCTTCAGAACTCACCCCGGGAAGCACCTTGCTGTTCGCCGAAGCGGCGAGCGCCGCCGGGATCCCGCCCGGTGTGGTCAACGTCGTGGTCGGCACCGGGCAGCGCACCGGCGAAGCCCTGGTCCGGCATCCCGACGTGGCCATGACTTCGTTCACCGGCTCCACCGCCGTCGGCCGCAAAATCATGGCAATGGCCAGTGAACGCGGCAATCGGGTGCATCTGGAACTCGGCGGGAAGGCGCCTTTCGTGGTCTTCGAGGACGCCGATCTGGAAGCTGCTGCGCAGGGTGCGGTCGCCGGTTCGTTGATCAACGGCGGGCAGGATTGCACCGCGGCCACCCGGGCGTATGTGCACCGCAGTTTGTTCCCCCGGTTCTTGGACCGGGTCGGCAAGCTGATGCGGGCCGTGCGGGTGGGCGACCCTTCGGACCCGGAAACCGATCTGGGCTCGCTGATTTCGACGGCGCACCGCGACCGGGTGGCCGGATTCGTCCAGCGGGCCGCCGAGGCCGGAGCCACGGTGCACTGCGGCGGCGCGGTACCGGCAGCTGCGGATCCGGCCGGCGCGTTCTACTCGCCCACTTTGCTCAGCGGCATCGCCCAGGACGCCGAGGCAGTCCAGCAGGAGATCTTCGGACCGGTTCTGGTCGCGCTCCCCTTCGACAGCGAAGCGGAAGCGATCCGGCTGGCCAATGACACTCCTTTCGGCCTCGCCGCTTCGGTGTGGACCAAGGACGTGGCCCGCGCGATGCGCGCCAGCGCCGCGATCCAGGCTGGCTGCGTCTGGGTGAACGACCATATTCCGATCATCTCCGAAATGCCGCACGGCGGATACAAAGCCTCCGGCTTCGGCAAAGACATGTCGGTGTATTCGCTCGAGGAGTACACCAATATCAAACACGTGATGATCGAGCGCGACGGCACCGCGGCCAAAGCCTGGCACCGCACGGTTTTCGCCAGCTCGGACCCCGCCGGGAAGTTGCCGTGACGGTCAACGGCGAAGTCTCTTTCTGGTTCGATCCGCTGCCGGAACCCGGGCCGGGGCTGCCCGGCGACGCGGAAGCGGACGTGGCCATCGTGGGCGGCGGTTTCACCGGTCTGTGGACCGCCTACTACCTGGCCAAGGCCCGGCCCGGGCTGCGGATCACGGTGCTCGAACAACGGTTCTGCGGCTACGGCGCCTCCGGGCGCAACGGCGGCTGGCTGACCAATAGCATCACCGGCGGCCGGGCATCGTACGCCGCAGCGGGCAAGTCCGCGGTGGAAGAGTTCCAAGCGGCGATGAACCAGACCGTCGACGAAGTCATCCGGATCGCCGCCGAAGAAGGCATCGACGCCGATCTGCTGCGCGGCGGGGAACTGACCGTGGCCCGGAATCCTGCGCAATGGCAGCGCGCCCAAGCCTTCGCCGCAGCCGAAGCGCAATGGCGCGGCGCCGACGTGGTGCTGCTTTCCGCCCCGGAACTCGCCGAGCGGCTGCAGGTCGCCGGTGGACTGGGCGGCACCTGGCAGCCGCACTGCGCCCGGCTCAATCCGGTGAAACTGCTGCGCGGGCTGCTCCGGACGGTCCGTTCGCTCGGCGTACAGGTCTTCGAGTCCAGCAAAGTGCTCTCGATCGAACCCGGGCTGGTGCGCACCGAACGCGGCGAGGTGCGCGCACCTCAGATCGTCCGCGCCACCGAAGGGTTCACCGCGCAACTGCCCGGCCTGCGCCGCCGCTGGCTGCCGCTGAATTCTTCGATGATCGTCACCGAGCCGCTCGGGCCGGAAGCCTGGAACCGGATCGGTTGGCAAGGCGGCGAAACCGTGGGCGACTTCGCCCACGTCTACATGTACGCGCAGCGCACCGCGGACGGCAGGATCGCGCTGGGCGGCCGGGGCAAACCCTATCGTTTCGGTTCCGCGGTGGATGCGGACGGCGCGACCCCGGAAGCGACGTTGGCGTCGCTCACCAAGCTGCTGCGCGAAATGTTCCCGGCGGCAGCACCGGCCCGGATCGAGCACGTCTGGAGCGGCACCCTGGGCGTACCACGGGATTGGCGCGCCTCGGTGACCTACGACGCCGGCACCGGGCTGGCCGCCGCGGGCGGATATGTGGGCACCGGAGTGGCGACCACGAATCTGGCCGGGCGGACGTTGCGCGATCTGCTGCTCGGTACCGATTCAGAGTTGGCCCGGCTGCCCTGGGTGAATCGGAAAGTCCAGCAATGGGAACCCGAGCCCTTGCGCTGGCTCGCGGTCAATGGGCTCTACGCCGCCTACCGGGCCGCCGATGCGCAGGAATCCGCCGGCGCCCGAGCCGGTGCCGGCACGTCATTCATCGCCAGCGTGGCCGATCGGATCTCCGGGCACCGCTGAACTCCGGACCGCCGGCCAGCAGCAGAGTCCGCGGATGGCCCGGTTGGGCCGGGAAATCACCGATTCCGGCAGCCGAATCCGCATTTCGCGGACTCTGTTGCCGGAAACTCTGCTGCCGGAATCAGGCACCGGAGCCTACCGCGTCCCCCAGTTGTACAACTGTTTCTGCAACTTCAAATACATGAACGACTCGGTGGAAACCACCTGCGGAGCCGTCCGGATCCGGCCCAGGACATCGAGCAGATGCTCATCGTCTTCGCAGACCACCTCCACCAGGAGGTCGAAACTACCGGCCGTGATCACGATGTAGTCGACTTCGGGAAAAGCCTCGAAGTTCTCCGCGACGGCCTGCAGATCACCGGACACCCGGACTCCGATCATCGCCTGCCGGGTGAAACCGACTTTCACCGGATCGGTGACCGCGACGATCTGCAGCAATTTCGAATCGATCAGCCGCTTCACCCGTTGCCGCACCGCGGCCTCGGACAGTCCTACGGATTCGGCAATCGCGGCGTACGGTTTCCGGCCATCGGCCTGCAGCTCCTCGATGATCCGCTTGGCGAGCTCATCGAGGAGCTGCGGCTCGGAGCCGTTCACGGTTGCGGTCGCCCGGTGTTCGCCGCCACGTAGGAGTCGGCGATCGTGAGTGCTTCGTCGATGATCGCCAAGCCGCGCCGCAGGTCTTGCTCCGAGATCACTAGCGGCGGGGCCACGTGCACCCGGTTGAAATGCGTGAACGGCCACAGCCCTGCGGCTTTGCAGGCCGCGGCCACTTCGTTCATCGGCGCCGCCGCCTCGGCGGAGGCGTTGAACGGGACCAGCGGTTCCCGGCTCTGCGGATCCCGCACCAGCTCGACCGCCCAGAACAGGCCCCGGCCCCGGATCTCGCCGACGCTCGGATGGCTTTGCGCCCAACGTTCCAGTTCCGGACGCACCACCCGTTCGCCCAGATCACGGACCCGTTCCAGAATTGCTTCGTCTTCGAACACGCGCACCGTTTCGACGCCCACCGCGCAAGCCAAGGGATGCCCGGAGTAGGTCAGGCCGCCCGGGTAGGCACGCTCGGCGAAGGTCGCCGCGATCGCGTCGGAGATCAGTACGCCGCCCAGCGGCACGTACCCCGAGTTGATTCCCTTGGCGAAGGTGAGCAGATCCGGGACCACATCGAAAGCGTCCACCGCGAACCACTCGCCGATCCGGCCGAAGCCGACCATCACCTCGTCGGCGATGTACACCAGGCCATAGCGGTCGCAGATCTCCCGAACGCCCTGCAGGTATCCCGGCGGCGGCACCAGGACCCCATTGGTGCCGACCACGGTTTCCAAGATGATCCCGGCGACGGTCCCTGGCCCCTCGAGTTGGATCACCGATTCCAGATGCTCCAGGGCCCGCTGGGTTTCCTCTTCCGCGGAGGCCGCATGGAAGGCCGAGCGGTAAGCATAAGGCCCGAAGAAGTGCACCACCGAAGCGTCACCGGGGTCGTTGGCCCAGCGGCGGGGTTCCCCGGTGAGGCTCATCGCCGTCGTGGTACCGCCGTGGTAGCTGCGGTATGCGGCGAGGATTTTCCGCCGTCCGGTGTGCTGCCGGGCCATTCGGACCGCATGTTCGTTGGCGTCGGCCCCGCCGTTGGTGAAGAACACCTGGTTCAGCTCGCCGGGCGCGCGCTCGGCGAGCAAACGCGCCAGTTCGCCGCGGACGTCGTTGGCGAAGGCCGGCTGGATGGTCGCCAGCTTGTCCGCTTGGCGTTTGATCGCAGCCACCAACCGCGGATGCTGGTGGCCCAAGTTCAGGTTGACCAGTTGCGAGGAGAAGTCGAGGTACTGGTTCCCGTCGTAATCCCAAAAGGTCGAACCCGATCCCCCGGCTACCGGCAACGGATCGATCTTGGCTTGCGCGGACCAGGAGTGGAAGACGTGCTGACGGTCATCGGCTTTGACCTGGGCCTTGGCGGCTTGCTGCGCATTCTGGGTCTCGGTGCTCATGCTTCGATCCTCTCAGTGATTGCTCGGAAAGCCCAGGTCCACGCTCGACGACGCCGGATCCGGCCAGCGCGTGGTGACCACCTTGGAGCGGGTGTAGAAATGGATGCTTTCCGGTCCGTAGATATGCGAATCGCCGAACAGCGAGTCCTTCCAGCCGCCGAACGAGAAACTTCCGACCGGAACCGGGATCGGCACGTTCACGCCCACCATGCCGGCTTCGATCTCGAACTCGAACTGCCGTGCCGCACCGCCGTCGCGGGTGAAAATCGCAACCCCGTTGCCGTACTGGTTTTCATTGACCAGGCTCACGGCTTCCTCGAAACTCGGCACCCGGACCACGGAGAGCACCGGTCCGAAGATCTCATCCCGATATGCCTGCATCCCGGTCTCCACCTGGTCCAACAAGCTCACGCCCAAGAAGAAACCGGGGCCTGCCGCCACCGGGTCGGCGGTTCCGTCGACCACCACGGTGGCCCCTTCCGCCGGCGCCCGATGCACATAACCGGCCACCTTGTCCCGATGCTCCGCGGTGATCAACGGTCCCATTTCGGAAGCGGCCTCGGTTCCGGAGCCGATCGTCAGTTTCGAAATCCGGGTTTGGATCGCAGCGACCAGGGCATCGCCCACCCCGCCCACGGCGACCAGTACGCTCACTGCCATGCAACGTTCGCCGGCCGAGCCATAGGCCGCCGACACCGCCGCATCCGCAGCCGCCTCGATGTCGGCATCCGGGAGCACCACCATGTGGTTCTTCGCACCGCCGAGCGCTTGCACCCGCTTGCCTTTCGCACTGGCCCGCTCGTAGATCGAGCGCGCGATCGGCGTCGAACCGACAAAGCTCACCGCCCGGACCTCCGGACTGTCCAGAATCGCGTCGACGGCTTCCTTGTCGCCATTGACCACGTTGAGCACTCCCGGCGGCAAACCTGCTTCGGTGAACAACTCGGCCAGCAGCAAGGCCGCGGACGGGTCCTTTTCGCTGGGTTTGAGCACCACAGTGTTGCCGCAGGCGATGGCGTTGGAGACCATCCAGAGCGGCACCATCACCGGGAAGTTGAACGGCGTGATGCAACCGACAACGCCCACCGGCTGCTTCACCGAATGCACGTCGACGCCATTGGCCACCTGCTCGCTGTAGTCGCCCTTGAGGTGTTGGATCAGGCCCGCGGCGAATTCGACGTTTTCCAACCCTCGCGCGACCTCGCCTGCGGCGTCGGAGAGGACTTTCCCGTGTTCCGAAGTCACCACAGCGGCCAACTCGTCCCGACGCTGGACCAGCAGGTGCCGGAGCTTGAAGAAGACATCGGCCCGCTTGGTCAACGACGTGGCGCGCCAACCGGGAAGTGCCGCTGCCGCAGCCGCAATCGCCTCGGCCACCCGGGCCGCCGAGGCGAACGCCAACTGATGTTGCGCTTCGCCGGTCGCCGGGTTGAAAACCACCCCGTAACGCTGCCCGGATTCCGCCTCCGGCGGCGCAGCGTGGACGCCGTTGATGTAATGACCGATCAGTGCCATGTTTCTCCTCGCTCGGAACCGTTTTCGACTGGGCATCGTTCACACAACACATTTCGTATGATTCGATGTCTACTATTGTCACAAGGAACTGAGCCAGTTCAAGGACAACAATTGTCGCCTGGCAAGCATTTTCAGGACATTTTGTCCGACATGTTGAGAGGATGCGTTTGATGTTGCCCAGTGTGCGCCAAGTCCTGGCCTCCGAGGAGCTGCAACGCGGCGCTCCCGAGGTGCTGGCCGGGCGGGCGGAATTGGACCGGGAAGTCCGTTGGATCCATATCGTGGAGACCACTGATGTGGCACCGGTGCTGCGCGGCCAGGAACTGGTGCTCAGCACCGGTGCCGCCTGGCCCACCCAGCCGCAGGCGCTCGAGTCGTTGGCCGCAGCCCTGGCGAAAGTGAACGTCGCCGGTTTGGTCCTGGAACTCGGCGACCGGCTCCCGCACCCGCCCGGCGCCCTGGTGGAAGCCTTCCGGCGGCATCGCCTGCCGTTGATCGTCCTGCACTCACCGGTTCAGTTCATCGCGGTGACCGAAAGCGTGCACAGCACCATCGTGGCGCAGCAGATGGCCACTTTGCGCGCCCGCGAAGACCTCAACGCGCGCTACGCCCAGATGATCGCCCGGGGCTCCTCCAGCACGTTCATCCTGCAGCAGAGCAGCGAACTGCTCGGCCAACCGGTGCTGCTCGTCGATCCGGCAGGACGGATCGTCACCATGGCCCTGGCCGGCCGGGACGCCGCGGCCGTGGTCCGGTCATGGCGGGAAAACCGGCCCAAGTGGAGCAGCGCGCAAGTGATGGCGCACGGCCAACACTGGGGCGCGCTCTGCGCCCAACCGGCCACTCCGCAGGCCGCCGTGCACCCGGCCGGTGTGGACTATTTGCTCAGCCAGGCCGCGCTCGCGCTCGCGGTCGGCCGATTGGCGGCCGGAAGCGAAAACCCCTGGCGGGCGGACCGCGACCAACAGCTGCTGACCGCGGTGCGCACCGGCAATTACGCCACCGATGCCGAGGTCGAGGACTTCACTGCGGCGATCGGCTTCCGAACCGGCAAGACGCCCAGCTTCGGGGTAGCGGTATCTTTGCCCGCCGACGCCGAGGAGATCTCGGCGAACCGGCTTGCCGAAGCCCTGGAAGCGGAGGCGTTGCAGGTCTGCGTCGCCAAAGACGCCACCGTACAGCGCCGGCAGCAGTTTTCGCTGCTGCTTTCCGGCGAAACAACCGAGGTCTTGGCTGCGGTGCTCCGTTCCGGTTGGCCCGATGCCCGGATCGCGGTGGGCCGCGCCGCCGGCAGCACTCCGGAGCTGAGCGCTTCGCTGCATCAGGCGACCAGCCTCTTGTCGATGCCGAGCACCGGAGCCGAATCGCTCGGCCGGGGCCCGGTGCTCCGTGCCGATGCGCACCAATTGCGTTTGCTGATTCGCGGCTTGCGTTCGCAGCCCAGCCTTCCGGCATTCGTCCAGATGACCCTGGGGCCGATCCTGTCCTGGGACGCGAAGAACTCCGGGGACTTGCTCCAGGTCCTCCGGGCCTATTTGCGCCACCCGGGCAATCGGACCGCCGCAGCCTCGGAAAGCCATCTTTCCCGTTCCGTCTTCTACCAACGGCTGGCTCTGATCGAGGAGGTCCTCGAAGCCGACCTGAGTTCCGGGGAGACGATTTCCGCGCTTTACTCGGCGGTACTGGCCCACGATTCCCTGTCCTGAGCAAAGCAATTTCACTGATCCAATCAGTTGAAGGCACCGAAGGAGCTGTCCATGACCCAAGGAAATCCCAGCATGTTGATCGAGAACGCCCGCCTGCTGTTGCCCGGCGGCATCAGCCGCGGTTCGATTCTGCTCGAGGCGGGCAAGATCGCAGCCATCGGCGATGCCGCGGCACGGGCCGGCGCGGATTCGGTGATCGACGCGGAGAACTGCCTGGTTTCCCCGGCTTTCCAGGACGCGCATCTGCATCCGCACGGCGCCGGTCTGGAAATGCTGCGCTGCGACCTGAGCGGAGGCGGCGGTTTTTCCGACTACTCCCGCACCATCGGCGAATATTTGGCAAACCATCCCGACGTCGACTGGGTTTTGGGCGGCGGCTGGTCGATGGAGCACTTCGACGGCGGCAACCCGACTGCCGAGGCCCTGGACCGCTTGGTCCCCGACCGCCCGGCTTTTTTGCTCAACCGGGACCACCATGGCGCCTGGGCCAACTCAGTGGCCCTGCGCCTGGCCGGCATCGACGCCGGCACCCCCGATCCACGGGACGGCAGAATCGAACGGCACCTGGACGGCTCGCCCAGCGGAACGCTGCACGAGGGCGCGATGGATCTGTTCCGGCAGCTCGCCCCGGCACCCGGCCAGGCGGATTTGGACGCCGGCTTCGAACTCGCCCAGGCGCAGATGTTCGCCTGGGGAGTGACCCGCTGGCAGGACGCCATCGTCGGCGATTCGGCGGTCTGCCACGATGCCTACGATTCCTACCTGAGAATGGCCGACGACGGCAGGCTCAAAGCGACCGTGACCGGAGCCCTCTGGTGGGACCGCGAGCGCGGCCTGGACCAGATCGAGTTCCTGAGCCAGCGCCGGGCGCGGGCGCAACGGCCGACGTTCCGGGCCGGTTCGGTCAAATTGATGCTCGACGGCGTGGCGGAGAACTTCACCGCCTCGATGTTGGAGCCCTATCTGGATGCCTGCGGCTGCGTGAGCGGCAATTCCGGCAAAGTTTTCATCCCCACCGAGGAGTTGCTGCCGGCGGCGCTGCAATTGGACGCGCTGGGCTTTCAAATGCATTTCCACGCGCTGGGCGACGCTGCGGTGCGCCAGGGCCTGGACGTGCTGGAGCAGGTCCGCGCCTGCAATGGACCCCGTGATTCCAGGCATCACTTGGCGCATTTGCAAGTGGTCCACCCCGATGACATCCCGCGCTTCGCCGAGCTGGGTGCAGTGGCCAATATGCAGCCGCTCTGGGCCAGCCATGAGGAGCAGATGGACGTGTTGACCATTCCCTTCCTCGGCGAACGCCGGGCATCCTGGCAGTACCCGTTCGGCGGATTGCTGCGTGCCGGCGCCCGCTTGGCCGGCGGCAGTGATTGGCCGGTTTCCACGGGCAACCCGCTGGAACTGATCCACACCGCGGTCAACCGCAGCAGCCTGGACCGCGGGCCGGAGGCCCAGCCGCTACTCGCCGAACAAGGGCTCTCGTTGCAGGATGCCTGGCTGGCGCACACCTCCGGCACCGCTTTCGTCAACCACGACGACGATCGCAGCGGCAGCTTGGAAACCGGCAAGGACGCTGATTTGGTGGTCCTGGACCGGGATCCGTTCCTGGGCCCGCTGCACCGGATCGGCGAAGCCTCGGTCCGGTACACGATCGCCCGGGGCGAGGTGGTGTTTTCCGGCTAGCCGCAGCTGGCGATCAACTCCGCGCACAGCTGCACGTCGTGCTGCCCGCAATCGCAACGGAAGTAGCGCACCGCACCCTGGCTGGTGCAGTGTTCCGAGGCCAGGGTCCAGAGGTGGGGACCGCCGTCGGCGGCGAAGCAATATCTCATGAACCCAGTCTCAAGTAAGGCTGTTATACCGGTAAACCATTACATGTGCTTGACTTGGCTCATGTTGGTCAACCCATATGGCGAAGACCCTTTGCGACTCGCCGTCCATCTGGTCAATTCACCCCCGGCCGAGCCGGCCGCACTCCGTGAAATCTGTCTGGCCGCCGGGGTGGTGCTCGAGCGTCCGGTCGACCAGCGGGACCTGGTGCAGACCGCTTGGATGCTGGAGGCTTGGCAACGCGTCGTCGATGCGCCCGAACCGGACCTCCGGGCGCAGATCCTCAATGCCCTGCTGGCCGAATCGGCCACCTACCCGAGCTTGACCAACCACAACGGCCAGGGCTGGCACCTGCACTACCGGGAAGCCGACTTGGCACTTTGGCAGATCTTGCGCACCATGGTCTATGTGGGCACGGCGCTGCATTTCGCCACTCGCGGCATCCATCGGCTGGGGCGCTGTTCCGCGGTGGGATGCCGGCGGATCTATGCCGACTTCTCCCGCCCCGGCACCCAGCGGTACTGCTCCCCCTCCTGCGCGAACCGGGACGCGGTGCGCCGACACCGGAACCGGCTGGATTCCGTTCGGATCGCAGGCTCCGGCGGCTAGGCTGTCGATATCCCGATCCGACGAGGAGACCAATCATGGACATACCGCAACGGCTCACCGGAAAAACCGCCTTGATCACTGGAGCAAGCCGTGGCATCGGCTTGGGCATCGCGCAGCGCCTGGTCGCCGAAGGGGCAACCGTGGCGATCACTGCCCGCAAGGCCGAAGGCCTGGCCGAGGCGGCCCAGACTATGCCGCCGGGCGCCGTGCTCAGTTTCACCGGCAAATCCGATGATGCCACACACCGCGCAGCGGTTCTCGACGGCATCGCCGAACAGCTCGGCGGCTTGGACATCCTGGTCAACAACGCCGGCATCAACCCGGTCTTCGGGCCGCTTTCCGAGGTCGATCTGGACGCCGTCCGCAAGATCCTCGAGGTCAATGTCATCGGCACGCTCGGCTGGGTACAGGAGGTTTTGGCGCATCCCGGCTTGGCTTTCCGGCACCGGCGCGGCTGCATCGTCAACATCTACTCGGTCGCCGGACGGATACCGAGCCCGGGCCTGGGCAGCTATGGGGTTTCCAAAGCGGCGAATTCGCACCTCGCGGCGACCTTGGCAGTGGAACTGGGCCCGGAAATCCGGGTGAATGCCGTGGCGCCGGCAGTCGTGAAAACGGATTTCGCGAAGGCGCTCTACGCAGGACGTGAAGCGGAAGTCGCCGCGCAGTATCCGCTCAACCGGTTGGGCACCGTAACGGACGTTGCCGCGGCGGTGGCGTATCTGGTGTCCGAGGACGCGTCGTGGGTGACCGGGCAACTGCTCACGCTCGACGGCGGGCTGCTCACCGCGGGCGGCCGGGCATAGCCTCCAGCCGCAGAACCAAAAGGCTCCAGGCCGTCCGGCCGCGAACGAATATAGACAATTCGAATATTTTTCAACGGATGATGTAATTGAAAGCATCTGCCGCATATTCTATTATCGGTCGAGTGGCATATTCAAACCATTTTGTCTTAGGATAATCTCGCATCACAGCATCGTTTTGAGGGGCAACTAAAACAATGACGATGGAGAGAATCATGTCGAAAATCAACCGCAGGACATTGCTCGGTGCAGGAGCCTCGCTGGCCGGCGCCGCAGCGATGACCACCCCGGGATCCCCTTCCGCGACCGCCACGGCAACCGCAACTTCCTCCCCCTCCGACCCCGCCAATCCCTACCTTTTCGACCTCGCCGGAACCACGCCGGCCACCTTCGACGGCGGCAATCTGCGCGGCGCGAATGAAGAGAACTTCAAAGTCTTGAAGGACCAGAAGTCAGCCACTTATCTGATCGAAATCGAGGTCGGCGGAATCCGCGAACCGCATTGGCACCCTAGCGCCTGGGAATCGACTTTCATCATTTCCGGCCAATCCAAGTGGTCGATCCTGGGTACGCACCCCGATGGGAAATACCACAATCTCCAATTCACCGCCGGGCCGGGCGAACTGGTTTTCATCCCCGAAGGATTTTTCCACTATTTCGAAAACGCGAGCGACTCCGAGCCCTTGAAGGTGCTGGTGAATTTCAACAACAGCACGCCGGAGCCCAATGACGATCTGGGGATTGTCGCCTCGATCGCCTCGCTGCCCGATGACGTCTTGGACACCGTATTCGGCGTTCCTGCCGGCTCGTTCAGCAAGATCCCCAAGAAGCTCGAGCCCGTGACCATCACGAAACGCAAATAACCGGGCCCCGGAGGTCGAGGCCAGCCGACCGGCCTCGACCTCCGGCGCACGCAGCGCCATGCGATGCCTCCTCCGCCGGCGGAGAATTCGTTGTACAAACCGACTGATCGGTTTATAATTGCACCATGACCCGAACGATGTTTAAGTCAAAAATCCATCGAGCCACCGTTACCGAAGCAAACCTGCACTACGTCGGATCCGTCACGGTCGACCTGGACCTCCTGGATGCCGCGGACATCCTGCCCGGAGAACTCGTTTCAATCGTCGACATCGACAATGGCGCCCGACTCGAGACCTACACCATCGCCGGAGAACGCGGCTCCGGAGTGCTGGGGATCAATGGTGCGGCAGCGCACCTGGTACACCCCGGCGACCTCGTCATCCTGATCACCTACGCCCAAATGTCCCGGGCGGAAGCCCTCGACTTCGTTCCCAAGATCGTGCACGTCAATGAGCGGAACCAGATGGTCAAACTCGGCACCGACCCGGCCGAATCAGTGACCGAAGGGCTTTCCCGACCGCCCTTCGCGGCGAGCCGCTGACCACCCATCCACCCTCCGCCGGCCGGTTGCAGCCGGTCCGCAATGAAGCCCGGCAGACGTCGCAAGAGCGAGTCTGCCGGGCTTTCTGGTGTTTCGCGGTGCTCAGCCCGCGACGGGCGTGCAACGTGTCGTCATCCTGCCGATCTCGGGGGCGAAACTCTCCACCAGGTCGCCTGCCTCGAGGTATTGCGGCGGAGTCATCTGCATGCCCATCCCAGACGGGGTTCCGGAGAAGATCAGGTCACCTGGGTAGAGCTCGCAAATCGCCGAAATCCTCGATACCAGCTCGGCGATCGGGAAAATCAGCCGAGCGGTGCTGTCCCGCTGCACGGTCTTGCCGTTGACCGAACAGCCCAACTCGATGTCTTCGCGATCCGCAAACTCATCGGGGGTGACCAGAACCGGCCCGGTCGGCCCGAAGGACGGGAACGATTTGCCCAGCGAAAACTGCTTCGCCGGTCCGCCCAATTGCAGCTCCCGCTCGGAGAAGTCCTGGCCCAGGGTCAACCCGGCGACCAAATCCCAAGCCTCGGCCGCCGCAACCCGATAGCCGGGTTTGCCGATCACGACGACGATTTCGACTTCCCAGTCCACCGAGGCCGTAGGCAACGGAAGGTCTGCGTGCGGTCCCACGATACTGCTGGGGAACTTGGTGAAAATCACCGGCAGCTCATCGGAGCCGGCCACTACGGATGCCCGGCCGTGATAGTTGCTGGCGATGGCGAAGACTTGGCGCGGCCGAGGCGACGGCGCACCGAGTTGCTCCGGGTCCACCGCGATCCGGCCTTCCTGGGCCTGGGCTGAACCGTACCAGTCCCGGAACTCGCTCCACTGCTGGAACAACGCCCCGGGATCGGCCGGAAACCGGCCACCGGAGGCGAGTTCGACGTCGATGGCGCTGTCGCCGTCGAACACCACCGCCCGGCCGGCCAGGTTCCCCAGCCTCACCGGCCGTTCCCCCGGCAAAATTCCGGAGCACCGGGTTCACGCATGGTCGAATTCCTTCTCCGCGGCGAAATCCCCGGCCAGCAGATCCGCGTCCCCGGCATCGTCGACCTGGTAGAGGATCTCCGCCAGCCGCTTGGCCTCGCGGTAGTCCTGTTCCAGCACTGCTTCGTCCGGATGGGTCAAAAAGGCCCGCAGCGGCGCGTTCATCAGATCCGTGGTCGGTTCGATCCGGTCGCCGGCCTGGTACTTGACCGTCATGGCGCAGACGCTCGGCAGTTCCCGGATCTGTTCCGCGATGTCCTGGTTCACCGCGGTCACGACGCCGTTCAGCGCGGTCGCCGCGTTGTAGACGAGGGCGCTTTGCCGTTTCTGGTAATTGCGGCCTTCGGTCTTGTCCAAGAATTGTTTGGCCTGCACATAGGCTTCCGCGCTCAGGCCGGCCTGGCTGTGGCCCAGGCAGATCTCCTGCAGACCGGGGTGGTTATTGCCGTTGATCCTGGCTCCGATCTCCACCAGCACCGGGCCGCGCTCGGTGATGATGACCTCGGCATGCGCCGGACCCCATTGGATTTCCAGGGCGTCCAGTACCTTGGCGATGTAGGGGATCATGACCTCCGCGGCCGGATCCTGCGGATCCACCAGGACGTCGCGGTCATAGATGTTCTTGCCCGAAGGCAAGAGGTTCTTCTGGTACTTCCAAACTCCGCACGCGTAGTGGTATCCGGCGCTGCTGACCGTGTCCACGATGTATTCCGGACCGGCCAGGAATTCCTGGATCAGCACTTCGTCGTTGGGCTCGCCGAAGAGGTTCGGCGAACCGAGGAGCTCCCGGATCGAGCGGTTGAGTTCTTCCCGGTTCGCGCAGATGACCACGCCGTCGGTACCCGCCGATTTCAACGGTTTCACCACCGCGGGGTAGCCCACGGTCTCATCGACCCAGCGCAGCAGGTCCTCGGGGTCGTTGCCCTTCCGATGCTGCACGCAGGGCACTCCGGCGCTCCGGAGCGCTTCGACCATTTCGAATTTGTCCCGGCGGGCCAAGGAGAGCTTGGTGCCGTTGCTGACCACGCCGAGCCGTTCGCTGAGTTCGTCGGCCAACTCCACGCCGGTCTCCTGTCCCGGAACCACGCAGACCGGCGAGTACGCGCGCAGCCTTTCGAGCAGCTCATCGGTGACCTGCGAGTCCCGCAGCACGATGTTTTCGCGGTAGACCGTCAGATCCGGCGCCTTCATCGTGGCATAGAGTTCCGGAGTGCTTTGCACGTGGACCAGATCGACGCCCAGCGCACGGTAGGCCGCAGGCAGGAAATTCCCCGCCGAATAGCCGTCCACCACAATGGCGACCAGGGGCTCAGTCGAATTGCTCATGATTTTCCTTCCTGCCCGGTCCGGGCAGCATGATCGGTGATGAAACGGGCGAGCCGGGCGATGCCTTCGGCGATCTTCGCGGGTTCGAGATTGCTGACGCCCAGACGCAGCTGGCGCTCTCCCCCGCCCTCCGGATAGAACATGTTCATCGGGGCCCAGCTGACGCCGTATTCCCGCGCGGAATGTTCCATCAACGCGAGGTCGACGGCGAACGGCAGGTTGAGCACGATGAAAAAACCGCCGCGCGGCTCGTTCCAGCCCACCCCGTGCTGGTCCCACTTCGAGGGCGGGAAATGCAACGCCAGGTTCTCCAACGCCGCCTTCAACCGTTCCAGATAGACGTCACGGGACGGTTCCGAGGCCTTGCGGAGGTCGTAACCGCGTTCATGGAGCAGCCCTGCGATCAGCGCCTGGGACAGCGACGAGGTGCCGACGCTGAACATGCTCTTCGCCAGCGAGAGCCGCTGCGCGAGGTACCGGGGGCTCTGCCCGCGGTACTCCAGGATCTGGTCCGCGATCAAATAGCCCATCCGGGCACCGGGGAATGCCGATTTGGCGAACGAGCCCAAGAAGACCACGCGTTGCCGGGTGTCCAGGGCTTTGAAGGTCGGCAGTTGCTCCCCGTCCGGCGCGAAGATGCCATACGGATTGTCTTCCAGGATCAGCAGATCTTCCGCTTCGGCGATCTCAAGCAACCGCCGCCGGGTGGCGAGCGGGATCACGGTTCCGGAAGGGTTCGAAAAGTCCGGGATCAGGTAGAGCGCCCGCGGCCGCTTGCCTTCCGCCCGGGTAGCCCGGATGACTTCCAGCACGTTTTCGGCACAGATGCCTTCCGGCCCTTCGAGCACTCCCCGGTAAGGGATGTCCAGCATCCGGGCGGCGCCCAGAATGCCGACATAGGCCGGAGCCACGGTCAGCAGGACGTCGTCCGGGGAGCTGAACAGGCCGCGCAGCGCAATCAGCAGGGCTTCCTGGAAACCGTTGGTCACCATGATCGAGGCTTCGGGCACCTCGATGCCTTCCTGGACCCGCAGCATCTGCGCGATTTCAGCGAGGATGAAGCCGTTGACCGGCCCATAGTGGAACATCCGGCGGGCCAACAGTGCTTCCGGCACCCCGGCCTCCCGCGAACAGGCGAAATACTGTTCGATCTGGCGGGAGATCTGGTTCAGGTCGTAATCACCGTCGTACGGCGCTCCCGAGGAGAAGGACAGCGCGTCCGGGAAGGCCATCGCGGTCTCGCTCAGCACCCGCATGGAGTCCATTTTCGCGTCCAGCAACGCCGGGTGCAGGCCTTCCAGCGCGACCGGTCCCAAGTTCGGGAACTCCTGCGGCAGGATCGCCTCGGCGGTCAGTTGATCGGTCATCGGACAGTCCCGGCAGCCGCGCTTTCGGGTGCCCATTGGCCTTTGCCCGGCTGCCACTCGCGGATCGTGGTGCCGGAGACCAAGCCGGCGAGCACATACGGCTCCGCAGCCAGAATGCCATCGAGCTCGCTCCGATCGGCGGCTTCGTACAACAACAGCCCGCGGTTTTCACCGACCAGCGGACCGCCCAGTTTGAGCACGCCGTCCGCGGTGAGTTCACGGAGATATTCGACGTGGGCGGGATTGCTCGGTTCGCGTCCGGTTCGGTCGACGTTGTAGCTCAATTCGACAAGGTAGATCGCCATCTCAGGTCCTTTCGGGAAATTTCGGTTCGCTTCGGGTTCGGATTCCGGGTGCCGGAGTGCTCACATGTAGAGGCCGCCGTTGATGTCGATCACCGAGCCGGTGGTGAAGCCCGCACTCTCCGACGCCAGGTACAAGACGCTTCCCACGGCTTCGTGCACGGTGCCCATGCGGCGCATCGGCAGTTTGGACAGCACGGCCTCCTTTTGCGCCGGGTCCCGGCGCTCCCAGGCGCCGGCCACCCGCGCGGTCGCGATCGGACCGTGCGCCACGACATTCACGCTCACGCCGGTCGGCGCCAGTTCGTAGGCGATCTGCTTGGTCATGCCGATCACCGCGGCTTTCGCCGCGACGTACGCGGCATTGTTGAAGTGGCTGTACGTGCGGCCGCCGGCCGAGGCGAAATTGACGATCCGGCCGTAGCCCGCCTCGACCATCGAGGGCGCCAACACCTTGATCGCGGTGAAAGTCCCGATGACGTTTTCCAAATACGAGGTTTCGAAAACCTGCTGGTCCAGTTCGGCATACGGAATCACCCGGGTGTCTCCGCCGACGCCGTTGATCAGGATCGACGGTTTGCGCTGCAGGCCGGAGAGGAGCTGTTCCGCTTCCGCGGTCTTCGTGATGTCTCCGACGACGGTCTCCACATCGACGCGGCCACGCAGTCGGGCCGCCATCTCTTCGAGTCGTGCTTCATCCCGATCGAACAGGATGAGCTGACAGCCTTGCGCGGCAAGTCCGTCGGCTACGTCTTGCAAGATCCCGCCGGCTGCGCCGACCAACAGGGCGGTCTGCGGTGAGGGTGCTGAAGTCATCTGGAAGTGCCTACCTTTTCTCGTTCTTCACGGTGTGTTTCTTGACTTGATTCGAGCGTGCGCCGCAAATTTGCGCTGGGCCGCAGGCCCAATCCGATGGACCGGTCGGCGGGCGCCGGAAGCAGGTACCGGTCCCGGTCGACGGCGATTGCCGGTTCGGTCAACGGCTCCGGGAACCACTGGTCGTGTTTCCCCGCTTCCACGGTGGCCAAGCCCGCATAGCTCCCAGCCAACAGGCGCATTGCACCCCAGAGCGGACCGATTTCGCCGACGTGCACCCCGAGCTGGGCCCGCAAGCCGAGCCCGTGGGCCACCCGCAGCAGACTCAGACTGCGCAGCAGGCCACCGCATTTGCTGATCCGGATATTGACCAGATCCGCAGCTCCGTGCGCTGCCGCAGCCTCGAGATCGCTGCGCGAGGCGAAGGATTCGTCCAGCATGATCGGAATCCCCGAGGCTTCCCGCAGCGACCGCATCGTCGGCCAATCGCGCGGCCCCACGGGTTCTTCGATCCAACCGATCGACAGCCCGGCGAGCCGCCGGACGGCGGCATGCGCGAGCTCCGGCGTCCAAGCCCCGTTCGCATCGAGCACTACGGTGGCATCCGGGCCGAAGACCTCCCGCACCTGCAGCACCCGCTGCACGCAGTCGTCGAGGTCTGCGGAGACCTTGACCTTGACATGCCGGATCGAGGCAATCGCCTCGGGGCTCAGCGCCGAGGTCTTCGCCGCGACGCCCGAGGACAAATCCACCACGAAGCTGACCGGCGAGGCCACGGCTTCGCTGCGCAATATCGACGCAAAACTCTCCTGACTTTGCAACGCTTCGAAACCGGTCTTCCGATGGATGCTGCAGATCAGGTCGAAAAGCGCCAGTTCGACGGCGGCCGCAGCCGCCGGCATCGGCACCGGCCCGCCGAGCGCTGCTTCGAGGTCCAATTCGCGCAGCGCGGTGATGGCACCCGCGAAGTCCGGAACCGCCAGGACCCGGTCGAGCAGATCCAGGTCCAAGGCTTCTATCGCCGCTTGCGCGGACTCGACGGTCTCCGCGGTCACATACGAACGCGGTGCGCCCTCTCCCCAGCCGGTATGTCCGGAGGCTTCGGCGAACACCAGCACCGATGCCGTCGTCTGGCGCTTCGCACCGGCGTGCGAAAACGGCCGCGCCATCGGCAATTCGGCGGCGGCCACCCGGAACGAATCCAGTTTCATCGCCGTTGCCCCTCCGGTTGCCCTGCCGTTCCGGCGGGGGTCAGCAGCTCCACCAGCCAGTGCCAGTAGTCGACGCGGCGCTCGGAGAACTCCAGATAATGTCCGGTGCAGGCGAAATTGCTGGTCTTGGCGTTCGGATGCAATTCCCGGATCACCGCGGCTGCCGCGGCGAGGTCGATGATCGGATCGCGGTCCACGGTCACGAAATGCACCTCGGCGTCGATTTCCGCGCTGCGGCCCCAGTACTGGTCTTCGATCGCCACCATGGTCGCCCGCGTGCGCTGGGTGATCTGACGCAGCATCAAATGGTCGTTCGCCATGAACTCCAAATACCGGGCCTTGGACGTGTAATCCTCGTCGGAAAGCCCCAGGCTGAACCGGTCGGCGCCGGTCAGGGCGCGCAGCTCCGGCAATTTCGCCACACCATGCCGGGCGTTTTGTTGGCCCAGGGCCGGGGTGCAGTAGATCAGCCGCGCGACGCCGGGCAGCCCGACGACCGCCATCGAAGCCAGGATGCTCCCGCCGAAACTCTGGCCGAGCACCGAGGTGGGGATTCCGCGGTGCCGCCGTTGCACTTCGGCGAGCCCCTGGAAGTAGTCGGCGGCGACCGCCTCCGCGCTGGGCAGATCACCGGGTGTGCCGCTGCTGCGTCCCGAGCCCCGACGGTCCAGGGCGTAAACCGCGATGCCGAACCGGCTCAGCGTCCGGGCCGTTTCGATCAACCATGCAGCGTGGCTTTGGATTCCGTGGATGTAGTAGAGGACTCCGACGACTTCCGCCGGGTCGGCCGGCAGCCATGCGTGCAATGCCAGTTCGACGCCGTCTGCTGCGGTCAACGAACTCACGGCATAGTGCTCGGGCGTGGTTTCGGCAGCGATCGGACTGCTCACCAAGGACATTCAGGACACCACCCATGAGCTCATGCCGGCGCTTTGCAAGCGCTGCAGCAGGTCGTCGTTGCGCTGGATCCAGTAATGCTTCAACTGGCTGGCAGACGCCCCGGCGAGCCGCCGCTTTTCTTCCAGCACCGCGAAGGTGCCGGGGCGGACGGTCAGCAGTTCCAAAGCGGTGAGCCGGTGGGTACGCCGCTTTTCGGCGTATTCGATATTGAGTTTCTGCAATTGGTCCTCGATGTGTTCCGCCATGGTCTGCTGGGAGAGTCCGATTTCGCCGGTCCATTCCAGGACCACGGTGTATCCGGGCGGGGTGCCCCAGACCGGCACGCAGGTGAAGAGCTGCCGGGCGGAAAAACTTTCTCCGCACGCGCGTCGGACGGCTTCGTGGATATCGCTTTCGGTGAGCTTCTCGCCGGTAAAGGAGCTACCGAATCCGGCGCGCTCAGCGAACTCCAGTCGGGGCAGCTTGCCCACCATGTCGACCACCCGGTAGCGGTCGCCGAGGTCGTAGCGGTAGAGCCCGCTGGCTTGGCTGATCACCACGTTGTAGGTGGCACCGACGTCGAGCTCGTCGAAATTGAGGGTTTCGGCGTCCGGCGCCACGTCTGAACCGTCGTCGGATTCCGGCACCGGGACGAATTCGTACAGGCCCATGTCGACCGCCAGCGGCCCTGCCGAGGGATGCTCGTCGACCGGGATCGTGATAATCCCCTCAGTGCCCGTGGAGCTGAACGGCAGTTTGGCGATCCCCGGTGTGACGTCCTCGAGCCAATGCCGGTAGAGCCCGGCAGATGCGGAATTCCAGGAAACCGTCAGGCCCAGCCCGGGCCAGAAATCCACGAGTTTGAGGCCCTTCGCGGAGCCGGCAGCTGCCGCAGCGAGCCGCTCGGCGAGCTCCGGGTTCGGTTCCGCCACCAGGCTTCGGCCGCGCAGGGTGCCCTGGGCGATGTCCTCGATGAGTTCTGCGGCGTTTTCCGCCAGCAGCTCGGCGAGACCGATGATTTTCGACGGGTTCAGCGCGACGATCGCAGCCACATCGGATCCGGCAAGCAGCCGGAGTTTGCGGTAGAGCGAGTCCCGGTAGTCCTCGGTCTACACCCCCTTGAACCAGCTTTCGTGGTACCACGGCGGCAACCAGTCGCCGCTGCTCACCGCAGCCGGACGCTGCGAGATCGGATACTGGTGCCGGGAATCCAGGTTCGCGGACAACGAAGCCCGTTCCCAGGACAAGTCCAGGACCGAAGCGCCCAACGCACGTTCCCGGCCCAGCTTTTCGAAATACAGCCCCCATTGCGAATAGAGCGCCCGGCCCCGGTAGGCGTCTCGCCAATGCCGGGTGGTCGGGATCAGCTTCGGGACTCCGGTGGAACCGGAGGTGCGCAACAGCGCATAGGGCTCGCTGCGGGTCAGCACGTTGGTGTCGCCGTCGACGAGTTTGTCGATGTAGGGCTTGTACTCCGGATAGCACCGGATCGGCGTCGCCTTTTTCCAGTCGGCCATGGTGCGCACCTGGGCCAATCCGTGCTTGCGTCCGAAATAGGTCTCCCGGGCCTCGCCCAGGATGTCCAAGAAGGTCCGGTGGAACACATCCTGCGGAGCCCAGCAAGTCTGCCGGCGCAGCTCGAGTTCGCTCAGCGACCGGTCCAAAAACCGACCCGTGATGGATGAAGTATTCATCCTCTGCCGGTCGACGGCATATTCAAGATCTTCGGATTCCAGTTCCAGCATTTGACTGTTCATCGTGGCGCGTCTCCAATCTCGACGAATTCTCGTTGGGTTCACATGATCGACAGGTGGTATGGGAGGGTGCTGCCAGGGCCCGGCTAGGCGTCGGTTTTCGCGTCCGTCTTGGCGTGGCTTTCCTTGGGCACGGCGAGCAATTTGAAGCCCAGCCCGCCGAGCAGGCCCAGGACCAGGACGCCCAGCCACAAGGCGGGGTAGCCGAAGGCATTCGCGATCACGATGCCCAGTGGCCCGCCGATCATGAAAGCCGTGTTCCAAACGAAGAAATACGAGCTCATGTAACTGCTCGTCCGGCCCTCCGGAGCCCGGGCCGCGAGGTATCCGGCAGACATCGGCGCCCAGAGCACTTCCCCGATGGTCCAGAAAATCAACGCCACCAAGAAGAACGGCACATCGTGCGCGAAAGCATTCAAGCCGAAGCCGACGCCGACGAAAACCGAGGCGAGGACCAACGGAGTGCTGTCCGGCCACTTGGCGACCAGCTTGGGTACCAGGGGCAGCAAGACGATGGACAGCACCGCATTCACCGCGAGCACAATGCCGATCTGCGCGGAGTTGATGCCCTCGGACAGCATGTGCAAAGGCAGCGTCGAGTTCACCTGGAGGTAGATCAGGGCCACGATGAAGCACAGGACCAGGAAGACCACCAGGGAGCGCTGCCGATAAGGCTCGGCCAGGTCGCGGGCCATGTTCTTGAGCGAAAAGGGTTCCGTTTTGGCCACCGTTTCGTCCGGCGGCAGGGACTTCGCGAATCCCCAGTACAGTGCGCTGCAGGCCGCCCAGACCATGAAGATCCCGGGTGGGAAGATTTCAAGGAACAGACCGGAGAGCACCAGGCTCAGCGTGGTCCCGACGTTGAACCCCATTAGATGGAGTCCATAGGCCCGAGGGAAGTGGTCCGGCGACACCATGGTGGAAATCAGGGCGGCCCCGGCCGGACGTTCGATCGTGGAAAGTGCTCCGGAGAGCAGAGCGAGAATCCCGATCAGGATCGGATCGCGGACCACCAGGTAGAGCAGTGCGATCAGGACCGCGATCGGCTCCGCGATCAGGATGAGTTTCCGGGGTCCGATGGATTCGGCGAGGACGCCGCCCAAGAGCCCGGCCAAAACGATTCCGACGCCGAACAATCCGACAATCAGCGAAGCCGCTGATTCGTTGATGATTCCGCTTCGTTGGAGGTAAATGACCAGGAAAGCCGGTGCGATGAGCCCGATGCGGTTGAGGATCTGACCTGTCCAGAGCAGCCAATAGGCCTTAGTGAGTTTCATCAATTTCCGTTTGTAAGGACAAAACATGTGCGATGTAACAGGTGGCCCGCCCCACAACCATGGCCACAATCCACATCGTAACAGATAAACATGACGATCGATCGGTTTTTTAATTGCTCGAAACACTGCGTAGTGAATCGGCCCAGAGACCTCCCGCCACGACGTTCCGAGCCGGTTCTCCGGGGGCTTCGTGCGGCCTTTTCGGACCGCCCGAAGCCCCCGGGACCTAGTACTGATACGGCACGGGCTGGGCTATCCGGCAAGCAGCCCGCGGTACCAGTCCGCAGTCGCCGGGTCGAAGAACTCCCGCGGCGCCGGGTTCAGCCCGGTCGCCTCGAAAGTTCCGGACGCATCGAACCAGGAATCGTGACACAGCATCTCGAGCGCACTGGAGCCTAGGCGCCTGCCGGCGGCGATGTCCCGGGCTGCGGCCAAGGCCAACGGAGCCGTCGGCAGCTCGAGGCCCACCCGTTCCCCGAATGACCTGGCCAGCTCCGCAATGCTGACCGGTTCGAGTTCGGCCGCGGCATAGGCTCCTGGCGAACCGCGCTGGGCGAGCGCAGCAACCAATCCGCCCAAACGATCCACGTGGATCGCCGAAACCTTCGCCGCCCCGGCCAAAGGCATGCCGCCCAAGGCGCGCAACAATGCGGACATTCCGGGCATCACCCAACGGTCTCCGGCGCCGAGGATCAGCTGCGGCCGCACCACGGTGCCGCCGGCGTCCAAAACCATCCGGTCCGCCGTCGCGCGGTCCCGGCTCCGGAAACTGGTCGGTGCGTAGCCGAGTTGCCGCAGGTCGCTGCCGCGGAAGGGCCCGCGGCCGTGCACCGCAGCAGTGCTGACGTAGACCAAGCGCTGGATCTCCGACTCGCGGCTGATCTCGATGACCGTTCGCACCAGGTCCAGATTGACCGCCCGGCTGAGTTCCTGGTCCGCCCCCAGATAACTGGTCGCCACGATGACGGCCTCTGCTCCGCGGATGGCTTCCGCGAGCAAATCGGTGCGCCTGAAATCGAACGGGGCCAAGCCGACTTCAGCGACCGAGGACTCCGCCGTCGGCTGGATCTTTTGTCTCGCGGCCAGCCGAAGTGGGATACTTGGGCGAGTCTGCCCAAACGCGCGCCGGATACCCGATCCGATGAAACCGTTCGCACCGAGCAGAAGCGTCGGCGCGGCTGGGTGGACAGGAAAATCATTGGCTAGATTTTTCATCTGATCAGCAGCTTTCGAGGAGTCTAATTTTTTTATGGCAATGCAGCAGCGAGCTATCGAGACTCGCGAAAGGATCGTGGCCGCCGCAGCGGAGATATTTTCCAAAATGAGCTTCGCGGAAGCGTCGATGTCGGACATCATCAAGCTCGCGGCAGTGACTCAAGGGTCGGTGTACTTCCACTTCGATTCGAAAATGGACCTGGCCAAAGAGATCGTGCACCGGCAGCACCTCATCTCGATGGAGCTGGGCAAAAATCGACTGGAGTCGCAGCGCCCGGCGATCGATTCCATGGTCGACCTGTCCTTCGACCTGGCCCGGTCGCTGCTGAGCCAACCGATCATGCGCGCCGGTCTGCGCCTGAGCACCGAATCCCTGGCGGTCTTCGACCAACCGATTGAAAGACCTTATCTGGATTGGATGGAGTTCTGCACCACGCTCCTCGAGCGCGCTGCCGACGAAGGCGAACTCATCGCTGATCAGGACATCGAATCGATCTCCTTCGTGATCATCAGCTCCTTTACCGGAGCCCACGTCTTTGCCGCAGCGCTCGGCGAATTGGACACCCTCGAATCCCGACTGAGCAGCATGTGGCGGCTGCTGCTGCCCTCGATCGTCACGGACAAGGCGAAGACGCCGATTTTGTCCGCGCATTAGAAGGCCAGCTCCAGAATCCGGTGAATCGAGGACACCGGCACCTCGACCACTGCGGTGGCCAGCACGCTGCCGGACTGCCGGACGGAGAACCACTCCCGCACTGCCCCCGAAACGTCATAGTGGTCCGGGACTTCGCGGTGGATCTCGATTTCCGGCTCGAACTCGGCGAACTTGGCGAAGCTGCAGTCGAATGACGACAGTTCGGACCCCGGACCGTGCACCTCGTGCACTGCCTGCCTGATCGCTTCGAGGAAGAGCATCCCCGGCACGTGGTCCAAGGGGTGGTCGAAGAACACCGAATGCCGAAACGGCACCTCGAGCTTCCAGACCGCCTCGCTGTCGATCGCTTCAATGAGCTTGCCGCAGGCGCTCGGCTTGCGGTCCGAGGGCGCGGCCAGGCTTCGACTGCCACGAATCTTGTCGTAGACCTTCCGCGGAACCACCCGGAGCTCCCCCCGGCCGGAGCCGAAATCGATTCCATCGGCCTCGAACCGCGCGTCGATGTCCAAGGCCCGCAGATTGCCGGCGGCATAGGCTGCGGAATCGACGGAAAGCTGAATCGTGACATTCGTCGGACCAGTGCCTTCGCAGGGCGCGGGCTCCGACATCGAAACCATCAAACGGTCCATCAGGAAACTGCTTTCCAAAGGAACTCCGAGATATTCGTGGCAAACCACGAAAGCGGCCTGCCGCATGGCTTCGGCCAATAACGTCAAATTGCCCGGTGCTTGGTTAGGGCGGTAAAAATGATGCTCCCGAGGCCATTGGCTGCCCAGCACGAAAGCCCGCTGGTCGCACTGCAGGGAGTCGGTGATCAGGACTTCGGCAATGGCCCGTTTATGGACCAGGGATTTGGCCACGGTCGATTCGAAAACGAGTTGGGATTTGCTTGACATGTTGTTTCCTCACTGTGTTGACAAAGGTGAAAAGACAGACCAAACAAACCGATCGAACGGATTATTTTTTCGAAACAACTCGCCTGCTCAGTTTTCAACACTCCCCCCAAAACTCGCTGGTACTCAGCCGACCAGCCCCCGATGCGGCCTATCTCAATGCACCCATCATGGGGCCTGCCGCCCCGGATGCGAAACGTTCTCAGCACAGTCGATTGCGGCGCGCAGCACCAAGGCCGCCGGCCGGCCTCGGGCCGTCCTGCGCACACCCCTGAACGTCGGCTGGCCGCGCCCGCACTCCCGGTCAAAAGACGCCGGATTCATACCAATCCCGGCGGTGGCGCACGCTCGGCGCTTGGCCAGCGGCGCACCGTCGGCGGAGCACGCATCGAAGGCGCCTTTCGTCTCGGAGGTCAAAATCGGAAATAATCGCTTTCCGCATTTTTTCGATGCGGAATGGCTGCGAGCTCCGCCGCCCGAGGCAAGCCCAGCCACTGATCCAGAAGCATCTCGCATCGACGGTGATACCCGTCGACTTCACGGGTTCCGTACCGCGCATTTGTTTTTCGAATATTCCGCTAACCGATGAATGCAGGCAATGCATCTCGCACCGAGCTGGTCGATGCGCCGTTTCAGTCGGGAACAATCGAGGCCAAGCTCACGGCGCTGGGATCTCGGCTACGTCGATGAAGCCGCGAGCGTGCCGAGCAGCGCCAGCCCGTCGGCACTGGGCGATCCGGATTCCGCGTGGTAGACCACGAGTTCCTGACCAGGTGCCGCTTTCACTTCGAAGGCGTTCATCTGCAAATCCAGCGCACCGACCTCGCGATGCTGGAACCGCTTGCGTTCCAGCCGCTTGCCGTGCGCTTCATGACCACGCCAAATCCGGCCGAACTCTGCGCTCCGGGCCGTCAACTCGGCCAAGACCTCGAGTACCCGCGGATCCTCCGGGGCGATTCCGTACAACACCCGGAAACCGGCTACCGAGTTGGCCGCGACCTCTGGCCAGTCGGGATAGAAAGTCCGGGCGTCCGGGTCGAGGAAGACCTTGAGCAGCAGATTCGGACCGTACTGGAACCCTTCGAAGAGCGCATAGGCCAACCGGTTTCCAGCCAGCACGTCGTAGGCCTTGCCCAGCACTATCGCCGGGTTGTCCGGCCACATCTCCAGCAACCGGAGCAGTTCCGGCGATACCGATTCCGAAGCGCCGCCGCGTTCGATGCCCGGAATCAAACCGGCGAGGCGGAACAGGTGCAGCCGGGCATCTCCGGTCAAGCCCAGTACCGCACCGATCGCCTCCAGCACTTGGACCGAAGGATTCCGCTCCCGGCCTTGCTCCAGCCGGGTGTAGTAGTCGATGCTCACCCCGGCCATCGCCGCGACTTCTTCGCGCCGCAGCCCCGGTACCCGTCGTCGTCCGTGCGAGGGCAAGCCCAGAGTCTCGGCGGCGACCTGGCCGCGCCGGGCACGCAAATACTCACCCAAGGGATGTTCGGACATGCCAGCAAGTCTAGGTCTCCGGGCTGCGCCGAACCAGGGTGCGGCACACCTAGCCACGGCCCGGCCTGCACAACCGCGGAATCTCCCGCGAAGCTGGTGCCATGACCAACCACAATGTTTCCAAGATCATCTTCGTCACCGGCGCCAGCAGCGGGATCGGCGAGGCAATCGCCCGCCGGCTCGCCGCCGAAGGCCACCATGTAGTGCTCACCGGCAGGCGCATCGAGCGGCTGAACGAGGTTGTCGCCGAACTCGTCCGGGCCGGGCATTCGGCAGAAGCGCACGCGCTCGACGTCGCCGATGCCGCCGCCTTCGCCGAGCTGGTCGGCACCGTGATCGCCGAACACGGACGGCTCGACGTCCTGGTCGGCAATGCCGGGCAGATGCTGCTTTCCCGACTCGACTCGCTGCTCGTCGATGAATGGGACCGGATGTTCGACGTCAATGTCCGGGGTCTCTACTACGGCATCGCCGCGGTGTTGCCGCATTTCCGGGCGCAGGAATCCGGGCACGTCGTGACCATCGCTTCGGTGGGAGCGCGCGAAGTCTCGCCCACCTCGGCGATCTATTCGGCGACCAAACACGCTGCCTGGGCGCTGACCGAGGGACTCCGCCAGGAATCCGATCCGTCGATCCGGGTGACCACCATCTCCCCGGGCGTCACCGAATCCGAACTCGCCGGGCACATCACCGACCAGCATGCGGCCGAGCTGATGGTCGGCTACCGGGCGGCGCAGATCCCCGCGGACGCGATCGCGCGCTCAGTGAGTTTTGCGATTTCCCAGCCAGCCGAGGTCGACGTCAACGAAATCATCATCCGGCCCACGGGCCAGCGCTAGGTCCGGAGCCGGGGTACCGACGGCGCGGATCGCACTGCCGGTTCAGCGCCGCCGGCTCCCCCGCCACAACCCGTACAACAGGGGGATCACCGAGCCGATCATCAGCAGATTGCCCAGCACCAAGTCATTGGACCGGACGATCGCACCGGCAATGAGCAGCGCGGCGAAGACCAGTGCGGCTCCGGCTCGCTTCGCGCTGTTGTTGAGCAAAGCGAGCTGCCGCTCAAGACGCGGTGTGCTGACTGCGAGGGTTTCCGCCTCGGCCCGGTCGAGCACGCCCGCCAGACGCCTCGGCAAGCTCACCGCGAGGCCGACCGCGTCGAGCGCCTGCTTCGCCAGGTCCTGCACGATATTGCCGCGTTCGTCGCGCAGCAGTTGCGCAGCATAGGGCTCCACCGAATCCCAGAGATTGAACTTGGCATCCAGGGAACTGCAGACCCCCGAGGTCAGCGACATCGCCCGGACGATCAGCAGGAAGTTTTCCGGCAGTTGGAACGGCAAAGCCCGGACCACGTCGCCGAACTCCGTGGCGAAATCGAAGAATTCACGTTGATCCACCTCGCGGAGCTCCGCGAAACCCATTCCGCCGAACCGGTCGAAGAGCTGTGTCATCGCCCGTTCGAGCTCCGCGGTATCGGCTGAAGGCACCAGCACGCCCAGTTCCGAAATCGCCGTCACCAGTCCCTTGCCATCCCGCGATGCGGCCGCGATCAGCAATTTCCGCAAGCCATTGCGCATCTGCGTCGGGACTTCGCCCATCATGCCGAAATCGATGAAGGTCAGCTCCCAAGGGCGCCCGGCTCCCGGCTCCGGGATCGGGGTGACGAAGATATTGCCCGGGTGCGGATCGGCGTGGAAAAACCCGTTTGTGAACAACTGGTCGAACATGACCGAGGCGAAGACCGGGGCCACGTCGGCCGGTTCGATGCCAGCGGCGCGAAGCGCCGACGAATCGGTGATCTTGATCGCCGTGACGTCTTCCAGCGTGAGCACCCGCCGGGTGGTCCGTTCCCAGACCACCCGCGGCACGGCTACCCGCTCCTCGTCGGCGAAGTCGGCGGCAAAACGTTCCGAGTTCGCGGCTTCTTGCAGGTAGTCGATTTCTTCGAGGCTGGTCCTGGCGAATTCCTCCACCAGGGCAGGCACATCGGCCCGCTTGGCGACGAATCGCACGCGGTTGAGCCAGCCACCGACTTTGCGCAGCGCGGCCAAGTCCACGTCCACGATTTCCTGGATTCCGGGACGCTGCACTTTCAACACCACGCTGCTGAGCCCGGCATCGACGGCGGCCGCGGGGAGCAGCTCGGCCCGGTGCGCTTGGCCCAGAGAGGCGGCAGCTATCGGCAATTCCTCGACCGAGGCGAACACCTGGTCCAACGCCGCTCCCAGCTCCGCTTCGGCGAGCGCCCGGAGCGCCGGGAACGGCACCGGCGGCACTTCGTCCTGGAGTCCTTCGAGTTCCGCGGTGATCTCCGGCGGCAGGACGTCGAGCCGAGACGACAGGAATTGGCCCACCTTGATCATCAAGCCGCCCAAGTCCACTGCGAGCAGGTGGAAACGCTGCGCGAAGCGGCGCATCCGCCGGGTGCGGGTGCGTTCGGCGACCCCTCGGAAGCCGAGCCGGGGCAGGGCCAGTTCGAACCACCAGGTCACCGTGAGATGCCAGGCGGCGAACCGCAGGATGCGACGGTACCGGGCCCGGGTGCTGCCTGCGCCGACCGCCGGAGCCGTCACGGGCTGCGCGTCCGGTGCCACCCGGTCAGTCCTGGGCGAGAATCGAGTACAGCCGGCGGCGGGACTCCTCGAGCACCGCAACGGCTTCTTGCACCTGCTTCGCCGAGCCGGTGCGCCCCACTTGGGCGGCGGCCTGGGCGAGCTCGAATCCGGCCTTGGGCAAGGCCGCGAACCCGGCGCTCCCGGCCTCCCAGGAAGCTGCTGGACCGGCGTCGGCGATTTCTTCCCGGCCGACATCGGTCAACGAGTACACCTTGCGCCCGTTGGATTCTTCGGCACTGATCAACCCCTCATCGGCAAGCAGTTGCAAGGTCGGGTAAACGGAGCCCGCGCTGGGCTTCCAGCTGCCGGAGCTGCGTTCTTCGATTTCACGGATGATCTGATAGCCGTGCATCGGGCTTTCCGCCAGCAACTCCAGGACGGCCGAGCGCACTTCACCTCGGCCGGCCCGGGTTCCCGTGCGCTTTTCGAACTTCGAGCGCAGTTCCTCGACGGCTTGCCACACACCGTCGATGCCCGCGCCGCCGAATCCGCCTACCGGATATGAATTTCGCATCATGTTCTCCTTGGTGACTCGCTAACGATATACAACGATAGTTAACGATATTCATAATATCAAGGATATTTCAATATTCGATATATCGAAAGCTGCATCGACTAAACACTCGCGCCGCCGTCGCCAATCAACGTCCGGTTGGTTTTACAGCTTGGCGGCTTCGCTCCAGCAGACTACTTTCGCACGAGCCGGATGTTTGCACAGGCGGTATGATCGGCGGCATGGATGAACTGCACCAAGGTGCCGAGTTAGCCGAAGCAACAATGATGGCGCAGTTCGCGCTACAAGCCCCTGCTGAAATCAAAGCGGCACGCGGCATCGCTTTGACTCAGATTGCGGGAGCTACCATCTTGTCGACGCGCGAAGACCCGACCGGATATTGGTCGAAAGCAGTTGGCTTCGTCGAGCCAGTAAACGAACAGCTGATCGACGAGGTCATCGACTTTTACCGATCGGAAGGCAACGCCCGTGCGGTTATTCAAGTGCCGCCGTGGGCAATGCCGGACGACTGGTCGGAGATCGCCAGCAAGCACCGGCTAAGCCAGGGCACGTCGATCGTCAAGCTCATCCGCCGAGTGGATGAGATAGCTCCAGCCTCCACCGAGCTTAGAATCGGCGAGATTGACCCCAGCCAGGCCGAAGAATGGGCGAAAACTGTTCTTGAAGGTTTCGGAATGTCCGGATTGGATCTTGAGCAGATTGTCGCGAGATTCGGAAATCTCGAAGGTCACCATATGTACGCCGCTTGGGACGGCGACAGAATGGTAGCCGGCGGGGCGCTGACCATTCACAAGAGCGTGGGCTACGGCAGCACTGCTGCAACGCTGCCACAGTATCGCGGGCAAGGCGCCCAGAGTGCGCTCATTGCACTTGGTGACCGGGCGGCTCAAGAAAAAGGTTGCCAGTGGTCCGTCACCGACACCGGCATGCCTGCTGAGGGTGACACCAGCAACCCCTCGTACAACAACCTGCGACGGTCCGGTTTCGACATCCTCTACCAACGACGCAACTGGATCTGGACGGCGTAACCGCGCTCGAAGCGCGGCGCTCAGTTGGATTCCGCTTAGCGTTCTGCCGCAATACGCCCGATGATCAGCCGCATGATTTCATTGCTGCCCTCGAGGATCTGGTGCACGCGCAAATCGCGGACAATCTTCTCCAGTCCGTATTCGGCGAGGTAACCGTAGCCGCCGTGCAGTTGGATGGCCTCGTTCGCGACATTGAATCCGGCATCGGTGGCGACCCGTTTGGCCATAGCGCACAGCCGCACGGCGTCTTTCGAACCACGGTCCAGTGCGTCAGCGGCCCGCCAGAGCAGCGTCCGGGCTGTTTCCAACTCGGTCTCCATGTCGGCAATCCGGAACAGCAGCGCTTGTTTGTCGATCAGCGGGGCACCGAAGGCCGACCGCTCCTTGAGGTAGGCGATCGATTTTTCCAGGGCGATCTGGCCACCGCCCAATGAACAAGCACCCATATTGATCCGGCCGCCATTGAGCCCCTTCATGGCGATGCCGAAGCCGTCGCCCTCGGCGCCCAAGCGGTTGCCGACCGGGACCCGCACCTCGTCCATGATGACCTGCCGCGTTGGCTGGGCATTCCAACCCATTTTCTTTTCGTTGACGCCGAAAGAAAGCCCGGGAGTTTCTGCTGGAACGACGATGGCCGAGATGCCGCGGTTCCCGGCGTCAGCGGTGCGGGCCATCACGAGATAAACGCTCGATGCGCCGGCACCGGAGATGAATTGCTTGACGCCGTTGAGCACATAGTCATCTCCGTCGCGGACTGCGCGGGTGGTCAACGCAGCTGCGTCAGAACCGGCCCCCGGCTCGGTGAGGCAGTAGCTGCCCAGCTCCTCCATGGCTGCCAGATTCGGCACCCAGCGGGCACGCTGTTCGTCGTCGCCAAATTTATCGATCATCCACACCACCATGTTGTGGATCGAGATGTAGGCAGCAATGGTGGGATCCGCTTTGGCAAGCTCTTCGAAGATCAGCACCGCGTCGCTACGGCTCAGATCTGAACCGCCGAACTCCTCCTGGACATAGATGCCGCCCATGCCCAGCTCACCCGCTTCACGCAAGACATCTACTGGACAATGTTTAGTCTCGTCCCAGCTTGCCGCATACGGAGCCAATTTCTGGGCGGCAAAATCGCGCACCATTTCGACCAGTCCGAGCTGCTCATCATTGAGTTCAAACATCGTTGCCTTTCGGATGCCATGACCACGACCCTGGGGTGTTAGGCCGTGATGTTTTTCAGACCAAGCACCAGCAGGTGTTGCTGGAATTGATCACCGTCAGTTTTTGGTGACGGCGCTGCCTGTCAATGCGCTCTCCGGCGTCCGGATTGAGCTGACCGCAGCAAGATCGAGCTTACGCGTCTGCGCAGGGGCGGCAAAGAGCTGAGCTGACCGTGCGCCGTGCGCGAAATCAACGTTGATTGATCGGGCGGAGGCCGTCCAGCAAAAGATCCAGCAAGCGACTAGCCAACGCCTCGTGTCCAGGCCGGGACGCCACCGTGAAGATGCCAATGAGCGCGGCGGCAATATCATCGGCGCCCACGTCGCTGCGCAAGTCGCCCGCGGCGCGCCCGGCGTCGAGAATCGTGGTGATCGCCGCCAGCAGTTCCGTCCGGGTCTGCGCATGCGCAATCTCGCCCGACTCGACCATGGCAAGCAAGGTGTCCAGCATGCCGTTTTTGGTCGCGATCCAGTCACCGAACAAATCCATCCAGCGCCGCATCGCTGCCGCCGGCGGCAGCTGACCGAGCAATTCGCGGGCCCCGGCGGTGAGCCGGACGACCTGGTCTCGATAAACGGCGTCGACGAGCGACTCACGGGTCGGGAAATGCCGGTACAGCGTGGCAATACCGACGCCGGCCTCGCGGGCAATGGCGCGCATCGAGGGCTCAGCATCCGCGGACGCGAACACTCGAGTCGCCACCTCGAGCACCTGGTCTCGGTTGCGGGTTGCGTCGGCGCGCGAGGTTCGCCCAGCCAGTTCAGTCAAAACGGATCACGCTCCGGTTATGCTACGATTATTGAGAAAGCGGAACATGTTCCGCTTTAGTATCTTCTCACAGTCCAAGGAGCCAACGCACATGTCGACAGTTCACGATTCACCAGCAGTACGCAGCAGTACCGCGGTCCAGCTCGATGCCTTCGGCGGGCCAGAGGTTCTGAAGCTCCGCGAGGTTCCCGCGCCACAGGCCGGCCCAGGACAGCTTCGGGTGCGGGTCACCGCAGCCGGGCTGAATCCGATGGACTGGATCATGACCGCCGATGCCGAAACTGCGGCCAGGTTCGGGCTCAGTCTGCCGGTCGGCTTCGGCACCGACTTCGCGGGCGTTGTCGATCAGATTGGCGACGGCGTGACCAACTTTGCGCTGGGCGACCGCGTGTTTGGCGGCGCATTGTCCCGCTCGGTGGCCGATTACGTTGTGGTGGACGCGGATGGAGCGACGCCAGCAAACGAAGCCCACCACACACCTGATGATGTAGACGACCGCACCGGCGCCACGATCACGATCGCGGGTCGCACCGCAGCTGCCGCGCTCGCTGCGATCAACCTCAGCTCAGACGACACCGTGTTGATCGGTGGCGCGGGCGGTGGGGTTGGCGTGTTCGCCGTCCAGCTGGCCCGGCTCACCGGGGCGCGCGTGATCGGCACCGGATCGGCGACGTCGGCCGAGTTCCTCAGCAGCCTCGGCGCCGAGCCGGTGGCTTACGGCGACGGGCTCGTCGATCGAGTCCGTGCGCTGGCTCCTGGTGGCATCACTGCTGCCATGGATCTGCACGGCACCGAGACCGTGGACGCGGCAAAGGAACTCGGCGTCCCCAATGATCGAATTTGCACCATCACCACGAAACTCGAAGGCATTCCGGCCGGCAACGGTTCGGACGCAGCGCCCGGCACACTGGAAGAGATTGCCCAGTTGATCGCAGCGGGCAAACTCCAGGTGCCGATTGCGGAGAGCTTCCCGGTTGAGCAGATCCGTCAAGCGGCAGAACTTCAGGGGAGCCGACGCGTGCATGGCAAGGTCGTCATCGAGCTCTAGAGGCGTCGACCCGGCGAAGAACCGAAAACTGTCTCGCATCTAGCCGAACTTGGAGATGTTACACCTCGAGGATGGTGGGTGCCGCGGCCCCGCGGCGAATTCGCGCAACCGAATCCAGAGACGGAAACCCGAGTTGAATCACGCGAATCGGGGCACCGGATGCCTCGCCCTCTAAACCTCTCGGAGATGGAAGTCGAACCAAGAAACCAGATTTAACACACTTGGCACCGCAGTGAGCAGCTTCCATTCAAAATGAATCGAAATAGCGACGTAAGTACTCATTGATTACACGACTGTCTGAGGTACATTGAGCGAAAAATGGATACTTTCAAGGCTGTAGATGTAGCTAATTCCTGGGAACTCGACCATACCTGTGTCAGAACAAACTATCTTAGATCTAGAACGGAGTTCACGACGTCACCTACGTCAATGCCGTTTCTCCCAAGCCTCTGCATCTCTTTGACGATCTGCCTTCTGTTTACGTCTTGATGGGACTTCACCAGACGCCGCATAAGGTCTACGAATGACTGATGAGTGACAGACCACATGCCTGCTACATGTCTCGCACCACCATCATTCGTAATGAAGCAGATTGAACGTAGGCCTGCCTCATAAATCGAATAAGTTTCTCCACCATGCTCACCAGCACGTGCCATACGGCCAGGACGTTTTCGCTCGGCGTGCCTCTCAAGCTCACGACGAATTGCCGCGACGGCCGCGGGTTGCGGCTCCGGCGTGGGAAGGGCCGTCGCAAGCAGCGTACGAGTATATCTCCCTACAGCCGCGGCGCCAGCACGTTTCACCTCCTTCTTCCTATGGGGATCACCGGGTGCCACATAAACAGAGGCCCAACCGCGAACCTCGTCCGCGACCGTTGCCACAACTAAGCCATCGGCAATCAGGTGGGCGTCGTAAAGATCAGCCATCACCGTAGACGCGCCAAGGCAAAGCACGGGACCGGCGTCAAGAAGGTGTTGGCAGGCTGAACGATTATTCATCGTTTTTGTCCGCTCCGCTATTTCGGTCGTCAATAACGACCAGCTTAGCGAGGGACTGTTCAATATCAATAGACGCTGTAGCAAGCCACGGGTCATCAGCGTAAGACGGCCAGTCATCGGGCTGTAATCGGACAGCGTCGGTAATTTCCAATGGTTCATCTACCAAGTTGTAATTATCGTCGATTTGAAATACTGGGCGTTGAAGACCAAGTGTTTCAAGCTCTTTGCCGTGGAGCAAGGCAATCGAGCGCGCAACATCCTCACTCATTCTGCCGTAAGAGGATTCAAGCGCTAGCCCTCTAACTGCTGATATCCCGGCGCGCCACCAGCGGCGACCCGAGAAATCTGCAAGCTGTCCTCTGTATTCCGCTCCACTCAACATTTCAGCAACTTGATTTTCACCTCCGACTATATCGTCGAGCGCGCTTGGCTTCAGTCCCAGATAGCTCGCAGCTCGACGATCATCGACAAGGAACGTCGGAAAGGGCAAGATTCGTTGCAAGAACCAGGAGAGCCATCGCCTTCCGGCAGACGTCGCGGCAAGAACGGACCAAGGGGGTCGACAGAGTTCGATCTGTGCGATTGCGTCATCTCTCCAATGTGCTTGTGGCAGGTCAAGCCAGGCGAGCTGGGCAACCGGATCCACCGGATTAGACCAATCTGTCGGAAGCTTCGACGTTGCGATCGCAAGCGAGGCCAAGGCTTTGGCGGTCATCCTTGTCTTCTCAGCGGCCCACTCAAGATCGTGCCTACTCGCAATTGCCATCGGTCGAATAAAGGCAGGGGTTCCGGCCCCGAGAACATCAAGGTGTCCGGTGCGAAGAACGAACGCAGTATTTTTAGGCTTTGGTTCTGTGTCAGGACTCGGACCGCGCCCATCAAGAGCAGATCGAAGCACGCTTGCGAGGGCAATGCCATCCCGAACGAAGAGGCCTAGCTCGTCTTTCGCCAAATCGCGTGCCGGCCAGTCTTCGATGAATTCATCGATAAGTACGAGGCTCGCACGATCTAGGTCATCGACCAGCAAATCACCGGGGAGCACATGTTTCGCCTCGACGCCTTGCTGACTCAATAGGAGCGCGAAAGCTTCCTGCGCTGGATCATCATCCACTAGCAGAACAAATGGCTGCGTTGTCATTGCATCTTGCCCTTCTTCGGGAGAAGCACCCTGATTGATGTCCCCAATCCATGAACAGGTTCAATGAAGCGAACATCGCCTCGGTAGTCGTCGGTCAAGGCTCTTACGATCGGCAGTCCCAGGCCCAATCCCTGGCCGAGCGCGTCATCAACAGCCGTCGTTGTACTTTCAAATGGTAAGAACCATCGTTCGGCTTCATTGAGGTTGACTGCAGTCCCATCATTACTCACGATGATTTCGACCGCAGAGCCGAGATCTTGTCCTTCAATCCACAAATTTCCACCCTCAGCGGCATTCTTTACCGCGTTGGTAAAGAGGTTAGAAAGCAGGATTGTTACCTCGGCCGGAAACATGGGTGCTGTACGTAGCTCGGGCGGTACCTCAACGTTCACGGTGACGCCCTTCGACGCAAGCGGCCTTGCAAGGAACCTGAGAACCGAGTCCACACGCTCACGCACCTTGACTTGCGACCTCCTCCTCCGCGGGTCTGCACTGAGCACATCAGTCAGGTAGGAACTTTGGCGCGCAAGAGTATGGGCCAATTCATCCGCGGTACGCAACGTCACCTGAAGCGTGTTTCGTTGGGTCGGGTCGACTACTTTGTTGAGAAGCCCTCTAAGTAGTTCACGGATCGTCGTTGCAGAAGCCAGCATCCCGTTGATATCGTGGACAAATGCCCCAAGTTGCAGGCCAACGCCGGCGAGAACCCGAAGCTCGGGTTGAAGGCTCTGGACTGCTTGAAGCTGAATGCGTGCCGCATTGAATCCCTCCATCAAAGTCCGGGTTGGACTGTCAATTGAGGGGCCAACGACGCTGTCCGACCCAGCTCCGATCTCTGCCGCAGCCGCCTCTGCCTCCGCCATTTTTCGGTCGTCGTCGTTGGTAGGACCGTGAGGTGCGAGTATCTCGAATGGCGTTCGGCCTGAAGGATCGAAGACAGGCCTGCGAGCACCTTCCGATGTAGGTGGATCAGGCGTCTTTTCAGTCAGTATCACCCGCGTGATCGCGTTAAGTCGATCCCGCTGATTGAAAATGGAACGGCGAACGCGCACTGTCAACCGCACACCGTCCCGGACGATTCGTTGGATGCCTTTGAAGGTCGGTCCAGGGACGAACCCCTCGCGGTTTATGAGGCTTTCGAGGTCAGGAGCACCCGAAGCCGTAAGAAAAACTGCCCCAAAGTAGCCACTACTTGGGATGGCATTTAATGCCTCGCGCTTGTCTACGTCTAAGTCGTCGCTCGCTGACTCGTCCAAATCAATCGAGTAGTAGCGCGCGCCGGACCGATATTCTCGGTCGATCTCAAGCCAATCGTCGCCATACTCCGCGTAGGGTAGGACCCGGAAGCCTTCCAGATACACTCGAATGCCACTTGTCGACCGGACAAATCCTTTGAGTGGGCCACGCCTGCTACTTGCACCAGGCATAATGTAGAATCGCGCCTGAAATCGCAGGGCGGGGTCAGCTTCTGCTTCAAATGAATACGGTCGGGCGAGGGGCTCGTTGCGAGCATACGTCGTTGTTGGTGAGATTCGATAACGGGTTCGTCCTCCAGCAACATCGATCTCAGCACACCATTGGAAGTCCTCCACAGCCTTCGCCCAGAGATCATCTCCAGAGGCCAAATCACCGGCAAGCTCGAGTTCGAACCCGGGATCGTCGCTTGCCGAGACCCGAACAATCGGTTGTCCAAGAAGTGTTTCACCAGCGATCGAAAGCGCTTCGGAGTCAGAACCAAGAAGGAGGGATTGCGGCTGCGCAGAATGCAACTCGTCGATAAACTTGCCAATCTCTCCAGGAGTCCAGGTCCTCTTGAGCGAGCGCATGGTCAGTACAGTCCCCGGAGCCGTTCCTGGGGTCAAGGAAACATCTGTTACGGCAAGTCCGTGTTTCAGGTCATGCAACGTCTGCTGCTGGTCGATAGCCTCCCAGTCAATCTGAGCTTCTACCCCCGGGCCGCTGCCTCCAACAACGTTAGAGCCGGGTATGCTCCGAACCTCAAGAATCTTAGCCAGCTTCTGGCTGGCAAGCCGACCGATGCCCTTCTGCCCCGTGTAGGCACGAAGAAATCTAGGGGACCGACGGTCGCCTTCCTCCTTATCCCGTCCGGCGATCCTCAGAAATGCAGATCGGAAACGATCCGCCGTCATTCCGTTTCCGTTGTCCTCAACTGTAAGCACTGCCTCCTTAGGATTGGCCAGATTTTGCGCCTCAATGCGGACCACGGTGGCGTCCGCGTCGTAGCCGTTCTTGACGAGTTCAAGAATCGCAGTGCTGTCTCGTCCCACCAGGAGGTCACCGAGCTCACGCAAGAGATGGGTGTCGACGGAGAAGCCTTCTGGACTCATATCGCTTTCCCTCCGCTAACCAACAGACTGGAAATCTCTCGATTGGCGCCCATCTTCGGTATGCTCGAAATACCCATTGAAATCATCCCCATGGTCTTAGGGCTCAACCGATACAGGCCATTAGCCTCCACAGATGAACTCGAACGCAACATCGCCTGGCCCTCGGCGCTACGAAGCCAGCCGAGCAGCTGATCCTTCGTTTCTTGGACGACGTCCGCCGACCAATACAAACCGAATAGGTTATTTGTAATAGCTAACCTGCCCGGGTTATCCAGCACATGAAACGTCTCACGAGCGAGAGCTGAGATTATGACGTCCGGAGTTTTCAGCTCGCCAGAAAGGTCGAACCAGGTCTTGCGCTGCGAACAAAGGTAGAGTTCGTGCAACCCGCCACGTTCACCAGCAGCTATCCAGGCCTCGACACTCTCGACCGTTCCACGACAATAGTCACCGAGCACCAATATTTCACTTGTTTCGAGCGATGACGCTGTGCCGTTCACGCCTGGACGAAGTCGACGGGCGAGTGGTATACGAAATTCCTGCGGAATACCAAGAGCATCCCATTTCTCTGGAGTGTTCAAAAAGAAACGATTCGCTCCAGATGCCGTGCCTCGCGTCACACGAGCATATCGAGCGAGAGTGTCACCATCTTCACAGCCGGGTGGAAGAAGGTGCGTTCGTCCCGGAGCTGGAAAAACTGCTTCTCCCTCTGTGCGACTCACAATCAATCGTTCAGATCCCGACCAATCTGACACCTCGATTCGCTGCAACGTTGCGGATTCTGGACCGACCTCAACCAAGACAGCATCGACGATTGCCTGATCAAAACGCCAAGAGTCAGCCAACCGCAGAGAAATTCGCCGCCATCCTGCATCCCGTAGACGTGCCCTCAATCTCTTTCCGTATTCCGCTCGCATCCAACCCGCTGGAATGATCATCGCCAGCGAGTCTTGTGGACGCAGCTTAGCTAATGTCATGGCGAGGAACAGTGTCGAGAGATTTGCGCGAGCACCAACTAAACCGTCCGCTGAGTCAAGTAGGTCAGCACGGTCAGCACGGTCGAGCAACTGCCAACGGGTATAGGGTGGGTTCCCGAGATAGAGCGTTGGCACGGACGGAACATTCGAATCAAGCCACTGTCGGTAGTCCATCAAGACAAGCTTTACACTCCGCTCCAGGAGCTTCGCTATCGCAACTGCCTGAAGCCCAAGCGTAAGCGGGTTGATATCAATCGCTTGAATTGATGCGTTTGGCCACTTGATGCGTGCGATCTCAGAAAAGATCCCGACGCCCGCCCCCACGTCAACCACTTCTCCGGGAGGATCGTGACGACTAGCAAATCCATCAACGATGGCTTGCGCGTACTCGCGCGGTGTGAAGAAGGTACCGAGAGGCCTGCGTTTAGCGGGAGTCACAATCGATGCATAGAGGTCGGCCAGGTGAACCACAGCGTCTTCGCCGATCAGATGATCGAACGCTGCCCGAACTTCGTCCAGTACCACGATCTCGCCGTCTGGAGTCAAAGCAGCAACTAAGCTTTCGAGTGAATGATCGCTGAGTCGCTCACGGAGCAGGGCACCAAGGCGCGCCAGCTGCTTCATTTCGGAATCGCTCAGGCCAACAACCGAATTCAACGCTGGCGAGTCGGAGTTCACATCACGAATCCAGGTGACAACCCGTGAAACTGCCGCGTCAACACCAGCCTTATTCAACTCTCCTCCTCGACCTGTAACCTAACGAATTAGCCCCGATCAAGCACCACATCTCATGCACCTCTGGCACCGTCTTGTGTAGCTGCTCCACCGCCACGCACCCACTCGTCGACTTCAGACACCTGGAACTTCCACAAGCGGCCGATCTTGTGCGCTGGCATTCCTTTGTCGGCGATCCAAGCGTAAACGGTGTCTTTTGTAATACCGAGGTGAGCTGCGATGTTATCCGCCGACAGCCACGGTTCGCTCATGAGCCAGATCCCTCCGGGCGAGTTTGCGGGATCTACACCCGTTATGGTTTACAAGCATAGCGCAGCGAAGCCGGTTTTTGCTGGTTTTTACCGGTTTGCTCGTTGTCTGTTCACCAAAACGTGTGCGATCAGAACCTGTCAGCTTCCACACTGCCCCGCGCTTGGCGGAGGTAGCTCAGGAGTGAAGCCTTACATTCGAGGCACATCTGCAACATGACCACCAGTACAAGGCCTGATGCTTCACCCCGAGGTTCCGACAACTTTGCGACATGGATCATAGACTCCATTCCCCCAAGACCATCGCCCTAAAACCAGAGTCCAGAAAACCCGGGTTAGGCTCTCTTAGCTTAGAAAAGTGGATGGTCTGACGTAGCAAACAAGCAATGCACAAGTATCGCAAGATTTGTGACGAAGTACCGCCACCGGGATACCCTTAGGTTCAAATAAATTAATCATGTTGGAGATTGGCCGACCCCGAGCTCCGCCGATATCGCACTAGTTCAGCCGGTTGTCTCGGGAAGAGCCTATCCATCGGTGGAGCACCGCAGCCGGGCAATTGAACTTAGTCCCACCGATCGCATAAAGCTCGACGGCGAGGCTTGCCCTGGCTAATAGGGCATCACATCTTGCTGATCCGATTTTGCCCGGCATTCGAAGACTAACCGCTTACCAAGGAAAGGAATCCTTCTATAGCCACCGAATCATTTAGGATCAGCATCATCGAGACTCAGATCGACGATCTACGCGACGGACTGCACCGAACGTAGTGGCTCGATGCTGACCCGGTAGACAACTGGTCGCAGCGATTGACACTGGTCAATACGTAAGAGCATTACCGCAGCTGAGCTGATGATTCCGACTTCGGATTCTCGAAGCGTCGAAACGCTTTCCCGCAATTTCGCGATACCTTCGACAGGCTCGGCATCCACTTCCTACAGGCTTCTGCACGCCTGCTCGCCGGCGCCAACCCTATTCCGCATCGTCATCGCCGAGCTGCCGCGCTTCCCCGAGTTGGGCGAAGCTCACTTCGGGCATAGCAAAATGCCCTATTTCGACTCGGTCCGCCGCTATCTCGACACCGAGAACGCGCTGGGGACCACCAAGCTCGACGACACGGAGATGGCTGCAGCCCAATTCCTCGGGATGATCTCCAACTACGTTTTCTGGCCCAGGATGCTGCTCATGAACTGGTCCCCCCGACGACGCATCAATAGCACACGCGGTCGGCGAAGCGGTACTGATGATAGAAGCCAGATATGGCGTGGCGAATAGCGCAGGCTGAAACAGCGGGCGTTCCGCACGCAAGCACATGGCGAGGCGCTTACGTTGGTAGGACCTCTAAATGACGGACGCGGGTGGATTCAAACCGAACGTATGGAGGCGGGTCGAAGGGCTAGAATCCGTCTGGGAGCGTGCGAAACGAAGCATCGTGACAGAGTCGTCAGCGGCTTCCGAGCCCGGTCCCGGGGTGGTGTTGAACCTAACGAGACGCACCCGAACACCACTGACGGACGAGAAAGTAGACGCTGTCCGAATCGCCCGTGCCACCCGTGAAAGTGTTATGCCCATCGCCAAACGGTTCGGGATACTCCGGATGACAGTGTGGAAAAGGCCACTTGACACACATAAGGCCTGTCCGGTCAGCTTGCCGCCCGCACGGGCGTGCCGATCAGCTATACACGCTCACTTACCGAAGGTTAATTCCAGCCGGTAGTGTACATACATGGCAAACACCAAGAGTCCCGCAGTTGCCTCCAAGGAACCGGCGAGCGAAATCAACGACACGAGTGGTTCATCCTCGCGAAAGAAGCGGACTGTCAGGCCGTTCCCTGCCACCTCGTTCAAGGAAGCGTTGTTCCTTGCTCAGGCGATACAGAAGCATGGGGCGGGCCAGCGCACTCGGAGGTTGACCCTGTTTGAGGCCCTGGATCGCTCGCCCGATAGCGGCCCAACCCGAAAGCTGATCACCAGCAGTGTTCAGTATGGCATCACAACCGGCGGGTACTCAGCGGAGTGGCTCGACCTGACTCCCACAGGAAAGATTGCCTCGAATCCAACCGCGCCGGATCGAGCGCGCCTGGAGGCAAGCCTCGATCTTGCAATCATCAAGGTCTCCTCTTTCAACTCAATTTACGAGAAGTATTCCGGCAGCCGTCTGCCGACCGCTGAGGTCCTTCGCGATGCGGCCCGGGAATCTGAGGTCGATGAGAGCATTGTTGCGGAATGTGTAGAGACCTTCCTTGCCAATGCTCGTGAACTTGGACTGATCAGAACCATTGGAGGCTCGGAGCATCTTGTTACCGTCGAGGCCGCCATTGAAGCACTCAAAGATACGGAACCTGAAGAGCTAGTCGTGTCCGGAGCGGACGACACCCAGATCGCACCGACCAGTGAAGCACCTCCGACGTCGAGAACTGCCCGAAAAGGCTCACCTGCCGATGGGCTAGAAGATGTATGTTTCGTCATCTCCCCAATCGGTAATGCAGATTCTGAGGAAAGAAAGCATGCCGATCTTATGCTTTCCGCTTTGTTTGAGCCTGCGTTGGCGGAACTCGGTCTCCGCACGGTGAGAGCCGACGGAATTGCTAAACCAGGTTTGATTACCGGTCAGGTAATGGACCACGTAGCGCGAGCTGCTCTGGTTATCGCTGACCTCAGCTTCGGCAACCCAAATGTGTACTACGAACTCGCGCTTCGACACGCAACGCGAAAGCCGATCGTCCAGATCATTCGTACTTCTGACATTCTGCCCTTCGACGTGGGCCAGTATCGGACTGTACACATCGACATGACTGACATCTATACACTTGTGCCTCAGATTGATCTCCACAGGCAGGAGATTACGAGGCAATGTCGCGCCGCCCTCGAAGAGGGAGCAACTTCAGAGAGTCCCCTGTCTCAGTTCTATCCACAGTTCTGGGACCAAATCAGCGTGGGGTAGTGGATCAGGAGGGCATTACCGCCCTCCAACGATGATCGCGGTTCGATCCAGCCGTCGCGGACAATTCCGCAGTGTGAGCATTGCCGCCGCTCTACATACCCGCATCAACCGATGTCAGGTGTTTTTGTACGTTTCAATGGTGGAGCATAGGAGATTCGAACTCCTGCTTTTCTCCCGTATTCACAGGAATCTTTGTGGGGCTACAACAACGCCACTCGCCACCATTTGTCGCCTCCAAACACCTAAATGCATCGCTTGTGACTCGCGGACATACGGTGATCAGGCGCTTGCGTCCTCATCGGTACTATCAAGTTCTGCCGACTCCGCCACGGTTAGGTACCCGATTCGATCAGCGAGAACTTCCGGCGTAACCCACAGCTCGTCCGCCAGCTCCCACACCGAACGGGCCCACTGCTTGCAGCGCAGCAGATCTTCCATAGCAATGAGTCTTCGGGCAGCCTCTACACGGACTCCGATTTCGGCCGCTGTTTTCTGGCATTCAGTGTGCCCACGTTCAATGTGGATCATTTCGTGAGCAAGAACGCATCGTCGTTCAACCTGCAGAAGGCGACTATCCAGCCAAATGGTGCTGTGGCCGTCTGTAATGCCATTCGTGTAATTCAACTCAGTCCAGTTGACGGTAATTTCTGGCTTTTTGCGCAGTTCCCGCCAAGGGTGAAACATGATCTGATCCTAGCTTTAGCGACTGACAGTTTTCATTCATGGTCAGGGTGGTCCTGGGACTCTTCTCCACGCTTCTGAGCTTCGGCATGCAGTCGCTTACCCTCACTGACGCCAGTGTGAGCGGCGAGCGCGAATTCGTCCGGCACGCCGGACTGCGTCGAAGACTGGGCGCTCTTGTTTTCTGATGCCTTGAGGCTTGCTTCCCATTTGTGAAGCCTTGCGATTGTCTCGGTGAGCAGTTCGAGGTCGGTCAGTTCGGAGGCTTTGCTGACTGGCTCCGCCACAGTCCAGCCGTCCATGTAAGCCATGTCGATGCCTCGGTCAACGCCCTCCGGATCGCTGTCGGCCGCATCCAAAAGTCGGCTGATGACGCCGGGACTCCAGGAGAGCGCGTCTTCAAGTTTTCGGAGCGATTGCGGGTTTGGCTCGCGTTCGCCCGTTTCGAACTTTTGGATGGTTTGGGTCGATCCAATTTCGGCCATGCGTGCGAACTCGCGGAGGCCAACCCCCTTTTCGTTCCGCCGCATCCTTGCCAGGTGCCCAATGTGGCTGAGCATTACTTCTCGATTGATCATGTCTCCACTGTGCCTGAGCGCGTGGAGTAACACAACCACACGAACACTTCGAGACTGAGACGAAAAATCGGAAATACACCACTGTAGTTACCCGCGATACACCGCTAAAACTAGGCAGACGGCACATAGTTACTCCACGCAGAGTTGACAAGCAATACGCTGTTACTCCATACTTGATACATGAGCACATCACAAAGACGACGCAAGCGGATTCGCGCCCCGCTCGAACCAAATCCGGAGTATGTCCGCGTCGGCCTCCGCATGAAGGCCGTCCGCGCACCAGCCCGATTGAGCAAAGAGCACCACCTAAGCCAAGACACGGTAGCCACAGAAGCAGGAATGAGTCGGGGCTACTACGCACTCATGGAAAGCGGGTACAAGCCAGTGTTGCCACACTGGGTGCTCCCGCTAGCTGATGCTCTGGGGTGCCCACCTGAGCTTTTTGGAATTGACTGGAAATGAACAGTACTGAATTGCCAACGTTCATCACCGTCAAGGAGCTTGCTGTCCTTCTCAGAACGTCTACGACAAGCATCTACCGCAAAGTCCCTGATTGGCCGCACCACCGATTCGGAACCGTGATCTTGTTCTCTGAAAGCGATGTGTCGGCGATCCTTCAACTCGGGAAAGTCCCCCCCGCAGATCGATGCAGCGAATCAGCGATACCTGAAGAAACCGTTCGACAACGAAACAAGCGACTCCGCCGAGCATAAGAAGGGGTCCAGGAGGCGGCAACCTCCCAGACCCCTAGCACCCACCCAACCTCCTGCAAGGAATTGAAATGGATACCTCATACCCTAAATCACTCACCGTGCACGAAGCAGACAAGGCGCTGCGATTCTTCTTGAACGAGTACCACGAAGAACACGGGCTTAACCTCAACGAAGACCTGTTCTACCCGTTCATGCGGGAACTGTCTTACCGGTTGAATGCGGACTTCCGCGTGATCTACGTGCTTGAAGAAGCCATTGAAGCGCTGGATGAATTGGCGCAGATCGAAGCCGGTACGCACCCGGAGCTGCTCGAAAACGCCGCAGGCACGATCAGCAACCGTGAAGAACTGACCGAAGCCGCGGAAGACTGGTTGAACCGGTCGATCGCTGACGCTCTGATGGGCGCGAAATTCAACACCACGAAACTGCACACGAAGCCGGGCTTCTCGTGGGCTTCCTGAAGCCCACCAAACACGGGCAGGCGTTGCACGAGTATTTGGCCGGCGCCCTTTTCGGGCTCCCTTTCGCGGCGATGTTCCTTGCTTACGGATGGGCGGTCGGTTACTGATGGAAACGCTGTATGCGGGCATCGTTGACCGGCTCAGCAGCGCCGACTATCACCGGTACCACGCGCTCGGTTCGACAAGTCTCAAAACGCTGGCAATGCGTACCCCTGCGCACTACCAATGGGATCTGCATCACCGGGTCGAGAAAAAGGAGTTCGACTTAGGAACTGCGGCGCACTCCATGATCCTAGAAAACGATGACAGCCGGATTGTGCAGGTGAATTTTGACAGCTGGATCAGTAGAGACGCCAAAGAAGCCCGCGCGGCAGCCTACGCAGACGGACTCACTCCGCTGCTGATCAGGGACTACCGGCAGGTTGTGGGCATGCGGGACGCGGTCATGGCCCACCCGTTGGCAAGGCAAGCCTTCACCAATCACAAAGCAGAAACATCCGTTTTCTGGAAAGAAGACGGTCTTGACCTCAAGTGCCGCCCTGATGCGTGGCGACCAGATCTGCTGATCGATTTGAAAACGACCAAGAACGCCGATCCCCGCCATTTCAACAAAACCGTGGCCGACTTCGGATACCACCAATCACACGCCCACTACGTAGACGGCATCAAAGCCGTGACCGGCGAGGAACTGCCCTTCCTGTTCGTCCTGGTTGAGAAATTTCCGCCCTACCTCGTCTCCGTAGTGGAACTCCACCCGCTAGCCGTGGACATGGGACGACGCCTAAACACCAGGGCGAAACGCATCTACCAAGAATGCACGAAAACCGGGATCTGGCCCGGCTACCCCAGATCAGAGCAAATTGAGCTTCCCGCCTGGGCTGCCCAACAAATGGAAGGACTGCTAAATCATGACTGAAATCGTCAAAGCCTCAGACGGCGGACTACGCGCCCAAATGGACTACGCACAAGCCGTATCAACGGGTGCGATGCTCCCCCAGGCATACCGAGGCAAACCAGCGGACATTCTTCTAGCCGTCGGGCTGGGCCAGGCAATGGGTCTCTCTCCTGCCGAGTCGCTGTACCGGATCGATGTGATCCAGGGCAAGCCAACAGCGTCAGCCGAACTCATTGCGGCGAATGTCCGCAAAGCAGGGCACAAACTCCGCGTCATCGGTGATGAGACAACTTGCACAGCACAAATCATCCGCGCCGATGACCCAGACTTTGAATTCAAAGTCACCCGCGACCTGAAGTGGGCTCAGGGCATGGGGTTGCACGCCAAAGACAACTACAAGAAACAACCAGGCACCATGCTCCAATGGCGAGCAATATCGGCTGTCGCCCGGCTGGCCTGTCCTGAAGCGCTTTACGGCGTCGCTTACACCCCCGACGAGCTTGGCGACTTGGGAGAACGCCCCAGCCCAGCACCATCGGCAGTAGACCTCCTAGACGCCAATGGCAACGACGACTTGCCTGGCGAAATTGTCGATAGCCCGCCGAGTGGACGCGACTGGGCTACAGAAATCGGCAACGCTGCCGGGGACACCGAAACCCTGACCGCGCTCTGGCACGAAGCGACTACCACCAACGCCCCACAAGAAGTCATCGCGCAAATCGTCGCAGCAGGAAACGCCGCCAAGGAGGCAACCACATGAGCACCAATATTCAGACCATCGCCGGGAACCTGACCAACGACCCGGAGTTGCGGTTCACGCCGTCCGGCTCGCCGGTCGCGAACTTCACCATTGCCTGCACGCTGCGTGTCTTCGACCGTGCAGCGAATGAGTGGAAGGACGGCGAAACACTGTTCCTGCCTTGCGCCGTGTGGAAAGAAGCCGCCGAGAACGTGGCTGAGTCCCTCACCAAGGGCACCCGAGTGATCGTCACCGGGAAACTCAAATCCCGCACCTACGAGACGAAAAACGGCGAAAAGCGCACCGTCATAGAGCTTGAAGTAGACGAAATCGGCCCCTCGCTGAAGTATGCGAACGCCAAAGTCAACCGCACCCAACGCGAACCCAAGCCAGCCAGCAACGGCACCTGGACCCCACAACAACCCAGCACACCGGCTGCCGACCCGTGGGCGACCCCGGCACCGGCAGAGCCGCCGTTTTAGGCCGCGACCATGGAACCCATTCAAGGTAGAACGAAACCCTACCCACCCAAACCAGGCTACGGGGAAGGCGTCTGTGAGCGGTGCGGACGATCCTTCGTCAATCATCACAACCGGCACCGCGATTGTCGGGACTGTCGGCTTGTCACTGGCTACTACCAACACGCCAAGAGGCGGACCCGTGATGACCTCTGAGCAGATCAAAGCAGCGTTCGAGTATGGCGAGGTAGACGGGTACACCGGCGAAAAGCCCGCAACCTATCAGGACGAAACCCTCCGCCATGCGTACCAGCGCGGGTACACCAAAAGCCGGGCAGAGAAAGCCTTGCACGACGATCAGGCCTGGCTATGCCGTACCAAGTGACCATCTACACCCAGCCCGGATGCGCCCAATGCACCATGACGAAGAAGCTCATGGACCGCGAACTCATCAGCTACGACGAGATCGACATCACCCGTGAACCGGCAGCCCTCACCTACGTAAAGCACACACTGGGCTACCTCCGTGCCCCGGTGGTCACCCTCACCCGCAACGGCGAGGTAGTCCGCGACTGGGAAGGCTTCCAACCGGCGCAAATCAAAGGAATCCACCCATGAAAAGTGAAACCCCGATCAAACAGTGCCCAGTGTGCGCGGTTTACGCGGCCGTGAACTCCGTGCCCCACTGCACTACCAGGACGTGCACCTGGAATCGGTGCTCGTGCGGCACCACCTACGACCGGTACACCGGTAGAACATTCAAAACTCAGGGCACCAGATGAGCGGCTATCAATGGGCCGGTGACACCCGAAAAATCAGCCAGCAAACACGAAACCAGACCGCCCGAAAAGAGCGGCTCATCGCCCAGTACGAAAAGGCCAAGCACGAAGCGGACCAGATGGCCCTCCAAGTACAACGGCAACGCCAACGCATCAGCCGCTACCAAGCCCAAATCGAAGCCGCCAAAACCGAAGAAAACCGAGCCCTAGCGCAACTCGAAAAACACGGCCCGTTCATCCGAGAAACCGCCTACGGCCACGCCAAAACCTTCTTCGACACCCAATACCAAGCAGGCATCAACCGCGCCCAAGCCGAAAACCATCTCCGCACAGCACACAACTCATTCCGCACCCACTGGCTCGAAAAAACCACCGCGTGAAAGGCCGTGATCCCCATCCCCTGGTTCAATGCCGATGACAAAATGCACGGACACCCCAAAGTCCGCAAAGCCGGTCTCAACGCAATCGGTCTCTGGACAGTCTGCGGCACCTACTGCACAGACTTCCTCACAGACGGCCTAGTGCCGCTCTGGTACATCCAAACCTGGCCCAACGGCACCAAACTCGCCAACCACCTAGTCCAAACCGGCTTCTGGGAAGAAGCACCAGACGGCGACTACCAATTCCTTTCATGGGACGAATACCAACGAACCCGAACCAAAGTCATAGCCGAGCGAGAAAAAGCCAGAATGCGGAAACAAAAATGGCGAGACGAACACCCCGACGCAAGCATCTAACCGAACCAATGTCACGCATGCTGTCACACCGTGACGGACGCTGTGACAGCCCCGTTCCGAACACCGTCCGTCACGCCAACCGGAACAGTGCCCAAGACCAAGACCAAGACCAAGTACTTAACTCACCTACCGCTTTTCCCAAAAAAATTGTGGAGACTTCTCCGCCATCGTCACTTAAGTAACCCGCGAGAAAACAACACGGAGGAGGAAAAATCCCATGAACTTCAGCCAAGAAACAGCCCAACACCTCACCGCAATAATCCAAGCCCAACGCCCAGCCTGGACCATCAACGGCATCATGAAAGCCCTACAAGCACTGGCCCACTCCCACACTCCAGGACAAGCCCTGGACCAAGCACTCAACGCAGCCAAAGACCAGCAAGCCAAAACACCGGCAGCAATCATCTTCGACCAATACAGGCACCAAAACCGCGCCACAAAACCGGGCACACAACCCGCTTGCGAAGACCACGAAGGCGAAACCGCGCACAACTGCCGCTGCTGCATCGCAGACGAAAAACTCGGACAACGACCCCGCGAAGCCCGAGGCAAACACCACGACCCAGGAGACCCAAAATGAACCGCATCTACGACATGACCGAAGACGACCTAGCAAAAATAGTTCTCGGAAAAACCATCACCAACATCGACACCAAAAACAACACCTGCACACTAAACGACGGAACGATTCTCGAATTCGAAGACACCTCGGATTGCTGCGCATGGTTCAGCGCGGAACTACACGCTGGACATCTCACACAGAACATGATCACCAACATCCAAGTTGAAGACAAAGCCGCAGACGATCAAGATTTCGACCAAAAATACACAATCCACGTCCTAGCAGAAGCAACCGAAGTGTTGGCAATCGATATCGAAGGAACCCCGACCAGCGGCTACTACTGCCACTCAATCAACCTCAACATCACAAGCAAGGATCAATCATGAACCGCATCAGGATCTACCAATGCAACTGCACCCACTGCACCAAAGGCCACTTCAGCGAACGCCAATGGATCGTCCAATACCCACAACCAGGACGAAACCAAGCCTCAACAAGCACCTTCTCCTACGCACAAAACATCGCAAACACCTACCTCAGAGCAACCGCAAAATGAGCGGCGAAAAGGCGGCAGGTCGTGGTCCGCGTGTGCGTAGTCGGCGGTCTGCGCGGGCTGCTGGTGCGGGGTTTGAGCGGTTGGTGGCGGATTATTTGGCGGCTGTGGTTGATGATCGGGTTGATCGTCGGGTGAAGACTGGTGCGGCTGATAAGGGCGATATTGGTGGACTCAGATTCCTTGGGCGTCGGGTGGTTGTTGAGTGTAAGAACACGAGCGTGTTGTGTTTGCCTGCGTGGACTGGTGAGGCTCGGCGTGAGGCTGCGAATGATGGTGCGGTGGTGGGTGTGGTGGTGCATAAGCGGCACGGCAAGAGCGCGGCGGGTGAGCAGTGGGTTTCGATGACGTTGGAGGACTTCGCCGCTTTGATGCGACTCGGAAACTGATGTATTTATGTATTGCTTATGAAGTGTTTTCGGAGTAGAATTGTTGTTGTCAGGTTGAGCACCAGACCCCGGAAGGAACACCATGAACACCACACCAACGATCGTCAACGTCAGTGCTTTGACCGAGCGGATCGCGGAAGTCCGCACCAGCCGCGACACCGCAGCCTGGAAATCAGCACAAGCCCTCCTCCGGTCCGACACGTCCGAAGCGCTGGACTGGGCCGAAATGGCAGCCGAAGACGACCGAGAAATGACCGCGCTCCAAGCCGAGCTGCGCACCCTGAGGCAGGCCCAAGCATGAGCAATTTTTGTCATTGCGGCCTGCGGAAGGGCGGACCGAAAGACGATCACGAACACGCCGGTTCAACTCGATGCCGTGAACACCGCAAGCGCGTAGACAACGGAGCCAGCCCCTTGCCCGGCGTCCAAAACATCACTTGGGTTGACTGCCCCGGACATTTGGAGGATGCAGCATGAACACTCACCGCACGATCAAAGCCACCGACATCCGTGTAGGCGACACCATCCAGTGGACAACCCTCGTGTGCGGAATCAGCGCGAAATGGAAAATGACGGTTTCAAGGATCGCCGCCGGGACTGTCGGGAACATTGAATTCTTCAAGGTATACAACCAACAGGGCGGCATCCGGCACTTTGACGCCGACGACGAGTTCTACCTGGTGGATCGCCCGGCCCCGAAGCTCCCCACCAAACCCGGAAGCCTCGTGTACGTCGAAGAATTCGAGGGCGAGGAGATTGAACCGCCATTCCTCGCATTCCTTGACGTAAACGGTTACTGGAATGGCGAAAGGCGCTTCCCTGGAGGCCGCGGATGCGCACTCCAGCCCGAGATCACGAAGTGGTCCCCGGCTACGGTCACCAAGGCCACACCATGAGCCGGGGCCAGCTTGCACGCACCCCAAACAACTTCCCCCGCATGAAGTACCGAGGATCTAAGCGTTGGAATCGGTCGAAAGCAATCACACTTCAGATGCTCATCAACAACTCCATATTTCGGGCGTCGTTGGCCAGGGATTACCACGTTTTTGTGCACATTTTTCCCGAAGTCAAGCGCTTCGGAAAGGGGCGGTCATGAGTCATCCGGACACGATTAGCACCTTCGAGTGGGGCGGCAAAACCTACGAAATCGACTGGCCGTATGAGCCGGAAGACGAAAAACTGCGGAACCAGTGGTTCGGTGCGATCTATCTTGACGGTGTGCAAGTCGGAGAATGCGCTTCTGGCTTCGGTGATATTTTCACCACCGAGCAGCAAGTCCTTGACGCAGCTTACGAGGTAATCGTGAGCGGCAACACTGAAGACCAAAGCCACAGATCGACAGAACAGGAGCTAGGACGATGAGCCGGGAGCACATTTTCATCGCCAGCCGGTGCATCTACTGCAACGCCGACTTCCTATGGCTGAACCTCCCGGATGTCTGCGATGCCCGCAATGACGACGAAGCACCGTTCACCTGGTCGACCAAGACTGGTGACCCATTCGCGGGGCGCGAAGTCACCACAGATCAAACGACAGAACCGGAGCCTGGCTAATGGGCATTGTCTTCCCGAACCGGGCCGGTAGCTTTACTGGGCGCTGCGACACCTGCGAATTCATTGTGGCCGAGACAGCATCTAAAAAAGCTATGGATCTAGTCCAAGCCCACGAAATCAAAGACTACCAAACGCACGAACCGGAGCCGAAGGAAAACCAATGACGGTCAAAATCGAGATCGACCACGAAGACCGGGCCTACCGGGCCGAAGTGATGACCATCGACCGGACGACCTTGGGGTTTGAAGACCACGGCATAATGACCGCCTACCTGCACTGTTCAGCCGGTTCGATCGGATGCACCCTGGGCGGCTACTTCATCCGCAATCGCTTCGGAGCCGACTTCCTGGGAACGATCCTGGAAACCCTCAAGGCTCACACCTGGGAAGAACTCAAGGGCAAACGCATCTATGTCCTTTTCGACGGGGAATCGCCATGGGGAAGCCAATCAATTGGTCTAGCAAACATTGATACGGGCGACGTGCTGATATTCGCTGATTTTTGGGAGAAAGCCAAAGCGGAGGAGAACCCATGAGTACCGAGACCAAGGCCGATTACCTGAACCTCTGGTGGGACGTGACCGGCGGCGACTGGCCCATCCCTGATGACATTCCGGCTGAGTTCGCGTGCCGCGTCCTTGAACTCGAAGGCAAGAAGCCAGCCCGCGTGGACCCGAAGCCCGGCGTGTGGATCGTCGGCAGCTACGACGAAGAAGTGAAAGCCGTCTACCAGGACGAGCTACAAGCCCGCCGGCACGCAATGGAGAACGGCCAGAACGTGTACTTCTGGAAATTCGCGGACGAGGAAAACCAATGAGCACGAGCCTGACACAGCAAGTAGCCGAAGCCCTCTACAACCTAGAGCCGCTCGTCACTGGGTACGGAGACCGGGAGCGGAAACTCACCTGGACGGAAACGCAGTACGAGGGGTACAGCGGGAAATACCTGCGTCGGGCTGAGGCGGTTCTCCCGGTCATCCTCGACGCCGCCAAAGAAGCCATTCACGACCAAAAAGTCAAGGCAGCGGTTTACGATCTGGCGTCGGTAGAAGTGATCAGCGCCTACGAAGACGTCCCTGCCGCTATTGACTCGCTAAGGACCACACCATGACTGATTACCAATTACCCGTGCTCCGACGCTTGACCGCTGACGAAGTAGAACCCGGCATGACCATCGCGGCAAAAATCGATGACCTCGTAAGAATCGGTGTTGCCGCAGAGGAGAGGGAAGGCGGCTGGCTCACACCAGAGGGGCATTGGATAGGCGAATCGGCGCACGGTTATGACTTGCTCGCTGAGGCACCGAAACCACCCGTGAAACTCCCGCAGGATAAGGGCGCGGTGATCCGCTACCGCGACCATGGAGGGCGTCAGGAAATCGCGCACCGGTTCGGTAAGTTTTTTGGCACCTGGTACGTAGACGGAAATGAGGAACTTTTCCACGACGAGGGCATTCTTGCCCGGATGAATTCCGACGGCTTCGAGGTTGCGGTCTGGACGAAACCCGAGGAGGAAGCATGACCGCCACAGCGACACTGGCCAAATACCAAGCCCTAGCCGACCAAGCCACTAGTGGGCCGTGGTCATTCCTGCCCTTAGTGAATGGGATGCCTGCCCGGACGATCTCAGCCCGGCCAGGATTCGGGACACCCACGGTCGCCTCGGTGCAAGCCGAGCCAGACGGGGCATTCATCACCGCGTCACGGTCACTTGGCCCAGCAATGGCTGCCGCGCTACAAGAAATTCTGGAATTGCATAAAAAGGACCCCGGCTCGCATCCCTACGAAGACTTGTGCACTGTCTGCGGCGACTACTACCCGTGCCCGACAGTATCCACCATCACCAAACACCTGGAGGGAAAATGAGCGCCACTGACCCGCTACGGGCCGCACTCCAAAACTGGTTGGAAACAAATCGCGAAAAGGAACATGCACGCATAAAGCTCGTGACCTTCGACGGCATAGTCATGAAGGACCGCTACTTCACAACAGACGAAGTCGCCGCACTCCTGGCTGAGCATCCGACACCAACCACCCACACCGAATACGCCGTCAAGGACCAGTCCGGCATTTTTTGGGGCCACGGAACCGACGCACTAAGAGTGGGCGACGATGCCGAACGCTACAACGGGATGCTGTTTACCCGCGAAGTGACCGACTGGGCACCTGTCAAAAACCTTTCACCCTCACCCAAACATGTAAAAAAATGGGCCGAAACTTTACATAAGGAGGAAACATGACGCCGGAGACCTGGACCGCGTGGGCCTTCGGCTTCGCTGTCGGTGCCACGCTCATCAACGCAATCTGGATCATCACCACACCAAGGAACCGGAAATGAACATGTGCCAGTGCTCCCGACCCACCCAAAACCTGATCTGCAATATCTGCCTGGACACGGACACGCACAGCCTCCGCAATCTGCTCATCGACATCCCCGAGCTGCTGGCTGAGCTGGGCACGACCACCGCCAAGCAAGATGTCACCAACCACACCGCCGGCACCGGACACGCCTACGGTTCGCGCCCGCCCATCAATCACGATTCGTACATGCTCGAAGTCGAGCTACAACACCTGTTGCTGGTGATGTGGTTGGCTACCGGTCACGAAGGCACGTACTCGTCCGCACTCGAAGCTGTACACGCCGTCCTAGGTAGGTTCGACCGTTTGGCCACCTACCAAGGCGTGCAATCACTGAAAACCCAACTCACCGACGCGAAGGCCCGGGCTGAACGGCTCATTGTCGGCTCAACAACGCGGGTCATTGTCGGTGAATGCGAATGCGGGACAACGCTCACCGCCGACGAAGACCAACAGGAAACCACGTGCGGGACGTGCTCACAAGTCTATGAAGTAGACGCCTACCGTCGCGATCGCGTCCTCAGCGCTCTCGGCGCAGAAGACCGGCTCTACCGTGCCGCCGAAGCCGTGCGACTGCTCAACAGAAACGGGGTCAGAGTCACGACCAAAGATCTCGAAAACTGGGCCAAGCACCAGCACATCACCCCAGCGGACACCGACAGCAAAGGCCGGAAACTCTACGCCCTGCACACGATTTATGCCCACACCAAGACCGCGTGAAAAGAAAACCTGTTCTAACGCTTGACAACCGACTCGAAAACATTTACCCTAAAAACGTGGGACAACTGTACCCAACTAGAGCAGAAGGCCAGCAATGACTAAGACTAGCTCTGTATCACAGGACACGCTCCAACTCATTCATTATGGCTACGTCCAAAAGGTCGACCAGGCACAAGGCGGACGGTACATCCTCACGGCTTCCCATCGCGCCAACTTTGGCGACTTCGACACCGCCATACACGAAAACCTCGCAACACTGGCAGATGAACCCGGGCGAAACATCTCCCTCGTCATCTTGACCAACAAGGGACGCAAAGCCCTCGCAAGCTAGACACCACCCCCTACCCGCTGCACAGCGGGATAAAAGCCCTGCACCTTCTGGTGTGGGGCTTTTCCCTTGACTGGCGGGTGCCCGGACATTCCGCAGGCTGCTCACCTACGACGCAACCCACAACCGCCGATCCTTTCCGGCCACCGTGGGACACCACCGCGCACCCGCCACCCCACCTGAGCACGAGCACCCCACGCAAAGGACAAGATCATGGCCCCGCAACCCCACATGTGCACCATCGGACACTACTACCACGAGCTACGCGGCACATCAGACCTGCTCCGCGACACAGTAGACCGGTGGGTCAGGGTCAGCGAGCCAGCATCCAGTGTGCTCCGCCAACTCAAAGCATGGATCGAAGACGAAGAGCTAGAACCCGATTATGAACGGTTCAAGCTCGGCATCCCGTCGCTCACCCAGTTGAAAGACCACAATCGGAACACGTGCGTGTGCATCGGGGTCTACAAATGAGCGGCATGCGAGTGTTGCCGCGCATTCCGAAACTATCCCCTGCCGCTAAGAACCTGCGCATCCTCGTTTTCGACATCGAAACCGCCCCTCACCTGGTGCATGCTTGGGGGCTGTTCAAGCAAAACGTTTCGTTGAATCAGATCATTGAACCGGGCAAGGTCTTCGCGTTCGCGTACAAATGGGTCGGCACCGGTAGGACCATGTTCGCGTCCGAGCAATCCCACGGACACGAAGGCATGGTGCAGCTCGCTTGGGACCTGTTCGACGAAGCTGACATCGTGATCGGATACAACAGCGCACCATTCGACATCCCGCACATGCAACGCGAATTCCTCCTCGCCGGGCTCACCCCGCCGAAACCGTTCAAGCAAATCGACCTGCTGAAGACGATCCGGAAGCAATTCAATTTCGCGTCTGGGAAACTCGACTGGGTCGCACAATCACTGGGCATCGGTCACAAGACCCACCATGAAGGTCACATGCTATGGCGGCGCTGCCTCGACGGCGACCCGAAGGCTTGGGCCAAAATGGGCACCTACGCCAAGCAAGACGTTGCCCTGACCGAAAAGCTCTACCACTACCTGCTGCCCTGGCTCACGAACGCCCCACACCTGGGGCAAATGAGCCGCGACGAACATTCATGCCCGTACTGCGGCGGGAAACGACTCCGGCGTGACGGCACAACTCATGCTTTCGTCACGTCATACAGGCTGTACGAGTGCCTGAACTGTCATGCCTGGATTCGAGGAACGAAAAAGCTCCAAGACGCCACGACGACCCGACCGGCGACCATCAACTAAGGGGCGGCTTATCTCCCGGCCACTGGGTCATGTGGTATGCAACGCTCCGGGGTTGGATCCTTCCACAGCAACCCATGGGCGTTGCAATTCTGTCGGCTTGGTGAAGTGGTATCACGGCGGTCTCCAAAACCGCAGTCAGGCGTTCGATTCGCCTAGCCCTCGCGAACACAAATCGTCCTCCCCACCAGTGAACCGCACCATCTGAAGCGGCAGCCAAAGCGGAGAGAGACCGAACCGGCAAAGCGTCCAGCCCGGTAGCACAACCTTGACGCACACACTTCCACAGAGCAGGAGACCGCAAATGTCCATGCACACGAAGCGAGCACTTGAAGCAGCAGTGGCCGCTCATCTTGCCGACGAATGCGACGATGCTTACCTGACCGGTTACGTCATTCAGATTGTTGGCATAGAGCCTTTGGCTGAGCACGAAAACAGCGAGGTCTACCTCACCGCTTTCATGGACTCGTTGCCTTATCACGCCGGAGTTGGGCTGTCCCAGATGCTGGGCCGCTATTTCGACGCTTCATTCGTCTACGGCCCGCAAGAAGAAGACCATGATCTATGACCGGCGGATGGGTCAAGTAGGCATCGTCCTGCGCGCCCGCAAATGGTCGACCGGCTGGTGGGTGGAGAAGATCACGAAATCCCCAGCACACCATGTGGTGATCCACATCGGGTCCGGAAGCTGCATCAGCGCCGAACCCGGCGGTGTTCGCATCCGTAGGAACGACCGATACAAGCACATCATCTGGACTGACTTCGACCTCACCGACGAACAAAAGCACAGCATGTACTGGCTTGCGATCGGCAGACAAGGCATCCCCTACAACTACCCCGCTTTCCTCGTACTCGGCCTCGAATTCCTTACCGGTCTTCCCGCGCCTGGGTGGGTAGCGGATCGGGTCAACGGACTCAACCGGGAAACCTGCTCCCAACTCGCCCACGACATCTACCACGCTGTAGGGCTCAACCCGGCCCTGCACGCCCACATAATCGCTCCCGCCCACTGGTACAGGCTCGCCCAACACGAAGGCTGGACAAACACCACCAAGTAGCCCAGGAGGCTCAACGTGGCTAATCCCAACCCCCTCACGAAGCAAGAACAAGCCCAAATACGTTCCATGTGCGACGAAGGCGTTTCCCGAAACGAGATAGCACGCCGGCTGGACCGATCCCGCTCAACCATCACAAGCTTCTGCTCCCGCCACGGCATCAAGTTTGACGGAACGATCCCCGAAGCAATGGCCAAAGCAGCGGCTATCAACGTGAAAGAACGCCAAGTCGCTGCGCGTGAGCGACGCTTGGAGATCATGGAGCTAGAGGACGAACGCCAATTGCGCGTTCTCAAAGGACAAAGCATCTGGACCACTAGGGTCAAAACCTCAGGTGGTGGAGAGAGATGGGACGAAGTAACTTTCATCCCAGCCGATGATGCTCAACGTAACGCAACGGCGGCAGCAGCGCATACAAGCGCGTTCAAGAACCTCGCACCCCTCGAAGTTGAAGTCGGTTTGCAAGAAGCCTCATCCATGTTGGATAAGGTGATCAGCGCCCTTGGCGTACCCGATGAATGATGCGATCAGCCCGAAGCAGTCGGCGTTCATCAAAGGCTCTTCTGCCCGGGTGAATGTGTGTGAGGGTTCGATCCGTTCAGGCAAGACGATCATAACTTTGTTGCGTTGGCTGATCTATGTGAATCGTGCGCCACGTGGTGGTGAGCTAGTCATGATCGGGCGCACACGCGATGCCGTGTGGCGTAACTGCGTTGGACCCATGCAAAACCCTGCCCTGTTCGGCTCTGCTGCCTCGCAGGTTGTTGGCAACTATGGTGCACCAACGGTGAAAATCCTTGGTCGGGTTGTGCATGTCCTTGGTGCCTCAGACACGAAGGCCGAAAAGGTCATTCGCGGCATGACCGTGGCCGGTTCTTATGTTGATGAGCTGACCGTCATCCCTGAGGAGTTCTTTACCCAGCTTCTCGGGCGCATGTCAGTACCTAAGGCGAAACTCTTCGGCACCACAAACCCGGACAACCCTGGACACTGGTTGAAAACAAAGTTCCTCGACCGCATCAACGACTTGGTTGATTGGACTGCCTGGCACTTCACCTTGGATGACAATCCCGCACTGACTGAAGAGTACAAAGCATCGATCAGGAACGAATTCACCGGCCTCTGGTACCGGCGCTTCATCCTTGGCGAATGGTGCGTTGCTGAGGGCGCGGTCTATGACATGTGGGAGCCATCAAAGCATGTTGTGGCGTGGCAAGACTTGCCACCCATGCGTCGTCTCATCTCAGTAGGTATTGACTACGGAACCCAGCACCCAACTGTTGCTGTTCTTTTGGGCCTCGGATACGACCGCCGACTGTATCTCATCGATGAATTGCGTCTTGACCCCGCGTTGTCCCAAGTGCGACTAAACGACGCCAAACAATCAGCTGAGATACGCGCCTGGCTTGCCAAGGATCACCTGCCGGAACCGTCCGGCCTCAAACCCGAATGGATCATCGCCGACCAAGCCGGGGCATCTCTCCGAACCCAGTTAGCCGATGACGGGATCATTACCCAGGGCGCCGATAAAGCAGTCTCGTACGGGCTCTCAACGATCGCCTGGCTGCTCGGTGAGGGACAGCTGTTCATCAGCGACCGCTGCCCCGGAGTGATCAAAGAAATCCCAGGCTATTCGTGGGACCCGAAAGCCGCCGAAAAAGGCGACGACAAGCCCATCAAAACCAATGACGACTCTCTCGATGCGATGCGCTACGCAATCATCACCACCGAATCGCAATGGCGATCAGAACTACTCACCAACCAACCTATCGCCGCGTAGAAGGGGTCACTATGGCTTTGCCAACCAGTAGCCAGTCATGGCCCCCGAACCAGCTCAGCCGCATTCTGCCCAGTATGGGCGTTTGGTCTGCGTGGTGGGCGGGCGACGCTGACATGCTTTCCTCCGTTTACGGCGGTGCGACGGGCTCAGATCCGACAAGCACCGGGTTTTTCGCTTCAGATCATGGCGGCTTCCGCGCCACGGTGGGACGGGCCTTGACTCGCTGGTTTTGGGGTGAATCATCGCGTGGGCCGGATCGGCGGGTGAAACTGCACGTTCCGATCGCTGCGGAGTTGTGCCAGGCGTCGGCCGATTTGCTGTTCGCCGAACCCGTCACCATGCGTGTTGATGATCAGAAGACGCAGGAACGCATCAACGAACTTGCCAACGACTATCTGCACGCTGAGCTTGCCGAAGCTGCGGAAGTCGGTGCAGCCCTTGGCGGGGTTTTCCTGCGCATCGCATGGGATCTGAAGAACTCGCCCAACGCCCCGTTCTTGACCCACGTTGACGCGGATCAGGCGATCCCGGAATTCGCTTGGGGGAAGCTCACCGCAGTGACGTTCTGGCAGGTCGTAAAACGCGACGGGAAACGTGTCTACCGGCATCTTGAACGTCACGAAACGAACGATCAGGGTGTTGGCATCATTCTTCACGGGTTGTATGAAGGTGAAGAAGACAAGCTAGGTCGGCCCGTTCCACTCACCGACTCAGAGGTGACCGCCGCATTGGCGTCTCACGTTGACGCGTTTGGCATCATCTCGTCTGAGTCAGAAGGACTTTGCGTAGCATACGTCCCTAACCAACAGCCGAACCGGCGGTGGCGAACTGACCCCCTAGGCCGCAACCTCGGACGCTCAGACCTGGACGGGGTTGAACAGCTCATGGACGCCCTCGATGAGGTCATGACCTCATGGATGCGTGACGTTCGGCTGGGTAAAGCTCGGATCATGATCGCGAAATCGTTGCTTCAGAACGTCGGGCCCGGCAACGGTTCGGCGTTCAACGCCGAACAAGAGGCGTACTCGTCCTTGAACATGCTCGGCTCATCATCCAGCGAGGGCGCACCAAAACTCGGCGACATGATCGAACAGGTTCAGTTCAAGATACGGGTTGAAGAACACCGTGCGACCTATATGCAGTTAGTCCAAGACATTCTCCGCATGGCCGGGTACTCGTCCGAGACCTTCGGGTTGTACGAGGGCGGCGGAGCTATCAAGACGGCGACTGAAGTCGAAGCGAAACAACAGCGTTCGTTGTTGACGCGTGACCGGAAGATCAGATTGTGGCGCCCTTCGATCGCCGAAATCGTAGAGAAGCTTCTGCGCGTCGATAAAGCCCTTTTCGGAACCGACGTGACTCCCTCGAAACCGGACGTGAATTTCACAGACGGGGTTCAAGAATCGCAGCTTTCGCTAGCGCAAACAGTGTTGGCATTGCGAAACGCTTACGCGGCATCGGATGAAGTCATCGTCGGCATGGTTCACCCGGACTGGGAAGCAGACGAGATCGCAAAGGAAGTCGGGAAGATCGCAGCGTTACGCCAAGGCGGCAACCTCCCGGACCCGATGTTTTTGCATCCTAATGACGGGAGCCTAAGCGATGGCCCAGACACAGGAAACGCAGATTCAGCAACAAGGGTTGCCGGCAACAGTCGATAGTCTTGCGCTTGCTGTTGTCGTGGTCTATCAGGGTGCCGAGACGGAGCTGATTGTGGGTTCGGGTCGGTTGATCGCTCAGACCATCCGGAGTCCGGACGAAGCACCCTATCTGTTGGGTCGGCTGCAAACTCTGGCCTCTAGCATTCGCGACCGAGTTCGGGGCGCGGTGCTGGACCTTGCGACACAGGTAGTCGATGAAGCTTCACGTAATGGCAATTTGACTGCTATGCGTGAGATTCGACAGCTAGCCGGCACCGGGACGACGCTTGGTCCGGGCTGGCTTCCGCATGATGTGAATAGTGCTCGATTGATGGCTGAAGACCTGGCTCGGCGCTTGGATGCTGCCGCATTACGGATGACCCGGTTCGCCGATGACGCCTACCGGGCCGCAACCACGAGTGCGGCCTTAGCGCAGATACTCGACAAGGCGACCCCGGCAGAGGCACAAGCACAAGCTTGGCGGGAACTTTCCGCGAAAGGCGTCACAGGGTTCACGGACAAGGCTGGGCGGGAGTGGAACCTTTCCTCGTATGTGGAAATGGCTACCCGGACCGCCACGCAGAAAGCCTTCAATGCTTCGCACAAGGACCGTCTAACCCAGGCCGGGATCGTCTATTTCACGATCTCCACGACCGGCCGGCCGTGCCCATTATGCGCCCCGTGGGAAGGCCGGGTACTCGCCGATGCGGGCAAAGGCGTCGCAACCGAAGATGGGTTCACGTTCGAAATCGCGGCGACTGTCGAAGAAGCCACAGCAACCGGGTTGTTCCACCCGAACTGCAAACACACCTTGTCCGCCTTCCTTCCAGGTTCCACAGTTCTCCGGAAGAACACCTGGACCAAGGCTGATGAAGACCAGTACAAGGCCACCCAGAAACTACGTGCGATTGAGCGCCAGATCAGGACCGACCGACTCGTGTACGCCTCAGCGGTCACTGACCTGGAAAAAGCCCGTGCGCGTCGCTCGCTGCGCGAGCATGTAGCCCTGGCCAAAGCCTACGCAGACCAAAACAACCTGCTCTATCGTGCTCGCCGAACGTCGATCGACCTCGGCAACCGACCATAAGTTGTATAGCCCTTTCGTAAGCTACCCACTAAAAACTGATGGCCCGTCCTGGTGGCGGGTTTTTCATGCCTGAAAACAGCCCAGGAGGCTACCCCACCATGAGCGAACAACAGCCAACCGTCCCGGCCCAAGATGCGACCCCGGCTACTCCGGCTAATGCCGCACCAGCCGCACCAGCCGCACCAGATGCGCAAACTCCTGTCGAACAACAAAGCCATCCCGGCGCGGCAGCCGAGTCAATTGATCAGCTCCCCGCTTGGGCGCAAAAGATCATCAAGGACACCCGCAGTGAAGCAGCGAACTACCGGACCAAAGCTTCTAGCGCCGATCAAGCATCACAAGCCACCCTTGACCGGATCGCTTCCGCTCTCGGGCTGAAAGGCGAAGAAAAGCCCGATCCAGAAAAGCTCACCGCAGAGCTGGGCAACGCGCAAGAACAAGCACGACAACGAACCGTCGAACTTGCCATCTACAAAGCTGCCGGACCGAATCAGGCGAACCCTGACGCACTCCTAGATTCCGCATCCTTCCTGGCGAAGGTGCGCACACTCGACCCCAAAGCGGGCGACTTCACGAACCAAGTCACTGACGCCATCAAAGAGGCAGTGACGGCTAACCAATCACTCAAGGCAGTCCGGGCGGCTGGCGCGAGCGGCACAGAGTTCTCTGGCGGGTCCGGCGAACAAGGCCAAATCACCGAAGCGCAACTCGCGCAAATGACCCCTGAACAGATCGTGGAAGCCCAAGAAAAAGGGCTTCTGCGCAATCTGCTCGGATAATCCGAAAGGCATCACATGTCTATCCAGAATTTCCGTCCGGAAATTTGGAGTGCGAACCTGCTGGTCGCTCTCCGCAAGTCCCTTGTGTACACGTCGCTGACCAACCGTGACTACGAAGGCGAAATTGCCGCCGCCGGTGACACCGTGCGTATCACTTCCATTGGTCGGCCCACCATCAAGAACTATGTGCCGAACAGCACTATCATCACGCCGGAAGAAGTCAACGACTCGCAACGCACCCTCGTGGTGGACCAGTCCAAGTATTTCGCCTTCGCCGTAGACGATGTTGATGCCCGGCAGGCCAAGGGCAATGTCATCCCCCAATCGATGAGCGAAGCGGCCTACGGGATGGCTGACGTGGTTGATCAGTACATTGCCAATGGCCTGTTGACTGGCATTCAGTCGGCTAACGCGTTGGGTTCCATCGCTATTGCTTCCGGCAGCCCCAGCGATGCCTACGACAAGGTCTTGGTTCCATTGAAGGTCCGTCTCGACCTGGCCAATGTTCCGACCCAGGGCCGTTCAGTTGTGGTGCGTCCAGAATTCCACGGAGCGCTGCTCCGCGACCCGCGATTCATCAAGGTCAACGAGTCCGGCACCTCTGAAGGTCTGCGTAATGGCATGGTTGGGCGGGCCGCTGGTTTCGATATCGTCTTGTCGAACAACGCCCCGAACACGACCGGCTCCGAGTATGCCGTCATCGCCGGCAACTCGACGGCGTACACCTTCGCGGAACAGATCAACAAGGTTGAAGCGTACCGCCCGCAGTCGTCCTTCTCCGATGCCGTCAAGGGCTTGGCCCTCTATGGCGGCAAACTGGTTCGCCCCGATTCGCTGGCAAGCGCGCTTGTCACCGTCAACTAAGGAAGTAGGTAACTGACAATGGCTCGTACTGCTGTCACCGTCACCGATTTGAATGCGGCGACTTCGGTCGCTGACCCGGCGGGTACAAACGCTGACCCGTCCAACGGCCATACCGTAAACGGCGTGCGCCCTGAAGTCCTGGTCTTCCGTGTCACCAACACCGGCGGAGCTGCTGCCAATGCGACGTTGAAAGCTGGGGCTCAGCCTTTGGCCCCGTCCTCAGGCCAGGGCGATCTGGTTGTTTCCGTCCCGGCGTCAGGAGCGGTCTGGATCGGCCCGACGGAGTCCGCCCGGTTTTTGCAACCGGACGGCTCAGTTGCGCTGGACTTGGCTGCCGGTTTTGCCGGCAAAGTCACCGCTTTCAAGGTCAACCGCCGCTGATCATGCCTGAAACGATGTTCATCCGTGGAGAGGGCGGGTCTGTTTTCGAAATGGGCCTGCCGCTCCACGAGGCAATTGCAGAGCGCCTCCACAAGGGGCATCTCGTGCGGGTAAATCCGGACGGTTCAACCTATACGGAAGCCGACGAGCGGACACCGCCGGCTGTTACTGATCGCAAGACGGAATGGGTTTCTTGGGCAGTCCACAACGGGGCCACCCCTGATGACGCTGAAGCGCTCACCAAAACTGACCTGATCGAGAAATACGGATTGTAGGAGGCTATCGTGGCGGGACTTTTCGGAAACTTTGTAGTCCCCGATCAGCTAGCTCAACCGGATGATCTAAAGAATTGGACTGGGGTCGATCCGCCACTAAACGCTGCCCATTTTTTGCGCTCAGCAACGTCGCTTGTCCTTGTAGCATCGGGTGCAAGCTACTATGCAACTGATCCCGCAACCGGCATGGCGACCGATCCCGTTGTTGCCAAAACGCTCAGCGAAGCCACCTGCATACAGGCAGCGGCGTGGATAGCGCTCGGCATTGACCCGGCAACAGGCGGCGTCATCGTGGCCGGGGTCGCATCAAAAAAGTCAATCGGCACCGCATCGATTGACTATGCAGATGCCGGCCGGGCGGCTCAGGCCAAAGCTCAAGCTGTGGAACAGCTTGTCCCGGAAGCCTTGAGGAAGCTTGCTGCAAACAACCTTCTCGATTCCAACGTCTGGATGTACAGCTAATGGCAGGAGTGGAAGAATTCTTTGTCCATTCGGTCAAGGTGGAAACTTTCCAAGGAACCGGTGCGTATGGTGATGCTTACGCTCCCCCGGTGACGCATTCACCAGCGACCGGAACCGGTGTTTTCCTCGAATCGAAACGGCGGTTGGTGCGGGACAAGTCCGGGCAGGAAGTCATCTCAGAAACGACGCTCTACCTGCGCCCGGCACAGGCCGGACTGTATGAGCCGGATTCGCGGGTGGAGGCCCGTGGGGTGAAGTCTTACGTGATTAGCCGCGCGGTCCTGGACGCTCCCGGCTTGGGCCTGCCCGATCATGCTGTCATCACACTGAAATAGAGGCAGCCATGACTGATAATTTCAGTGCACATCTTGACGAACTCGACGCCAAACTTGACGCGGCGCTGCCCGCGATCGCGTTCAAAGCCATGACGCATGTCCACCAGACTGCGCTGCCGAAAACGCCGCTTGAATCTGGGGATCTACGGGGCGGGTCGTCGGTTGAGAACATTCCTGGCGGGGCACGGGTGCTTTACCCCGGCCCGTATGCCCGGTACCAGGAGTATGGAATCTTGCGCCATGAAGTCGGCCAACGGCTCTACCTGACATCCGCGCTTCTTGAGGAAGCACCGAAGGTCATCGAGATCATTGATGCCGAAGTTCAAAAGGTTGTTGGCAGCTGACCGAACTAAACTCTGATCATGGATGGAAGGCGGCAGCGTGGACTTTGAGAAAGAGTTCTTGACCGGGCTCGCCCAAATGATCGCCGACAGCAACATTGCCGTGTACCGGCCGGACGGCGTTTATGCCGAGGGTGAGGCTGGGATCGTTTTCGGGTTCTGGCCGCAATCCCCCGACGCTTGTATCGTGCTGAATCTGACGCCGCTTTCTGACGAATCGATGATCAACTTTTCCCGCTACATCCTGGAAGTGCACGCCCGTGGCGCGAAAGGTGACCCCTTTGGTGCTTCTGGCCTGGCCGTACCGGTCTTTGACCTGATCCACGGTGCCCGCAACCTCGAAGTCGGCAAAATCCAGGTGACCCAGATTTTGCGCAACGGCGGCTCACCGCTGGAACAGGACGGCAGCCGCCGGGCGAAACGTGCTGACAACTATGTGGTCTGGATGGACACCAACCCGACCCAGTACCGAAGCATCAACGGCTGGGACTGACAATCGTCCCAAGCCCATAACTGAATAGCCCCTAACCACCTGCTAGCCCCGTATCTCCTACGGGGCTTTTTTCATGCCCAAAAAGCCCCTATAGGAGGCCACCACATGTCTACCTCGCTCGCGCGTCGTTTCAAATTTGATGTCTCTGCAGACGGCAGCACCTGGCTGCCGTTCAACGGGATGAACGACTTCAACCCGCAAGAAAACCCCACCTACCAGTCCACCGCCGCTTACGACACTGACGGCTACGACTCGTTCGAAAAGACGCTGACCGCCTGGCAGGTCACCGTGAAAGCATTCCGCCGGTTGAACGCCGGGGTCTTCGACCCCGGACAGGAACTTGTGCGTAACGCCCAGTTCAAGTTCGGTGAAGCCGCCCGGCTCTACGTGCGCTGGTATGACCGTAACGGCGCACCGGAAGCGAAGAGCGGCCGCGCACTGGTCGAATGGAACCAGTCGAAGACCGGCGTAGCCGATGTCGAAGAGGTCACCGCAACGTTCAAAGGTGATGGGTCTTTGACCGCGATCACGAACCCGTGGGCCGCTCCGGCGGTTCCGGTCATCGTCTCGGCGGACCCCTCCGGCGTTGCTGCCGGCGGACAGGTGAAGATCACCGGTTCCGGATTCACCGGCACTGTTTCGACTACCGGTGTGAAGTTCGGAGCCACCAACGCGTCCACGTGGACCTTCGTTTCGGACTCGGTCATTGTCGCCACCGTGCCGGCCGGATCAGCCGGTTCGGCACCCATTGTCGTCACGAACGCGGCCGGGGCGTCAACCGCTTTCCCGTACACGCGCGGCGCATAACACCTGAGCACAACGTCCGTGCCGTCGCTTTCGCATAGCGGCGGCGCGGACTCCCAACTTTTGGAAGGAAACCTTACATTGGCTTTTAGGTCACTCGAAGAAATCAACGGCCCCATCGTTCTACCGATCAGGGGCAAAGAATACACGTTACCCGTCGTCTCACTGAACGATGGGCTGAAGCTCCACAGCATCCTCTCCGGTGAGAACCAGGACGAACTGTTCGAAGAGCTTTACCGCATCCTTCTCGGCGATGCATGGCATCAAATGACCGACGACAAAGTACCTGCCCCAATCATTGATCGGGTCTTTTACACGGCGCTGGCTGACTTCCGGACCGGACGCGAAGCCGCTGAAGACATTTGGGAGAACGGACTCCCAAAAGGCTACAGCGAGATAGCGGCGGCAGCAGTTCAGAAAGCGATGACCCTACAGGGCGCGGAGCCTACGACCCCGCAACCGGACTCTACGAATGGTACGAACGCGAAGAGCAAGCCCGCACCTGGGAAGAAATCCTCGAACACTGGACACTAATCGTCGCCGATTTCGCTGAACACTACACGATACGGCTCCGTGCAGAACCGGTCATGTCCTGGGCGGAATTCGCTGACCTGATCGCCGGCCTTCTTTGCGTTGAATCGCGCCTTTTCCGTGTCCTGAATCCTGCCCCTGACCCGTCCGACTCGATGATTGGGGACACCTAATGTCCGATGGAGCCACCACTACCGGGTCTATTGACGCGAAGCTCGGTATCGACAAGACCGCATGGAACGTCGCGGTCCGGGAAACCAAAACGGAATCGGCCGAACTCGGCGCGCTCAACCCGGAAATCAAGGTTGACGCGAATGTTGCCGAAGCGTTGGCGAAGCTCGAAGCTTTGCAAATGGCTGAGCGGAAACTGCGCATCGCCGAACTCGACTTGGACAAGGTCCAGAAGGATCGCGGCGCAACACAGCAACAGCTTCTGCGGGCTCAGAACGCTTTGTCCTCGGCCACGAACCTGACTCAGCGGTTGACCACTGAACGTGAAAAGGACGCCCAGGCCACGGCCCGGCAAGAATCCGTGGTGCGCCGCTTCAGCGACGCCTTGGACCAGAACACCGAATCCGGCCGTCGCGGACGTGTCGGGTTGCAGGCACTCGTTTTCCTTTCCCCCGCGATCGTGGGCGCGATCGCGCCTATCGGTGCTGCTGCGATCGGCCTGGCCGGCGCTTTCGGTGGGATGGCTGCTGCCGGTGTGCTGGCAGTCATCGGCATCAAAAAGGAAATGGACGCAGGCACTACCACGGGTAACGCTTATGCGTCGGGCTTGGCATCGCTGAAAACGGTTCTGGACTCTTTGGGTAAGACCGCTGCGGTATCCATGCTCGGGTCTTTTCAGCAGGCTACTGCGACGATTACCGCGAATCTGCCTGCCCTGAATTCTCAGATCGGCACGTTCACCGGCCTGCTGGGCAAGATTGGTACGACTGCGCTCGATGGGCTGATCACCGGGTTACGCGTCGCGAACCCGCTGTTTCAGGCTGCCGGATTGGTGGTCCTGGATCTAGTGGAGAAGTTCAACCAGTTCACGGCGTCTACCGGGTTCTCCCAGTTCGTGACCTATGCGGTCGGGCAGCTGCCCTTGGTAATGAATTTCCTGGGTCAGACCGGAACCCTGGTGATGAACCTGGTGCAGGCTTTCGCCCCGCTTGGCCAAGTGACCATCAGCGTCCTTTCTGGCCTGATTGGCATGCTGAACAGCGTCCCGTTGCCGGTGCTGGCTGGTTTGGTCACCACGGTGACTTCGTTGGGGGTTGCTTTCAAGATCGCGCCGGCTGTGATCGCTGCCGGTCAAGCGATTGGCGTTTTCGGTTCCATGGCACAACTGGCTGTGCCCGTCGTGGGCATCCTGTTAGCTGCCCTGGCCGGGCTGGGCGCAGCGGCCCTTTCCGCGTCCGCATCACAAAATCAGGCCACCTACTCGGTCCAGTCTTTCACCCAAGCTTTGAAAGACGACAGCAACGCCATCGGTGAGCACACGCGCGCCCAGGTTGCACGAGCCCTGGCTGATAGCAACGCGGCTGCCGCTGCCCAGGCTTTGGGCATCAGCTCCAAAACCCTCACCGATGCGTCCCTGGGCAACAAAGACGCCATTGAAAGTGTCAACGAGTCACTTGAAACCGCTAAAGGCACGTACGACAACGCGGGCACTGCGGTGCTCAACTTCCTCAGCAACGGCATGGGAATGAGCGTTCAGCAGCGTGACACTGAAGCTGCGGTAAAGCTCGTCACTGACGCCTTGGAGAAGAACAAAAATGGGCTTCTCCAAGGCCAGGCAGCTAACGCAGCTGAAGCCCAGGCATTGGGCGTGAATCAGACCGCTTTGCAGCAACTCGCCGCCCAATATGGGGTCTCGGTGAGTGCTTACCAGAACGCGAAGGACCAGCAGCAGAAAACGAAAGATCAGCTCGACGCGACGACCCTTTCCATGCAGTTGCAAAACAACGCCGCTGGGTTGCTGAAGCAGGCGTGGGACGAGTTCAACGGGAAAACGCTCTCGGTTGAACAGTCTCAAACCCGTGCCGGGCAGGCTACGAACTCTCTCATCTCAGCCCTTCAACTAAACAACGCAGAGATCCGTGGCAACACTGACGCGGCGTTGAGCAACCAGTCCGTTATCCAGTCCAAGGTGCAAGCAGATCAAGCCGCCGCTCAGGCAGTAGCGGATCAGACGAAAAGCACCCAGGCCGGCACTCAGGCGTTTGGCGAGTCCAAGGCGGCACTTGAAGCCAGTCTCCGCTCCCAAGGCCTATTGACCGGCGAGGTTCAGGCCTACATCAACAAGCTCTACGACGTAAACAACTTCAAACCCAAACCTGTTGATCTTGAAGTCAAGTCCGAAGCCGCGCAGGCTGCCGTTGACGCGCTTCAATATCGGCTGTCCATGTTGAAGAACAAGACGATTTACGTAGATGTTCAATCATCGGAGTCAGTGAACAACAATCCACCAGTCAGGCCCGGTCAGATTGGCATGTATGCTTCCGGTGATCTGGTGAAGGAAAGCCCCATCAACTATCTTGCCAGTGGTGGTTCTCCTTGGCCCAGTAGGGGCACCGATTCAGTACCAGCCATGCTCACTCCGGGTGAATTTGTAGTCAAACAGCCCGCCGTTTCAAGTGTCGGGTTGAGCGCACTGCGCTATATCAACCAGACCGGCCAGCTACCCGAGTCCCGGACAGACTCGCCGGGGCCGATCACTGTTCAACTGGTGCTCGATGGGCAAGTCTTGGATTCTCGGATTGTGAATCTTGCCAACTTGCGCGTCGAAGCAGGATTTAGAGAAGCAAATGACAGGGCACAACGGAGGCCATCACGTTAGGAGCTCGCGGACAGTATCACCTGAAGTCCGTTATCCGGGTGATACGTCCACGAAGCCTCATAGTTGGACCATTTTCCGGATTGCATTCCATCCATAGCGCGCGTGGCAGTCATTTTCGACCAGGTGCTGTCCGGCATGTCGAGTCCCGTCAATACGCATTTCAATGTCGCGTTATCAAGGCCATTTCCATACTGGGGTTTCCCTTGAAGTGTGGCCGACTTACCCGAATCCTGAATCTTGGCGTACTTCAAATTGTCTTTGGACACGCATTTGTTTACCGAGGCTTGAACTGCTGGCGGCTCTGGCGTGGATGGCGCGCCCGATCCCCCACCGCAAGCTGCTAGAAAGAAGGCTAGTCCGATGACCGGGGCGAGCAGCTTCCTGGATGTTTTCTGTGTGTTCATGGCGCTAATCATAAGCCCACCCAATGACGTTTTGAGGAGGCCGGCTGATGGCGGTTATGACACGTACTAACCGGGCGTCCAACCCGTCTGCGACTTCGTCCACGAACTACGCCGTGGTTCCTGGTACGTCCGGGGCGGCTGGCCTGTCGAATCAGTCCGGTGCGGGCGCGTTCGGGGCCGGTTTCAACCGGGCCACGTGGACGACAGCTACCACAGCGGCCAGTGGCGGGATCTCGTACACGCAAACGCTGTTGAGCCCGAACGTTCAGTACTCGCATATGGTTTGGGTCAGGTCATCGAAGGCCCAGACGTTGCAGCTTTCGGGCCAGTATCAGAATTCATCCGGCAGTAACGTCGGGTCGGTCTTCACCTCGTCTGCGGCGTCCGTGGCTGCCGGTGTTTGGACCGTGTTCGCGGTCAATGGAGCCACATCGGGTGCAGCGGTTGACCGAGTGGTGTTGTCGGTCGGCGCGGTTTCTGGTGGGTCGAATTGGGCTGTTGGCGACACTTTGGACATTGATGGTGTGCTGATCGAGGCTGCACCGGTAGCTGGTGCGTTCTTTGATGGTTCGTTTGTTTCCGCTGCGAACGTCGTCTATGCGTGGGCTGGATCTGCGAACGCGTCGAACTCGACCGCGACCACGTATCAGCCAGTCGTTGCGGCTGTTGCGAAAGCTGATGCGCCGTGCCCTCGGGTGGAAGTGACGGTGACGGATCTGGCCCCGTTGAATCAGGTCGTGAATGTTTGGCGAACGTCGGACGGAAGGCGGCAAGCGGTCCGTGGCGCTCGCGGGCGGACCATGGTTGCTGCTGATTTCGTCATTGATTATGAAGCCCCGCTGAACCGCTCCCTGACCTATGAAGTGGAAGTCACCGCCGGGGTGAACGCGCTTGCGGTCGTCACGCCGGCCACGGTCATTGTGTCGTCGCAATATTGGTGGATTCAAGACCCGCTGGTTCCGTCCTCAGCCATGGCATTAGCGGTGACGAAGGGCGATTCAAGCCGTCCGGTTTTGACTGCTGCCGCCGTGAGAACCCTCGAATATGCTGCATCGGTTAGTGTGCTCCCTGTTCTCGGTTCAGCGGAGCCGGTAGCGCTGATGGGAACACGGTCGATTGCTGGGAATGTGGATTTCAGCATGTTCACCCAAGCCGCGTCCGCCACGACCGCGTTGCGTAACCTCATCAAGCAGACACCGCTTTTGCTGGTACGCCCGAACGGTGCGCGAAATGACGGCATACCTGGGGTCGCCTATTTCGCCTCCGGTAAACCTGTTGAGCATCCGGTGACGGTCGCTTTCGGTGGGTCATTGACCAGTTGGCAACTCACCGGCGATTTGGTTGCCGCGCCGACGATGAATGTGCTGGTGCCGGTGTGGACGTATGGGACGGTGCAGGCTTTGTGGGCGACGTATCAGCAAGCGCAAACGACGCTTGGTGGGAAAACGTATCTTGATGTGCTCAAATCCCCTTCCGGGGTCTAAATGAAGGAGAAAAATGGCGGATGTTAGGTGTTGGCAGGCGTACCCGGATTCGACGGGCTTTGAGGACGTGGCACGGCAGATCAGTGGCGATACAGCGTATTTGAAAGTCGGGGTCAGTGTCGCTTCCGTGACTGGCTCTGGTGCCCAGTCGGTGATGGTGGTGCAGTGGTCTGATGACGGGACGACGTGGACTGAGACGGAGCCTTTAGCGACGATCACTGCCCCGCCAGGGACAGTGAAAAAGTTCGAGGTCAAAGCCCCGTATTGGCGGATCAAGGGTGTCACGACGGGCACCGACGCGGTAGTGACAAGTAGCGCCTGGGCCATTTACTAAAACCACTCTTTGGGGGTCGTGTGCGGTTCATTGATGAGAACACGGCGAACGCGCTCACCGGCTCCCGTGCTGGTGACTTGATCCGGGTGTATGCCTGGTACGGGGGGAAACTTTCTTTCCCTGATCCTTTGAAGGTCACCTCTTGGTCGATCAATTGGGACCGGTCCCGGCAAGTGTCGCAAATGAATGTGACCATTGTGGACGAGTCCGGGAAGCAAGCACCCTGGCTTTTGGAAGATCCTTTAGGTGTTGGCGGGGCCGAGCTGCAAGTCATTTACCAGGTCGGCTCTGCCGGGTATGTGAACCTGGGGTGGTACCGGATCACCCAATCAGAACCTGATGATCAGTGGCGCTCTTATCTCATTGATGAAAAGGGCAGGATCAACCCGAACACGCCGATTCCTAAAGATAAGCGTCTCGTGTCGGTCCCTGGCGGGACGGTGGTGCAAATCACGGCGCAGGACCGGGGACGTAATGCGCAAAGCTACCGGCTGCTGGCCCCGGAGTCCCCGCCCGGGTCTTCACCGACTATAGTTTCTGAAATTCAGCGGCTCATGGACGGTATAGCCCCGGTCGTCACCACGAGCGGGGTGGTGGATCGGGCGGTGAATAAGTCCTTGGTCTATCAGGACGACCGGCTCAACGCTGTCCAGGACTTGGCTCGGCGCATCCTGTGCGATGTGCGGTTCAATGGTGATGGCCAATGCGAAATCTATCCGCTCACCGCCCAGTCCCCGGTCTGGACGGTGCGCGGCGGGCCGGAGGGTGCTTTGGTGCGGGTCAACCGCTCCCAATCCTTGGACGGGTTGTACAACATTTTCGTCGTGGAAGGCACCGCCACAAATGGTGGGCGCAGCATCCCCGTGACCGGGATCTCACAAATCTCCACCGGCCCGCTCTCCGTGAACGGCCCGCACGGTCGGGTGCCCAAATTCTATTCCTCACCCATGATCTCCACCCAAGCCGAAGCTGACGCTTACGCCCAGACCATGATGAGCACGCAGCTGGCCGGGCTGACGACTGATCTGAAAGTGGAATGCTTGCCGAATCCGGCGATCCAGCAAGGTGACTGGGTGACTATTGCCTCACCGATCGTCAATGGGCAAGAAGCCCTCCTTTCCGGGTCGGTGAAAACCATGGACCTCCGCTCCGCTGGCTCCACGGTCGGCCCCATGGCCCTGACCGTCGAATGCTCCTACACCGATGTGCAAACCGTAATGGGGGGCGTGAATCGTGGCTGACCTGTCCAATCTGGAAACCCAGACCGCGACGGTGCGCACCTACCAAGGTGTGGTCGTCGCCTCCGGTGGCACACTGGCCGTGAACGTCAACGGCCGGGTCATCCCGGCCCGCTGGGCGGACCCCATCATCGCATCAGTAGGCGACACGGTAAGGGTCGAAATATCTTCAGGAGCCACCGGCCAAGGCCAAGCTTTCGTCACCAGCCGACTCACGAACCTGCCCAGGCCCGGGACCGGGAAAGTCAAAACCAACACGCCGGGGACGATCATCACCGTGACCGGCACGGACGGGATCGACTATCCATGCACTTTCCTGGCCTCCTACACCCCCACTGCTGGGGATAATGTGGCCCTGGACTGGCGCGCTTCGCAAGGGAACGTTTTAGGGAAAGTCGGGGTCATCGCCCCACCAACGCCTGCCGGTGGAGGGGTCACTCCCCCACCGGCTCAGCCGCAAACCGGGACGAGCGTTTATGCTGCCTCGGACTCGGCTACTTTCGGGTCTTTCGGCTGGGACCGGTGGGCCGGTGGGGGCGGAAACATTTATCAAGGATCTTATGGTGCCGGACCCTTGTATGGGGCATGGTTTTACTCCGGCTCCCCCCGTGAACTGGCTGGGCGTACGATCAACCGGGTCCAATTCACGCTCGGTGCCCGCCGCACGGTCGGATCGTACAATTCCCCGGTAGCTGTCCATTTCTACGGCCACACCAGCCCGACCCGGCCAGGGGCCGACGTGGCCAGGGTCGCCGGTCCCTTCGATGTGACCATCCCGCCCGGTTGGGCCGGCGGTGTCGTTGACCTGCCAACATCTTTCGGTGCCGCACTCCAATCCGGGGGCGGCATTTCCATTACCGGCGAACCCTACGCCGGGTTCCTTGGACGCTACCAGTCCCCCAGCTCCGGGACTCTATCCCTTGATTGGACCAGATAATGCCCCAGACCAGACCCAATAAATCCACAGTGCCGGTGAACTCGGACGCCTACAATCTGACCGGGGACATGGCCACCATGGCCGACTCGCTCAACGTCGTGGTCCCGGTCGCTTCAGCGGCCGAGCGGGACGGGTTGACGAAAAAACCGAACCTGCTTGTCTCGCGCACCGATCTGGGCGGCGTCATCGAAGCCTGGGACACGAGCCTGAATTCCTGGTCGAAAGGCCGACAATTCGCGTGGCTCCGGGCGCCAGAAATCAAATGGGACTCGACCCGGCGCGGCATCGGCGTCCTAGGCACCGTCATGGACGTCAATAACGACTTCTGCGCACAATCCGGGGTCAGCGACGGCTTCCGGCTGCTCATCCCAGGACTGTACTATGTGGAACTTTTCCTTGCCGGCAACACGCAACCCGGTAGCGGGGTGGCGACTTTCTACCGTGACGGGGACCGCTACACCGAAGCCGGTATCGGCTCTACCGGGTCTTGGTGCGGGATACTCGGGGCCGTCATCTACGTCACTGGTACGTCCGATATCAGTGTCGATGGTTCATCAGCGACCGATTGGTTCATGGTCCCGAACTTCCGTATCACCAGGCTCGGCTGATGGGTTGGGGTGAATGGGCCGCCCTGGCCACCATCACGACAGCGGCAGCAGGGGGCGCTATTTTCATCGTCAAAGTCATCATCCCGTACCTGCGGAAAATCGGTCGAGTCATCGACCGCATAGGCGGGGTGGATGCTGACCCCAAAACCGGTCAAGCGCGCATCCCCTCGATCTTCGAAGACCTCGCTGACCTGAAAACCCGCCTTGACGGACAAGACGCCGTGCTCGAAACGATCCGACACGAAGTCGAATACAACAACGGGACATCAATCAAAGACAGCCAAAGGCGTCAAGAAACCGACACCCGCGACCTGAAAAACAGCTTCGATGACCTGAAAAAAGCTTTCGAAGACCACACATCAGCGCCCACAACCACAGTGAACAACAAACAGGGAGGCTGACCAATGACATACACTCTCGAAACCCAATACACGTCCAAGAACTTCACCCCCGCCGCTCAGGTGCCGGCCATCTTCGGAATGCCCCGGACGATCACCGGAATCACAATCCACCACTGGGGCGGTCTGGGTCAGCTCTTTGAAACCGTCCGCCAATGGCTGTGCACCAACAACGTCCCAACCTCGGCGCACTACATCGTCCAAGCAGGGCTAGTGTCCTGCATCGTAGCCCCAGAAAATGCGGCTTGGCATGCCGGCACGGCACGCGGCAACGCCACCACCATCGGCATCGAATGCCGTCCGGAAGCCACAGACGAAGACTACGCCACCGTCGCCGAGCTTATCCGTGACCTACGCGCCACCTACGGCGACCTTCCGCTCTTCAAGCATTCGGACTGGATTCCGACAGCATGCCCTGGGGTATGGGACCTGCCCCGACTCGATGCACTCGCCCGAAACCAACCCCCCACAGAAAAGGACTGGTTCGACATGGCCAACCTCGATGACCTGAAACAAGCAATCCGTGAAACTGACAACGAGAAATTCTCCCGCCAAGGATCCGTAGGCGGTCAAATGTCCAAGCAAGACTTCTTCGCTTGGTTCGACGCGACCATGGCCTCCGCCGTTCGCCAAGCAGCATCAGCCGCAGCGCAAGCAGTCCTCAATACCCCGATCCCCCGTATCGGCGGCGGGACGATCACCTTGGCAACGATGGCCGCCTACTCCGACGCGAACCGGGAAGCGGGACAGCAAGTACAAACTAGCCTTGTCGAGCAGGCTGTGAAGGCGGCGCTGACTGATGGCACGGTGAAAGTCGATGTGTCCGTGACGGGGGGCAAGTAATGCTGACTTTAGCTTTCTGGGCGGCTGCTTTCGAGCGGGCCGTCAAAACCGTCGCCCAGGCTGCGATCGCGCTGATCGGTACCGGCTCGGTCGGCTTCACGGACCTTAACTGGTGGCAGATCGCTTCCGTGTCCGGGGTTGCCGGAATCGTCTCGATCCTGACCTCCCTGGCCTCTGGTGGATTCACTGACGGGACACCCTCCACTGGGACCCTGGAAACCACCGACGGCACCCGCCTGGCCGGACGCCGGGCAAAACGCTAGCCGAGCACCTTCCAAGGAGGTCAAAATGTCACCACCCGGTACCGTGAAAATCGCACTCGCCGCCACCTACCTGGACGGCTCCCCGGCACGTGGGGTTTTGCAGGTGAAGTACGACGGCGGACCCATGAGCGCCGGAAACGTCGGGTCCAAAGGCCCACGCGGGGCCGGGGCTGGTGTCTTCTACGTCACCACCGCGTCCCAGAAATCCCAATTCGTGTGCACACGTTACACCGATGACCCATGGCCGTCCAAACTCCCCGGCAGACCCGCCTAGACCTATGGAGATCGACCTTGCAGGTTGAATGCTCGAGCACTTAGTCGTATAGTGAAAGTTCGCGTAGTCCATGGGGAAGGGGCCGCATGGGGTACTGGAAGAAGCACCCTGTCAAGGAGTTGAACGCTCTCCTCGGCGAGTATCACGAGGCGGGATGGGAGATCATAGACCCGCCCAAATATTACAAAGTCAAGTGCCCCTGTGGGGGTCATATGCGATCCATACATCTCACTCCCAGCAACCCGAACTATGCTAGGGATTGCATCAAATGGCTTTATCGGCAAGATTGCTACACGGGGAAGGTGGTGGCTAGACGATGATTATGCTCACGCACTCAATGGAATTCAAGCTCAGCGGACACAGCGACATGGAATCTGAATTCACACGCTTCGCTGATGCCCTGATCGACCTGGAAGCATCTGTACCCGGGATGCTCGACTCCTCCGTATGGATGGACGCAAAGCAGCGAAAGCTCGGTGTGACCATCACGGTAGAAGATCAAGACCAAGCCCGCGCCGAGTCGCTGGCTTTCTCCTGCATCATGACAGCGGTCCACGTCGCTGGTGGCCGCGCTGTCGAAATTCCCAGCAGCGAACCCGAGCAAATCCCTTGGGAAGAAGTCGCGGCAGCAAGGCAGTCCGAGCTAGTCGGCTAAGAGCACCATACGATTAGCCCCCGCCCCCACCGGGCGGGGGCTAATTTTGTGTCTACCGGTGTACCTTCATGTGCAGGAAGGTACACCCTTCTGGGTTGAGGGCTTTGAGCTGCTCAACAGCATCATCCGGATAGACATCGCGCTCGATTGTCGCGTCGCTGAGGATGCCGTCGGGGTCGCGGAAGGTGCCAATGATTCTCACGATTCCAGCGTATCGTCTTGGTCGCGTTGTGTTTTGCGCTTGCGGGCTAGGTACCGGCGTCGGTTGGCTACGGCCGCATAGGTACGCCCCAGGCTCCTTGCGATGTCTTCGATCTTGAATCTACGGTCCAGCGCCTTTTCGTCTTCGTCGGCAGTCCACGGCTGCCCATGCTCCACCGCGCAGGCCTGGGTGCGCTCCAGCCGCGCGGAGAGAGTGACCGCCGCAGCCTTACGGCAAGCCGGGCAAGGGCATAGCGGGCCGGGTGAGTGCTCCCCTGCTTCCCAAGCGTCGATGGCTCGCTTTCGGGCGTTCTGGTACTCGGCCTGCCTGTAGTCCCGGCGGGCGTTTTTACATAGCTCACACCTGCACCCAGCCTTCCAGCGGGCCGGGATACCGTGCCTTTCCGGCTGCTTCACCTTTCCGCTGAAGCCAGCTTGCCTTAGAAGGACTTCAACCCTTGTGGTTGAGAGTCGCATTTCTTTGGCGATTTGCGGGCCGGTCATCCCGCGCTCTCTCAGCTCGGCGACGCGTGCGAGCTGCTGAGCCGTGCGCGGGCGCTGGTTAGCCATGCTCCGCCCAGTCGAGTATGGCGTCCGGGAATCGGTCAATCACGCGCGCCCCTAAAGCGAGGTACCAGCCCTTCGGTTTCGGCCCAGCAGGTAAATGGATCGGGGTGCCTGCGACGGCAGCCACAAGGAGTCGGGAAACCTCACGGTCGTGGACTTCTCGAAGATCAAGCAGGGCGCGCACCAGCCCTTCACGGGGCGAGAAGCGGCCACGCTCCCAATCACGAACCGCGCTGATCCCTACGCCAAGCTCATCAGCGAGTTCGCTGAGCGTCAGCCCGATCAGCTTCCTTGTCGCAGCGACCTCAGCTGATGACATTTTCAGATCAGACATCTCCACCCCTTCCAGGTGAGAACGTGCCCCACCCTTTAGCGGGTGGGGCACGTTCTTTGCTTTAGCGTGCGTGACGCTCTACGACGGTCCAAAACTCATCGGCGTCAACCTCCGCGACATTCCAGCAACCGGCGATGTCATGAAGGTCGGAAGCGATGGCTTCGACGTTGAAGTCTTCGCGGCTGGCGTCGCCGTTCTCGATGGCGGAGATGACGTATTCTGCGGCGGTTGCGTTGGTGAACATGTGGCCCTCCTGGGCTTCGTAGCTGGGAGCTTCCCTCCCTTGCTGATACAACAATCATAACACACACTTTTTGGGTGTTGCAAGTGTTTCGTTGAAAACTTCCTCCGCCGCCTCAAGTTCGAACACTTGTTCGAACAGTGCTCCCGGTCTTACACTGCGGTTGTGGGGACGAATCGACGCTACGCGGACCATTACGACAAGCTGCACGCCCAGCGTGCGGCTGAGGCGGCGAGCCGTGAACGACCGATAGCCCTGACTTGGCCGCAGGTGATTTCCAAGGGCGACAAAATCACCTGGATCCCCAGCAGTGAAGAGCAGCCATTCGTGAAAGCCTGGATCAACTTCCCCAGCATTGCTGTCGAGGTCGAAGCCTTTGTGACCGGCTGGTCACCGTGTGCCGTCGAAATAGACTTCTGGCACAAAGAATCCTTCACACAGTACAAAATCTGGGTGTGGGCCAACGCGGTCACGCGCATCCCCAAGGACCAGTCGTGAAGCACCTGCCGCACAGTATTGACGATTACACGCTCCGCAAAAGCGTAGAAACCTTCCGGATCGCTGAGCCCGTTCCCAGTCACGGTAGCGCTGCCGATGCCCGACTACACCACCCAGGAAGCCCAAGGCCTGGCCTTGGAGTACGTTCCGGGGCCGTGAGGTGCAGTCAGGGTCGCGATCCCCTGGCCGGACGCCACAGACGGTATCCTGACCCAGTGGTACGACTCCGACAGGGTAGCCACGATCAGACCGGTGCCGGAAGAATCAACGTAGGGTCAAAAGGGTTGACCGTCCTCGTATTGTTCAGTTTCCGGTCCACCGCGTATTCGACCAGATCGGGGGTCAGCCGCTCCGATTCGGCTTCTAGCCAATCCACGATCTCAGCCCGGCCGCCCTGGTCCAGCTTCTCCGGGGCCAGCCAGTGATCCACACCCTCAGCAGTGAGGAAAGCTGGCATCCGGTCGTGGACCTCCCCGGCAGCGTCTTTACCGGGCCTGGTCACAATCGTGTAGGTGTGGACCCAGCCTTCCGGGGTCTCCCGTGCACTGCACAGCCCAGCAGCCATCAGCAAAGCCCCTTCGCGATGGTGGATGAAGTGCGGCACCTTCACTTCCTTGCCGTCAACCATTGTGGGCACGAATTCGTAATACCCGGACATCGGGACCACGATCCGCTGAGATGACAGTGGAGGCTTCCACATCCCGCTTGTATTCAGCTTCTCAATCGTCGCGTTGATCGGGCGCGGCTTCTTATCGCCCTCTGTGACCCAGGGAGCTTCATAGCCCCACTTCGCGGTCTCGATGACCCGTCGCACCTCGCCGTCCTCGTCCAGGTGCTCCCGCAGGATCGGCGCATGATTCGACGGAGCCACACTAAAGCGGTCTTCCCACTCGAAGGACACGTCCTGGCCCCGGTAGATCTTCCAAAAATTATCTGCCCAGAAAGTTTTCAGCTCAGCCACGTAGCGCCCACACATGCGCACAGCATACGACCGATCCATCCTGGAGTCATCAGCCGCAGGCAGCTTTTAATTCTGACCGGGCCGGTTTAAACTGGAGGTGCCTTCCCCGGCGAAACCTTCACGGTTTGCGGCGCCCCTTCTTGAGGAACACCTCGAAGGGGCGCCTATTTTTGTGCCGGACAGTAATAGATCTTCGCGGCACCGATCACGACGCCGATCTCCGCTGCGAGCACTGTCGTGTCCGCGACACGCACCGGGACCATGACCTCATCGGCCGTTGCGCCCCCTTCAAGCTGCTTACAAGTGTCTTTGGCCATCTGGACCAGGTCCGCGTCCTTTTGCCCTCCTAGACCCTCTTCTGAGAGCAGCGGGCGCACATCAGCAACAAACGACTGATCAGACATAGTCCTTTCCGGCGAAGCGCAGCCCGCGATCGAAGCGATGCCCGCGGCCACAAGAGCAAACGAAAACATGGTTCTTTTCAGTGAAATATTCATCGAAGGTCCTTTGATCTGGAAGTGAGTGGCGGATTCTCATGTCCAGATCAAGGAGGTCTCGAAGGCACTGCAAAAATGCATAAGGTGCAGAATAGGGTGCAGTGCCCTCGCCCCGACTCGGCGGCGAGGGCACTGCATCCCTTTATTTCCGGGGTAGGGCCACTGGGACTTGAACCCAGGACCAAGGGATTATGAGTCCCCTGCTCTAACCAGCTGAGCTATGGCCCCTTGCGGGCAGCACGGAGGCGATCCGCGAAAACCCAACCCGTCCAGCTTAGTGGACGGCCAGCCCAATCATGATGAACCGCTCAGTTGCTGTGCCCGGCCAGCACGTCTGCATAGCCGGCGCCGTAGTAGAGGTCCTCGAACGTGCTCAGCGTCGCGGCCAGGCTGTGCCGCTCGGCCACGGCTTTGCTCGCGGCCCCCATGGCCGCCCGTTCGGCTTCCGGCAACTCCAGGATCGTGCGGATCTTGGCCGCCAGATCGTCGCTGTCGCCGGGCCGGAACAAGAAGCCGTTCTTGTCGCCGTCGATCAGGTGCGGCAAGGCCATCGCGTCGGCCAAAACCAGCGGCGTGGAGGCACTGGCTGCTTCCAGCGAAACCAGCGACTGCAACTCCGCGGTACCGGGCATCGCGAACACCGAAGCGCGGATATAGGCTTCGCGCAATTCCTCGTCCGAGATCAGTCCCAGGAAGCGCACCCGGTCCGCCAAGCCCAGCTTCGCGACCAGATCTTCCAACGCCGGTCGGACTTCGCCGCCGCCGACGATCTCCAGATGCGCGTTCAGTTCCTCCGGCAGCTTGCCGATCGCCCGGATCAGCACGTCGACGTGCTTTTCCTCGGCGAGTCGGCCGGCGAAGAGCACCGTCGGATAGTCGGGCCGGTCGATTTCTTCGCCGGGCTGCAACTCGTAGGCCGCCGAATCGATGCCGTTGGAGACCGCCAGCACCTGGTCGAGTTTGGCCAGCTTCTTCATCGCATCGGCGGCCAACTGCGTCGGGGTGGTGACCACGGCGCCTTTGCGCATGATCTTGCCCATGTCCCGCCAAGAGTTTCGGGCGATGATCTTCAGGAACCACTCCGGGAACGGCAAGAACGGATTCAGGTTCTCCGGCATGAAGTGGTTGGTGGAAATCACCCGGATGCCGCGCCGGACGCATTCCTCCATGGTGGCCTTGCCGATCATGTAGTGGCACTGGATGTGCACCACATCGGGTTTGATCCGATCGAAGAGCTGCGAGATTTCGCGCTTGATCTCCCAGGGGAAGCAAATCCGGAAGTCCGGATTCGTGAACATCGCGTGCGAACGCAGCCGGTGCACCTCGGCCTCGGGCCGGATCTCGGTGTAGCTGGGCCCGACCTCCGGCTGCGGTGCCAAAACGTGAATTTCGTGCCCGCGGGCGCCCATTCCCTTGGCCAGGCGGTAGCAGAACTGCGCCGCACCGTTCATGGTCGGCGGGTAGGTTTCCGCCGCGATCAAAATCACCAGGGGCTTGCGTGGCTCGGCAGCTTCACGAGTCGGGGTCACAGTCGTCCAATCTTGAGGTGCCTGACGCCATTGCAGCCGGCACGGCCGACGGCGTCAAGCTGGCTTCCGGCGGGTGCGCCGTCGTTCGCTATTTCCGCTGCGCCCGCTTGGCCGCATCCCGGGCGTCCCGTTTGCGTTTCACCACGTCCGGGTGGTGCCTCGAGAGCGCAACGACACCCACGATAGCAAGCAATGCGGACGCACCCATGGCAATTGCGATCACGGCGGGCACATTGGGTTGAAGTTCATTCAAAATGATGATCCCGATCGCGATCCCGATCATCGGGTCCACCACGGTGAGGCCGGCGATCACCAAATCCGGCGGTCCGGAGGCGTAGGCGCTCTGCACGAACCAGGAGCCCAACCCCCCGGCGGCGGCGATCGCGACGATCGAATACCACTGCACATTCAGCAGGAACAAGCCGTTCGGGTCCAGCAGCTGTTTCGAAATGATCCGGGTGAGCACGGCCACGAAGCCGAACAGCACCCCGGCTCCGATGATGTAGAAAAACGCCTTCAGCCGATGCCGCCACAGCAGCACCGAACCGCCGAAGACTGCGATCACGATCACCAACAGCAGCGCGATGGTCAGTTCTTCTTCGGCTGTGACGTGAGTATTCTCACGCACCACATTGACCGCGAGCAGCACGAAAATCGCGCTCCCGGCGACGCAGGCGGTAATCGCCACGATGGTGGCCCGGTTCAGCCGGATCCCCTGGTCTTTCGAATTGACCACCGTGGTGATCACCAGCGCGATCGCGCCGATCGGCTGGATCACGGTCAAGGTCCCCATGCTGAGCGCGACGACGTTGAGCAGCATCCCGGCGCCCAGCAGCAACAATCCGAAAACCCAGCGCGGATTGCGCAACAAGCGCATGAACCCGTTGCCGCCCAAGGCTAGACCACCGGTGTTCGCCTGTACCGCGCTGCCCTGCCGTTGCGCACCGAAAGCCAGGAAGAACGCGCCGGCGACCGCGCAGGCGACCGCGATCCAGATCATGCTTTGCCGCGTTCCGTCGGCTCGGCGGAACCGGCCTCGGGCAAGGGGAAATGCAGTTCCCGGTGCTTGCGCACGATGGCCCAGAAATAGTTGTAGGCCGCGATCAGGTGCCCGATGATGCCGAGTACCAGAAAGGTCCAAGCGATATAGGTCAGGGCATTCGGTTCGGCACCGATCGCCCGGGCCAGCAGCAGCATCGGAGTACCGAGCAGCAGTGCTGCAGTGCGCAGCTTTCCGATGATGCTGACCGGCAGATCCGGGTGCCAGCGGAAGAACAGCAGCGAGGTCGTGGTCAGCACTGCGTCCGGAAGCACGATGACGGCGAGCAGCCACAACGGCGCGATCCCCGCGATCACCAAGGTGATCGCGACGGTGATCAGGGCGATCCGGTCCGCCACCGGATCGAGGATCCGGCCCAGCTTCGACGCCTGGTCGAAGCGCCGGGCGATGTAGCCGTCGACCCAGTCGGTGCTGCCCATGACCGCGAGCACGAGCACCGCCCAGCCGTACTCGTCCTTGGCCAAGACCAACCAGACGAACAGCGGAACCCCGAGAAAGCGGACCACGGTGAGCGCGTTCGGGATGGTGAAGATCCGGTCGTGGTCCACGATCGGCCGCCCGGGACGCGAGCCAGCGCCGATCAGTCTCATCCACGCCCCCTCACACCTTGCTCGTCATTCCCGGACACCTACATAAACCTGTCTACAGGGTGAGCCGGTCAAGCCAGCGTCTCCCGCGCGGTAAACCGGCTATCTTTTGAGCAACTTTCGCAGCAGCACGAAGAAGGTCGCCGTGGAAACCGCGGCAATGCTCCACGGCAGCCAACGCTCCCGCGCCTGGTTCAGCGCGGAATCCGGATCGTCGATCAGCTGTTTGGCCTGCTTCTTGACGTCCATCCGTTCGATCAGGCTTTCCCGGACCCGGAGCAAGTGCTTGCGACGGGTCTCGATGCGTTCGCGCAACTCGGCTTCGGACGGCACCGGATCGGCTTCGGCGGCTTTCGCTTCCTGCTCGGCCTTGGCTTCGGCGGCTTTGGCCGCCTTTTCTTCTTTGAGTGCTTGCTTCTCGGCTTTGCTCAACTCGGGTTTGACCAAGGTCTGCGGATCGAATTCGGCGCCTTGGCTGAGCACGCCGATATCGTGCTTGATCCCGCGGATTGCCTCTTCCGGCAGCAGCGGAAGCGCTTGTTTGACCTTTTTCAGCCCCCAGAGCACCGCAATCGCAATCAGCACCAGGAAGAAGAAGGCCACCACCAAGGCTGCCAGCCACGGCCACATGACCGTGGCCAGGCCCATGATCGCGGCGACCACCAGGGCGATGACGAGCAGCCCGAGCACCACCAGGGCCGCACCGAACATTCCGGCGCCGAAGCCGAGCAGCCCGGCTTTGCTTTTGAGCTCGGCCTTGGCCAGGCTGATCTCGTCGCTGAACTGCCGGGGCGCCAATCGGAAAAGGGCCTGGGCATTGCCGAGCAGCGAGTTGTCGCCGGGTGCACCGGCTGAATCGGTTCGGGGACTACTCATCGGTGCTGCCTCCATGGCTGTGGCCGGTCTACCTGTCAAAATTACCATTCGGCTGCCGAACCGTGCTGCCACGGCTTCGCCACGGGTCGTCGCCGCGGGCACCGGACAAGCTGGCTGCCCGGATTGCCAGCGCCTAGAATGAGCAGATCGGAACCGTCAGCGCCGCACCAGTTGCCTGAAAACCCCTAAGGAACCATCGTGAGCACCCTGACGCACCCCGGCGATGCCCTGAGCAAACGGCAGAAACTCGTCTACATCGTCGTTTTGGGGCTGCTCACTGCATTGGCGCCGTTCACCATCGACTTGTATCTTCCGGCATTCCCGATCCTGCAGGCGGATCTCCGAGTCAGTGCGGCGGCGGTGCAACTGACCCTGGCCGCGACAACCATCGGTTTCGCGGCCGGCCAGCTGGTGGTCGGGCCGCTGAGCGACAAATTGGGCCGCCGGCTCCCGCTCATCGTGGCCACCGCGATCCATGTGCTCGCCTCGATCGGCGCCGCGCTGTCCACCGATGTGACCATGCTGGGCGTTTTCCGGGTGTTGCAGGGCATCGGCGCCGCCGGAGGCGGCGTGGTGGCCATGGCGATGGTGCGGGACCTGTTTTCCGGTTACCCCTTGGTGCGGATGATGTCCCGGTTGGCGCTGGTGAATGGCATGGCCCCGATCGTGGCGCCGCTGATCGGCTCCCAACTGCTCTCCTTCATGTCCTGGCCCGGAATCTTCTGGTTGCTCAGCGGCTACGGCCTATTGGTACTGGTCGCGGCGGTTTTCCTGATCGTGGAGACGTTGCCCCCGGAGCTGCGCAAATCGCAGACCAGCATGCTGAGCCGCTACCGGGTGCTGTTCTCCGACCGGATCTTCGTCGGGATGCTGCTCCTGGGCGGGCTGAACTTCGCCGGGCTGTTCAGTTACCTCTCCGCATCGCCGTTCGTTTTCCAAGGGATCTACGGCTTGAGTCCGCAGCAGTACGGACTGCTCTTCGCACTGAACTCGATTGCCGTGGTGATCGGTGTCCAGGTCAGCGCCCGGGTGGTCCGCCGGGTCGGCCCGCAATGGGTGATCGCGGTCGCCACCGCAGTGCAATTCAGCATGGCCGTGCTGATCGTGGTCTTCGACCGGATCGGCCTCGGCTTCTTCGGCACCCTGATTCCGCTCTGGTTCTACATCTTGGCCACCGGATTCATCTTCCCCTGTGTGCAGGTGATCGCCTTGGCCAACCACGGCGCCAGAGCCGGTACCGCCGCGTCCCTGCTGGGCGCCGCGACTTTCGGCCTGGCCGGCGTGATCTCTCCACTGGTCGGCGCCTGGGGAACCAGTACCGCGACCCCCATGGGCGCTATCATGGCAGCATGCATCGGCCTGGGCATCCTCACGCTCTGGCTCGTCGTCCAGCCGAAGAAAGTGCCGCCCCTGTGACCAGCCCAGCCGAGCCGGTGATTGCCGAACCCGACCGGAGGCGGCGAGCCTGGCGGAGTCCTGCGGTGTGGTCCATGCCGGCCGCGGTCACCTTGCTTTTCCTGCTGACCGGCCTGCTTACCGGAGCTCTGGTTTCCGGACCGTCGTCCGAACTGCTCGAAGTGGTCGGGCTGGACTTCAGCACGCCGTACAGCCGCCCCTGGGCGCTGCTGACCTCGGGCTTCTTCGCGGGCAACCTGGTCGAATACCTGGTGGCGGCCGTTCTGCTGTTCCTCGGCCTCTGCCTGGCCACCCGCTTCGCCGGAATCTGGCGTACCGTGCTGGCCTTCGTGGTCAGTGCCGTGCTCAGCGCCTTCCTGCTCAGTCTGCTGCTGGAATGGGGGCTCAACAACGACATCGGATGGTTCGGTTACCTCGCCGGCGACCTGCAGATCGGCAGCTTCGGCGGATTGTGCGGCGCCTTGGGCATGTCCACTGCGGCCATGGATTCGTTGTGGCGGCGTCGGGTGCGCAGTTGGCTGCTCGCGGTGACCATCATGTTCGCGCTGTACTTGGGCACCGGGCAGACCATCATCGCCTTGGTCGGCACCATCGTCGGCATCGGCCTCGGAGCACTGCTGCTGCGGCGTTCGACCGACCACCATCTCCGTCACTCGAGCCTGCGCGAGACCCGGGTGCTGGTCTCCACCGGGGTGGCAGTCTTCGCCGTCGGCCCGCTGCTGAGCCAGCTCAGTGCCGGCTTCGCGATCGGACCGCTCTCCCTGGCCAATCAGTTGATGCTGCAATCGATTCCGGACAAACAGACGCTCAGCGACATCTGCGGCAGCGACCCGGCCTGCATCACCTTGCAGGACACCGTGGGCATTTCCAGCCCCGGCGCAGTGCTGCTGACCTTGATCCCGGTGCTGCTGCTCCTGGTCTGCGCGGACGGGCTGCGGCGCGGACGACGGCTTTCCTGGTGGATCACCCTCGGCGTGCAAAGCTACGTGCTCGCCTTCACGGTGTTCATGCTGCTGATCTTCTACGGTTCTTCGTTGACCGATTTCAGCAGCGAAAACCTCGGCGTGCTGTTCGCCTACATCGTGCCCACCCTGTTGGCTCCGGCACTGATCCTGGCGGTGCTTTGGAGCACCAAGGCAGCGTTCGGCGTCCGGTCCAGCGCTGCGGGCCGGCGGGCATTGGCCCGGACCGCATTCGGGCTCGCCGCCTCATTGCTCGTGGTCTATGCGCTGGCCTGGTTCGCCGAAGACAATCTCGCCAACTCCAGTATCGAAGACCTGCTCACCCAGCTGCCGCATTTGCTGATCCCGTTCCCGCTCCCGTTCGACATCTTCCTCCCGCAGGGGCTGGTTTCGACGCTGCTTTACAACTTCGGCGCCGCCGCGATCTGGGCGGTGATCCTCTACCTCCTGGTGCGCGATTACCGCCGCTTCGGCGGCTTGAGCAAGGACCAAGCGGCCGACGCGCGGCAGGCCGGGTTGCTGATCCGGCGCGGCGGCGGTTCGCTGTCCCATATGGCGCTCTGGGAAGGCAACCATTTCTGGTTCACCCCGGACGGTCAGGCCGGCGTCGCCTACCAGGTGCACCACGGGGTGGCGCTCACCGTCGCCGAGCCCTTCGGCGATCCGCGCTGGATCGGCGATGCCGCACGCGGCTTCGTTTCGCATTGCATCGAACTCGGTCTGGTGCCTTGCTTCTACTCCGCGCCCGCCGAGTTGGGCACCGCCTTGGCCGAGCTGGGGTTCCATCCCTTGGAGGTCGCCGAAGAAACCCGTCTGGACGTGACCGCGCAGACGTTCAAGGGCAAAGAGTGGCAAAACGTCAGAACCGCGCTGAACAAAGCCCGGAAACTCGAGATCACCGACCACTGGGGCAGCTTCTCCTCGTTCTCCCCGGCACTCCGCGCCCAGATCGCGCAACTGAGCGAAGAATGGGTGGCCGAAAAAGCGCTGCCGCAATTGGGCTTCACTCTGGGCGGGCTGGACGAACTCAAAGACGAATCGGTGGTCTGCTGCCTGGCCGTCGACGAAACCGGAGCGGTACTGGCGGTCACCAGTTGGCTGCCGGTCTATGCCAAAGGCGAAATCGTCTCCTGGACCCTGGACTTCATGCGCCGGCACCCGGATTCGTTCAACGGGGTGATGGAATTCATGATCGCCTGCGCCGTGAAGCGCTTCCAGAACTCGGTGGACAGCATTTCGCTCTCCGGGTCCCCGCTCGCCGGGACCGCGAACCCGGAAGCCGGAGAGGAACCGCAGGACGGCATGGAACGTCTGCTCTCATCTTTGGCGGCAGCCCTGGAGCCGTTTTACGGATTCCGCTCCCTGGCCGCCTTCAAATCGCGGTTCCAGCCTTCGTACCGGACGCTGTACATGTATTACCAGGATTCGCTCGCGCTGCCCTCGATCGCGCTGGCGGTCTCCGAAGCCTATTTGCCGGGGCTATCCGGCCGGCAGCGCACCCAGATGCTGCGCCAGTTGATCTCGCGCTGAGCTCATACCGTGGTCTGAACGATTGCCGGGAACAATCATTCCGGACGGCGATCCCCGGGAGATGGCCGTTGCGGCATCGTGGAAGCAAGAAGAAATCCAGCTTCCCCCGAAGGACAGATCATGGGCATCATTTTGGCTTCCAGCACCGCCGTCAACGCCGCCGAATCCGGCGGCATGTTCAGCAAGCTCGCCGGGATGGGCACCATCGGCACCGTGGCCCTGCTGCTCCTGGCCGGGCTCGGCCTGCTCGCCTTGCTGCTGATGCTGATCGGCTGGGTCGGGGCTTTGGCCGAATACCAGGAGCACGGCGGCATCGCCCGGACCGTGCTCTGGGTCGCTGTGGTGCTCTTCCTGCCACTACTGGGCACTTCGCTGTGGGCGGTCTTCGGCCGGCGCCGGCAAGCCAAGGCGGCGAAGGAGCACGCCGACGTCGCCCCCGCACCGGTCGCCCCCGCATCGGCCGCTACGGCATCGGAGCAACCGGTCCGGCAGCCGCGGATGCTTCCGGCCTGATCCGGCGGGTTCTGTTCCGGGCGGGTTCTGGAGTCTAAAATGCAAGCGTGGGCTCAGCCGCCGAACCGCCGCCGATTCCGGCTACTTGGATGCGCAAAGACGAGGCGCTCCTACCCTTGTGGTGGGAACGGCTTTGCCGGCAATCCAGCGCGGGCTCGGCGGCTTCATTCGCCGCCGGGCTCTTCGTCGAAGACCGCCGCCGGCCGATTGCCCAATGGCACAATCCGGCCTTGGATGCGGCCTTGCTGGTGGCACCGGAAACCTCCGCAGAATGGCCGCTGCAACGCTTCGGGATCTTCTATGCGCCGCCGGACGGGACGGTAGTCCGGGTGCATTCTGCGGTGCACGGTTGGCAGCCGAAGGACCCACGCCGGGCCGGCACCGAAACTGCGGCGTTCCACGCCGCGATCGCCGAAGCGGAACGCTTCCTCCAAGTGGAAATGGACTTCGTCTGAGCACCACGCCACCAAGCAAAAGGGCCCCTGAACAACGTTTCCGCTGATCAGAGGCCCTTTTGGGATATTTCGCTCCTCCTGCTGGACTTGAACCAGCAACCCTTCGATTAACAGTCGAATGCTCTGCCAATTGAGCTAAGGAGGAATGAAGCGAGTACTACTCTAACAAAGGATTTCAGCTCTGTGAAATCGAGAACCGCGGTGCTCGGAACACGCCAGAACAGATCGTGTGAAAGCTGAGCCTGAAGTGTTGGATGTGGCGGTTCGGGGACGAATTCCGAGCTCTATTTGTGCGGGCGTGCTCGGCCGCCCTACTCTTCGCGCAACGCCCGGCGTTGCATCTCCAGCTCCATGAGTTCCCGTTGCAGTTGTTGGTACCCCGCCGGGTCCGCAGCCGCATCCATCCGCTGCAAAGCGCCGATCTTCTCGGCTTTTGTCCGAGTCAGTTGCATTTCGAAGAGGCTGCGCAGCATCGAGCGGCAATAATTCTTGAGTCCTTCCTCATTCACCGCGGGCAACGGGGTGACCGCCAGCTCGGACACCAAGGGGCGCAGCGGCTCGGGAGCTTCCTCGGTGACTGCCTGGAGCCAGTCCCCCGCCTCGGGTTGCCCGGCAGCCCGGATCGCCTCGTGCACTGCGCGGTAGGCCGGCACCGCGAACTGGATTCCGCCGAAGCGCAGCCAATCGTCTGCGGTCAGCAAAGCCGGCTGCTGCAAAACCACCTCGAGGCCCTGCCGTTCCATCCGGGCGGCCGGGTCTCGCGGATCGGGGCGGCTGAAGCCAGGCGCCGTCCCGGCGGCTTCTTCGGCCGGCTTCCCGGCCGGGTCGGCATGCTGGGCCGCACGGGAACGGCTCTTCGCGGCATTGTTGACGGCGCGGAGCACTTCGTTCGGGTCCGCGATGCCCAGCCATCCCGCCAATTCCTGGCTGTAGCCCACCCGCGTCGAGCCGTCCCGGATCTCGGCGACCACCGGTGCTGCAGCGCGGAGCCCCTGCACCCGGCCCTCCACGGTGCTCAGATCGAATTTGGCGAGCGTCGAGCGGATGGCGAATTCGAAGAGCGGACGCCGGGACCCGATCAGCGCCTGCACCGCTTCGGAGCCACCGGACTGCCGGAGGTCGTTGGGGTCCTTGCCGCTGGGCTCCACCGCCACGAAAGTCTGCGCCACGAAACGCTGGTCCAGGCTGAAGGCCTTCAACGCGGCGTTCTGCCCGGCCGCATCGCCGTCGAAGGTGAAAATCACCTCACCACCGGTGCCGTCGTCGGAGAGCAGCCTGCGGGCCACCTTGATGTGGTCCTCGCCGAAAGCGGTTCCGCAGGTGGCGACTGCAGTGCCCACCCCGGAAAGGTGGCAGGCCATCACATCGGTGTAGCCCTCCACCACCACGAGCTGGCGGTCCTTGGCGATCGCCTTCTTCGCCAGGTCGATCCCATAGAGCACCTGCGACTTCTTGTACAGGATGGTCTCCGGGGTGTTCAAGTACTTGGGACCCTGATCGTCGTCGAAGAGCTTCCGGGCGCCGAAGCCGATGGTCTCCCCGGCGATGTCCCGGATCGGCCAGATCAACCGGCCGCGGAATCGGTCGAACAACCGGTCCCCGGAATTCCCGGTGGAGAACATCCCGGTCAACCGGAGTTCTTCATCGGTGAATCCGCGGCCGCGCAGATGCTTGAGCAGGGCATCCCAGCCCTGCGGGGCGAAGCCGATGCCGAACTGTTCCGCTGCCGCCCGGTCGAAGCCCCGGCCGGAGAGAAATTGCCGGGCTGCTGCGGCGGCGGGGCTGAGCAGCTGGTCCCGGAAGAATTCCGCCGCGATCTTGTGCGCATCGAGCAGCCGCTGCCGGCGTCCGGTTTCTTCGCGGCGCGGGCCGGAACCGCCGTCTTCGTAATGCAGCTCGAAACCGATCCGGGCCGCCAGCTTTTCCACCGCTTCGGTGAAGGAGAGGTGGTCCACCTTCTGCAGGAACGAAATCACGTCGCCGCCCTCGCCGCAGCCGAAGCAGTGGTAACGCCCGGCTTGCGGCCGGACGTTGAACGAAGGGCTGCGTTCGTCGTGGAACGGGCACAGTCCTTTCCAGGAACCGATCCCGGCGCTTTTGAGCGTCACATAGCTCTCGACGACCTCTTTGATGTCAGTGCGGGCGCGGAGTTCCTCGATATCTTCATGTTTGATCAGTCCGGCCACAGCTCGAGTTTATGCCAAGGGCACGACAAGCCGCGCCAAGCCCAGGATCAGCGCCCAGCCGACTTTCCTTTGACGACACTTGCCGGCCAAGCGGAGGTGGCAGGCAACTCAGCTGTCACAAGGGTTACTTCAGCACCAGGAAATGTCGCGGATGGAAAATGGCTAACCCGCGGTTAGCCGCTGGTGCCAGGCCAATGCCGAGACATCCGTGAGCGAAGCCACCTGGTCGATCACGGCGCGCAACCGGCCGGCGTCGTCCGCCGCCTCGCGCCAGTCCGCGGCGAACATCTTCTCCAGATGCCGGTCGCCACCGGCCGCCAACACCGCGACCAGCTCATGCAGGACCTCCTGCTGCCGTTGGTAAATCGGCTGCCGGTTTTCGCTGGTCATCACGAACGTGGTGGCCAGGCCTTTCATCGCGGCGATCTCGTGCACGGTCTCCGCCGGGACCACGACGTCGGCGGCGAACCTGGTCAGCGGGTCCGGTCCGTAGATCGCCCGGGTGGTGTCCAGCGCGCTTTGGCAAAACCGGCCGATCAGTTGGCTGGTCATGTTCTTCAATCCGGCCATCGAAGCCCGGGAACCGTCGGCGTCGCGGACCCAGACCTCGGTCGCTTCCAGGCGGGCCAGGGCCGCATCGATTTCCGCTTCCTCGGCGTGCGGCAAGTACCACTGCCGGGTATAACCGATCACCCGGCTCCGGGTCTCCGGCTGGTCCAGGAAGGACAGTTGGAAGTGGCCGGCCACAATCGCGTCTTCGACATCGTGGACCGAATATGAGATGTCGTCGGCCAAGTCCATCACCTGGGCTTCGATGCAGCTGTGCCCAGCCGGGGCGCCTTCGCGGAGCCAGTTGAATATCGGCTCGTCATCGGCATAGACCCCGAATTTGCTGGTCCGGTGGCCATGGATCACCGGAGCATCGGCCGCCGACCACGGGTACTTGCAGGCGGCGTCCAGGCTCGCCCGGCTCAAGTTCAGCCCGGCCGGCAATCCTTCGGCAGTGAACACCTTGGGCTCCAACCGGGTCAACAACCGCAGGGTCTGCGCGTTCCCTTCGAACCCGCCGATCGCGTGCGCCAAGTCGTTCAGCGCGGACTCGCCATTGTGCCCGAACGGCGGATGGCCCAGATCATGGGCCAAGCAGGCCGTGTCCACGACGTCCGGATCGCAGCCGAGCACCCGGCCCAGTTCCCGGCCGACTTGGGCGACTTCCAGCGAGTGGGTGAGCCGGGTGCGCACGAAATCGTCGGTGTCCGGAGCCACCACCTGGGTCTTGGCGCCGAGCCGGCGCAGCGCCGACGAATGCAGCACCCGGGCGCGGTCCCGCTCGAACGGGCTGCGGTAGCTTTTCTTGGCCGGTTCCTGGACGAACCGTTCGGCGTCCGGGGCCGAATAGCCGGTGGTCTGCGAAGTCTCCGCCACGATTTCAGCCACCGGAGACATCCAATTCCGCCGCCGCGATATTGGCCTGCTGCTCGGCGTCCAGATCGCGGTCCGCCAGCCAGTTGTTCGGCAGTGCAGTCCGCTTGGGGGTGCCGGCCCGGCCACGCGGCCCTTCGGCATCGACCCCGGGATAAGGCGATTCCATATCGAGTTGGTCCAGCAGTTCGCGCAGCACCGCAAGGGTCGGCACGGCAGCGAGCTTGGCCCGCAGTTCACCGCCCACCACATAGCCTTTGAAGTACCAGGCCATGTGTTTGCGGATGTCCCGCAGCGCCTTCCCCTCCTCGCCGAAAGTTTCGATGAGCAGCTGCGCATGCCGGTAAACGGTGTCCGAGACTTGTTGCAAGCCGGGCCGGAACCGCCGGGAATCGCCGTCGAACGCGGCCATCAAATCGCCGAAAAGCCACGGTCGGCCCTGGCAGCCGCGGCCGATCACCACGCCGTCGACGCCGGTCTCCCGCACCATCCGGATCGCATCTTCGGCGCTCCAGATATCCCCGTTGCCCAGCACCGGGACATCCGGCAACGCTTCGCGCAACCGGGCGATCGCAGACCAATCGGCCACGCCGGAGTAGAACTGCGAGGCGGTGCGCCCGTGCAGCGCGACCGCGGCGACGCCGGAATCCCGGGCGATTTTCCCGGCCTCCAGATAGGTCAGATGGTCCTCGTCGATGCCCTTGCGCATTTTGATCGTGAGCGGGATATCGCCCTTCGACGCTTCGCGGACTGCGGTGCGCACGATCGAGGCGAAGAGCTCGGTCTTCCAGGGCAGCGCCGCTCCCCCGCCGCGCCGGGTCACCTTGGCCACCGGGCAGCCGAAGTTGAGATCGATGTGGTCCGCGTAATTTTCCTCGACCAGCATCCGCACGGCCTGCCCCACAGTGACCGGATCCACCCCGTAAAGCTGCACGGAACGGACCTTCTCATCCGCGTCGTGCGAAATGATCCGCAAACTCTCCGGCGTCCGTTCCACCAGGGCACGCGAGGTGACCATCTCGGCCACATACAGTCCGCCGCCGTATTCCCGGCACAGCCGGCGGAATGCGGTATTGGTGATACCGGCCATCGGGGCGAGCACCACCGGGGTGTCCACGGTGATATTGCCGAGGCGCAACGGAGGCAGCTCGAGCCGGTCCGTGGGTGCGGGAAGATCTACAACAGTCACAGAGCTATTCTCTCAAACCGGTCAAAATCCGCACCGGGCCGGCCGCAATGGGCCGGTCGCAACGGTTTCGCGCAACCGCGGCTTCCGCTCCCGGCCGCAACCCGGGAGCGGAAGGCCGACGCCGGGCTATCGGGCGTCGTTGATGGTCCACATTTGGTTGCGGTCGCCAGTGCGGCAGGACTCGGTGCGCATCTGCTGCCCGCGGCCCTTGTTGGTCAGACAGGAATTGTCCTGGCCGCTCTTGATCTGGATCTGCCCTTGGCTGCCACCTGGCGCATCGGCGAAGACCCACTGCTGATTCGCGCCGCCGCCGTAGCCCCACTGCTGCATCTCGTTGCCGGAAATCGCCTTGTCCAGGACCAGGGTCGAGCCGATGCTCCGGAAGACGAAGCGGTTCTCCGACCCCTTGCGATACATCTGCCAGCGCTGATTGTTGCCGGCGCTGTAATCCCAGGCATTCACCCGGGCACCTTCGGGTTTGGCCGCATTGCTGTCCACGTCCACGGCCTGGCCGTCGGCAACGCTCTTTAACCAGACTGCCGGAGATTCGACGTTCAAACCGGCCCACGGGTCGCCACCGGAACCGCCGTGCGTCGGCGGATTCGATTTCACCGGGTTGACCCCGCCGAGGTCGGTGACCTTGACGTAGTCGACCAGCATTTGCGCCGGCATCGAATTCAGATCCACCGAGCCGCCCAGGGTGCCGCCGATGGCCAGGTTCAGGATCAGGAAGAACGGCTTGTCGAAGACCCATTGCTTGCCGCCGAGGTCTTCTCTGCCGACGCTCAGGTACGGCTTGTCGTCGAGGAACCAGGTGATCCGGTCCGGCCCCCAGTCCACCCGGTAATTGTGGAACGCGTCGCCGAGCGGGGCGCCGTTGTTGATCTGGCCGCCAATGCCGTCGCCTCCGCTGTATCCCGGGCCGTGCACCGTGCCCAGCAGCTGGCTGGGGTTGTTCCCGACGTTCTCCATGATGTCGACTTCGCCGGAGGCCGGCCAGCCGGCCGATCCGATGTCCTCGCCCAGCATCCAGAAGGCCGGCCAGACGCCCTTTTGCCCCGGGACCTTGATCCGGGCCTCCACCCGACCGTATTTCGCGGAGATCTTGCCGGCGGAATTGAGCCGGGCCGACGTCACTTCGCAAGGGCCGTAAAAACAATTCAGTCCGCCGGCATTGTCCCGTCGGGCGGTAATGACCAAATTCCCATTCCCGTCCAGCTTCGAATTGTCCGCGCTATTGGTGTAATATTGCCGCTCGTTGTTTCCCCAGCCGGAACCGCCGGTTTCCAAGTTCCAGAACTGCGAATTGGGCCGCGCACCCGCGCCGCCGTCGAAATTGTCCGTCCAATTGCCGACCACCGCCGCCGGTGCTGCCGCAGCATCCGCCGAAGCGGACACCACCACTGCCGCCGATGCGCCGAGCGACAGCGCCGCAACCGTGGCCGCGACTCTCCTGCCCCATTTCTTCCATGCCGAATCAACCACGCCGCAACCTTCCGCCTCAGCAGCCCACCGGCCATCGACCCTGTGAACTGCGCCACAAAACATTCCAAAAACAGATTACCCGGAATGTGTGCGACTTTTGCCGGAATTCATTTAATTCTCGGAATTCCCAGAAAGATAAGTAATCACCATTAAGTGATAACCGCAATTCGCCGCGGTTCGCGACCTTTCAGAGCAGCCAACCGTTGGCTTCCGCGGTGTGCGCCGCTTCGCCGCGGGTCCGGGCCCCGGTCTTCCCCATCGCACTGGAAAGATAGTTGCGGACTGTGCCTTCGGACAAAAACGTCGCCTTCGCGATGTCCGCGACCGTGCCGCCCCCGGCCGCCGCGCGCAGCACCTCGGTTTCCCGTTCGGTCAGCGGACTCTCACCGCTGGTCAACGTCTCGGCAGCCAATGTGGGGTCCACTACCCGGAGCCCGGCGTGGACTTTGCGCACCGCGTCCGCCAGCTGCTTCGCCGGAGTGTCCTTGACCACGAATCCATTGGCGCCGGCCTGCATCGCCCGGCGGAGGTAGCCCGGCCGGCCGAAGGTGGTCACCATCAGCACCCGGCAATCCGGCATCGCAGCGTGCAGTGCGGCGGCCGCGGCGATCCCGTCCAGCCCCGGCATTTCGACGTCGAGCAGCGCCACCTCCGCGGCCGCGGCCGACGCCGCGGCCACCACTTCGTCGCCGCGGCCCACTTCGGCCACCACCTCGATGTCCGATTCGAGGCCGAGCAGCGCGGCGAGCGCGCCCCGGACCAGGGCCTGGTCGTCTGCGATCAAGAGCCGGATCATGGTTTCAACCTATCCTCATGCGCTCAGAGTTCCACTCGCAGACGGAAGCCGCCCATGGCCGAGCGCCCAATGGTCAGGGCGGCGTTCTGCGCCGCCACCCGTTCGCGCAATCCGGCCAAGCCGTTGCCGGTCTCCGGGAGTCCCGGGGCGGACGGGCCCGCGCCGTCGTCGTCGATTTGGATGAATCCGGCGCTCATGGTCACCAGCACTTTGCCCGCCTGGGAATGCCGCACGATATTGGTCACCCCTTCGCGCAGTACCCAGCCGAAAAGTTCCCGGTATTTGGCCGGGACCTCGTCCGCGGCTCCGGGCAGTTCGGCATCCATTCCGGCGGCGGTCAACGCGCTCCGGGCATTGGCCAATTCGGTCAGCACATTCACCCCGCGGTAGCCGCGCACCGTGGCCCGGACATCGACCAGCGCACCGCGGGCCAGCTCTTCGACGTCGTGGATTTCCGCAGCCGCCCGCTCCGGGGACACCTCCAGGAGCCGGCCGGCCAATTCCGCCTTGACCGCGATCACGGTGAGCGAATGGCCCAGGATGTCGTGCATGTCCCGGGCCACCCGGCTGCGTTCTTCCTTGACCGCGACCTCCGCCAGGCGCTGCTGGGTTTCCCGGAGTACCCGCAGGGCTTCGATCTGCCGGCCGAAGGCGATCATCATCAAGCCGATGGACCCGGAGACGGCGGCCATCGCAATCGAGTTCTCCAGCGTCTGGCCCAGCACCAGTTCCGCGACCAGCAACGCCGCCGAAACCGAACCCACGATGATCAGCGCGGTCTTGCGCCGATGCTGCTGCATGCCGGCGCACACGGTCAAAAAGGTGGCGAACCAACCGCCGGATGGCCCGACGATCAAAAACATGGCTACGCCGAAGGCCGCCAACACGCTCCAAATCGCGATTTTGAAGGGCTCGCTGCGCGCCCAACTCAGTGGCGGGATCACGATGAAGAGGCACAGGGCCAGCACCGAGATCACGGCATAGCTGATCGCCAGGCCCAACGGCTTGCCGGAGTCGAACAGCGTCGGCCAGCTGTTGAAGCCGAAGACCAGGACCGCGATGCCGGCGCCGGTGTACCAACGACGGGCGCCGGTGGAGGTCAACAGCTCCCGGAAGTTGAGCGCCTGCTGGACGTCCTGGGCCAACCAGCTCAGCCGGCTGGTCATCCGCTCGACGTCTTGGTCAACTTCCTCAGCGGATCGGCTGTAATGAACACCTGGCATGGGCCTACCTTACGTCGCTCAGACCCGCTTGGTGTCCCGCCGGAAAGCCAGTCCGGCCCCCGCGGCGAAGATCAGCAGCCAGATTGCGACATTGAGCAGTGCAAGCCAATTGAAGGCGTCCCCGGTCAACGGCGCCCGGGCGATTTCGCCGATGCCGTAGGTGGGGGTCCAGACCCCGATGGTCTGGAAAACTCCGCCGAGCGAGCTCAACGGTGCGAACAGGCCGCCGAAGAAGGCCAGGAAGGCGATCACCGGGCCCATGATCTGCATCACGTTCTCGCTCGGGATCAGGTAGCCGACCAACAGGCCCAAAGCGGTGAAGACCAGTGAACCGAGCAGCCCGCCCAGACCGGAAAGGATCCAGATCTGCGGCTCCATCCGGACCCCGATGGCGAAGCCCGCAACGTCGACGGCCAGGATCGCGATCAGGCCGAGCAGCAAACCGCCGACCACCTTGACCGAAATATTGGCTGCCGGGGTCAGCGGAGTGAGTCGCAGCTGCCGGCTCCAGCCCATCGAGCGCTCGATCGCCACGGCGCTGCCCGCCGAGGTTGAGGTGATCATGCAGCCGTAGACCGCCATCGAAATCATGATGTAGGCGGCGACCGAAACACCCCCGGCGCTCACCGGGTGAGCCGGGTTGACCGGGGTGTCCTTCTGCGGCAGCCCGATGATCAGGAACATCGCCACCGGCAGGACCAAGGCGAACATCACGTTCCGCCGGTTGCGCAACCGGCGCTTCATCTCGATGCCGAGCAGCGTCAGGTTGAAACCGCCGAACGGCGGGACTTTTCGTTCCAGCGAAATGCTGGTGGGGATTGCGGTAGACATCTCAGGTCCTCGGTTCTGGCTGGCGGGTGGATTAGTCGTCGGAAGTGAGCGCCAAGAAGGCGTCTTCGAGATTGTGCGAGGTGACTTCCAGGTTTTTCGCATCGGTGTGGTTCAGCAGGTAGCGGGCCACGGCGTCGGAGTCTTTGCTGTGCACGCTGACGATTCCGGCCCGCAGCTCGACGCTGTCCACGCCGGGCAGCGCCGCGACCGCGCCCTGGTCCAGCCCGCTCACGCTCGCCCGCACGGTCCGGCCGGAGGCGAGCGATTTGATCTCCGCACTCGAGCCGTCCGCGACGATCCGACCCTTGCGGACCAGGATGATCCGGTCCGCATAGGCGTCCGCCTCATCGAGGTAGTGCGTTGCGAAAATCACGGTACGGCCGCGCTTGGCATCGGCGTGGATCGCGTTCCAGAAGTCCCGGCGCCCTTCCACGTCCATGCCGGTGGTCGGTTCGTCCAGTATCAGCAGCCCAGGGTCGGAGACCAAAGCCATGGCGAACCGGAGCCGCTGCTGCTGGCCGCCGGAGCACTTGCTCACGATCCGGTCGCCGATGTCCTTGATCCCGGCGCGTTCCAGGCATTCGTCCACCGGCCTGGATTCGGCGAACAAGGAAGCGGTCAAGGCCACGGTCTCGCGGACCGTCAGGTCTTTGAGCAGTCCTCCGGTTTGCATCACCGCAGACACCTGGCCGTGCGCGATCGCCTGCCGAGGGCTCTTGCCGTAGACGCGCACCGAACCGCGGTCCGGTTTGCTCAAACCGAGCAGCATGTCGATGGTCGTGGTTTTGCCGGCGCCGTTCGGGCCCAGGAAGGCCACCACCTCACCGGGTTTGATCTGCAAATCGATTCCGTTGACCGCGTGCACTTTGCCGAAAGACTTCTGCAACTGCTGCGCGTCCACGGCATAGAGCGCGGTTGCGGTATTGCCGCGCGGGGCGGCCGTGGTGAGTTGTTCGCTCATCGGATGTCCTTCATCAGAGGGTTTTCAAGGTATTCGGTTGCCGTTCTGCGGGCGTCCGGGCCAGCGTGGCGAAACGCTGGGCGGCCAAGGCCACCGCCAGGTAGAGCATGATTCCGGAAAGGCCGAGCGCCTCGGCCCCGCTGCTGTGGCCTTCCGGCGAAAGGTGCACGCCGGCCCAGTCGAGTCCCAGGTGCACCGCGATTCCGACGACCCAGAGCACCAGCGTGAGCCAATTGCCCTGCCGCATCAGCGTCCCGTCCGGACCGCGCCAGAAGTGCACGAGCCGGCCGCGGAGCCAGCCGAAGCCGGCGCCGCTGAGCAGCCCGATCAGCAAAGCGGCGTAGCCGGCGGCGGAGATTTCGGTTTGCCCGGCGAGTTGGACGATCTGCACGGTGCCCAGCACCGCGAGGACGAACATCAAACGGTAAGGCCGGTCCTCTTTCACCGGGCGGGGCTGCAATTGGCGGTACAGCACCCACAGCAGGACGGCTGCCGCGATCACGAGGTTGAGTACGCTTTGGCCTGACATTTCGGTAGCTTCTCCTGAGGGATCCGGCGCGCCCCGGTGGTGCGTCTGCATCCATGGTGCGCCGCTTCCGGGCTGCGGGCCGCACACTGTTGTCACCGGCTCCGGATGACATTTGTCATCGGAGCTCCGATACCGGATTCCGTCCGTATTCGGTCCGTGATTCTGTCCGTGCCGCCGGGCATACTGGATGCTGTGTTGACCGAACGCCTGCAGCTGAGCCCGCTGACCCTGGACGACCTCGACGAGGTCTACGCCATCTACTCGGATCCCCGGACCTGGGCGCATCTGCCGCAGGGCCGGCACGAATCACCCGACACCACCCGGGCCATGATCGAAACCACGGAACGAAAATGGCAGGACCACCAGGCCGGCTACTGGGCGATCAGGCTGGCAGCGCCACTGGCCGGGACAGCGGGAACGGCAGGCTTGGCCGCCGGCAGGCTGATCGGGACCGGTGGAGTCACGCCTCTGGACACGGGCGCGGTGGCCGGCACCTGGAATCTGGGTTACCGCCTGGACCCGGCCAGCTGGGGCCGGGGCTTCGCTACCGAAATCGCGATCGCGGCGCTCGGCTTCGCTGCTCGCTCGCAGCCCGACCACCCGGTGCTGGGCAGGGTCATGGACAACAATCCGGCCTCGTCAGCGGTTTTGACGAAAGTCGGCCTGAGCCTGCAGTGGCGTGGCGAATTCGACGCCGGAGCGGTCCTCGAAAATCCCTGGTTGCAAGGACTGGAACACTGCATCTACGCGGACCGGCCCCTCGATGCGCCGTTGTTGGACGCCGTGATCAAGTTGCACTGACCCAGACGGCACTGGACTTCGCGGTCTTGGGCCCGGCGGCCTTGCACCCCGCGGTCTTGCATCCGGCGGCCTCGGCCGACCCGGCCGCCGCAGAGGTCACGACGCCAACGGGACCGGAGCGTCTGCCGGTGCCAGGCGTTTGCGCCCGGTCGCCTTCACCACGAGCACGGCCACTGCGGTGGTCACCGGAATCGCCAGCACCAGGCCAACCGAGCCGACCAGGGTGCGCACGATTTCCTCGGCGAGTTCGGCACTGCTGAGCGCATCGAAAACCGGCAGCCGGTAGAGCATCACCATGATCAGGATCGGCAGCGCACTGCCGGCATAGGCGAAGGCAATCGTGTAAACCGTCGAAGCGATGTGGTCCCGGCCGATTCGCATCGCGGAAGCGAAGAGATTCCGGGCGGAACTCTGCGGCGCCAACTCGTAGAGTTCCCAGACCGCGGAGGATTGCGTGATCGTGACGTCGTTGAGCACACCGAGACCGGAAATGATCAGGCCGCACATGATCATCCCGGAAATCGAGAGGTTCCCGGCCACGGATTGCAACTGATAGGTGTTGTGGTCGGCCAAGCCGGTCAGATACGTGGCGTGCGTCGCCCAAGCCGCAATGCCCGCGGTCATGCCGAGCCCGAACAACGTCCCGATCAACGCCGTCGAGGTCCGGGCGGAGACCCCGTGCGCGAAGTAAAGCACGCCGAACATGATCACTGCGGAGCCGACCAGGGCCAAGAGCAGCGGTGGCTTCCCCTCGACCAACCCGGGCAGGATGAAGAACGCCATGACCAGGTAAGCCCCCACCAGGCCCAGGAGCGCCCGCAAGCCGCGCCAACGGGCCACCGCGATCACCACCACCGCGTAGACCAGGGCCAACAACAGCATCGGCGCACTGCGGACGAAATCCATGAAGACGTACGCCGGCCCATTCGGGTTGGGGCCCAATTTCGAGAGGTTGACGTACTTGATGGTGTCCCCTTGGTGCACGCCCGGCGACTTCGCGATCTCCGGACTGATCATCACGGGCACCACGTCGCCGCCGGCGTCCGGTTGGCTGTACGCGATCAGGCAGTCTTTGCTGCCGACCGCCGAACCCGGGCAATCTTCCTGCGCGGTGCGCTGCACCTTCCCGGTGTCGATGCTGGCACCCGGTGCCGCGGCATAGGGGCTGCCGAGCGAGATATCGGCGGTCTTGCCACTGGGCCAGAGCAGCACCATGAGCAGCACCGCGACCACGCCGATCGGCACCAGCACCGCGCTGAGCAGGATTCCGGCACGCCGCCGGGCAGCACGTTGCCGCACCATGTCCTGGCGTTGCCCTGACTGACCCATCCGGCCGGTTTCCGGCTCCGAACCGCTGATAGCCGTGTGCGAGTGCCCGTGACCCATATCCGCACCACCTCCGGTTGGAAGCCTACGTGAGAACCGATCTCAGGTGGCGGAGGCCAGCGGACTCACAGTTGAAACCGATAGTCTGGGCCTCCGGGACAACACAGGGAATGTTTGGATTCTGGAAGAGGGGAACGTGTTCAGACGCAGGATCGATGAAGCCGATGAGGCCCCGAAGGGAACTCTGGCCCATGCGCCGGTGCTGACCATCCGGCCGGCGCACGGCGTGACGAAGGCGGTGGTCCTGGTGCTGCACGGCGGCCGGGCCAATTCCTATGAGCCGGTCCGGGCCCGGCATCTGAGCCCGTCCAGAATGATCCCGTTCGCCAAGCTCCTGCACCGGGAGGGATCCCGCTACGGCCTTTCGGTCTGGTCGTTGCGGAATCGGGTCCGCGGCTGGAACGGGGCGGAACGCTCGCCGGTGCAGGACGCCCGTTGGGCGCTGGAGAAGATTCGCGAAGAACACTCGAGCGTTCCGGTCTACCTGGTCGGGCACTCGATGGGCGGCTCAGTCGCGATCGCGGTCGCCGACGACCCGTTGGTGAAAGCGATCGTTTCGCTGGCACCTTGGACCGATGCGGATTCGCCCACCGAACCGGTGCGGGACCGCAAGGTGTTGATCATCCACGGCGACAAGGACAAGTGGACCAGCGCGCCTTCCTCGCAGCACTTCGCCGAACGCGCGGTGGGGCTGGCCCAAGAGGTCTTCTACGTGCGGCTGCGCGGCGCCGGGCATTTCATGTTCGACAAAGTCGCGATCTGGCACCAGCTGACCGCGGCCTTCGTGCTGCGGCAATTCGGCAGCGAGTTCCAGCTTCCGCTCAAGGCCCGGACCACCCGGCTGGCCGATCGCCTCTACCAATTGCCGCAACGGCTGCTCACCGAGCTCTAAGGAGACTGGAACATGTTCGACGTCGCAGCGGAGTTCCCCGGTGGGGCTTTCGCACTCAATCTGCTGTGGAGCGCGCTCGGCGTGGCCGCAGTGCTCGGCGTGACTTTTGGGATCGCCCTGGTGCAGAAACGGCACAGCGTCATCGATGTCGCCTGGGCGATGGGTTTCGTCGTCGTCGCGGCGGTCAGCTTCGCGGCTTCCTCGGCTGCCGGGGCCGACGCCGGACGCCGGCTGCTGCTGCTCCTCCTGGTCGGCGTCTGGGGGCTCAGATTGGCCGGGTTCATCGGCTGGCGCGCCCGGGACGGCAAAGAGGACCCGCGCTACGAGGCACTGCTCTCCAAAGCCCCGGGATCGAAAAACCGCTACGCGCTGACCCGGGTCTACCTGCCCCAGGGTGCGGTGCTGTTCTTCGTTTCGCTCACCATCCAGGTCGGCATGTTCAGCACCGGAACACTGGGCTGGTTGGCCTGGCTCGGGGTCGCAGTCTGGTTGATCGGGCTGGGCTTCGAATCGGTCGGCGACGCGCAACTCGCCGCATTCAAAGCCGATCCGGGCAATCGCGGGACCGTGCTCAACACCGGGCTGTGGCGCTACACCCGGCACCCGAACTACTTCGGCGACGCCGCCGTGTGGGTCGGCCTGTTCCTGGTCGTCGCCGACTCATGGCCCGGAGTGTTGACCATCCTCTCCCCGGTTCTGATGATCTGGGCCCTGGCCGGCAAAACCGGAAAGCCGTTGACCGAAGCCCGGATGTCCGGCCGGCCCGGCTACCGTGAATATTTGGAGACCACCAGCGGATTCTTCCCGCTGCCGCCGCGACCGTCCACTAAGGAGCTCTAATGCCTTGGCGCCCAGCCCCGAACAACACCTTCTACCGCAGCATCGTCGGAACCGGACTCTTTTTGCGCTGGCTGTTCCAGATTGACGTCCAAGTGCAAGGGCTGGAGAACCTGCCCACCCCGGATCCGATCGAAGGCAAGGCCCGCAAGCCGATTCCCGGACGCGGCGCGGTCATTGCGATCACGCACTTCGGCTACCTGGATTTCGCGGTGGCCTCCTTGGTCATGTGGCGGCATGCCAAAGTGCAGATGCGCTACCTGATCCACAAGGGCGCGGCCGACCATTGGCTCGCCGGCCCGGCGATTTCCGCCGCCGGCCATGTCGTGGTGGACAAAAAAGCCGGTCGTGATGCTTATCTGCAAGCCGTGGCGAAGCTCAAAGAAGGCGAGTACATCGCGATCCTGCCGGAAGCCGGGGTGAGCCGTTCCTTCACGGTGCGCGAATGCAAAACCGGGGCAGTCCGGATGGCCGCGGAAGCCGGCGTCCCGATCATCCCGATCTCGGTGTGGGGTGCGCACCGGCTGATGACCCGCGGCCACGGCTTCAAGCCCTTCAAATCCTGGCGGATGCCGATCCGGGTCCGGATCGGCGAACCGATCAATCCGGCGATCGATGCCGACCCGGTAGCGGAAACCGAGAAGCTGCGCGCCCGGCTGCAATCCGGAATCGATGCGGCGATCGCCGATTATCCGCAGACGCCCGAGCCCGGTGCCTGGTGGATGCCCGCCGCGGCCGGTGGCGGTGCCATGACGGTCCAGGAACAAGCCGAAGCCGACGCCCACGATGTGGCCCGCGGACGCAGAAGCTGACTCGCAGCTAGACGGCTGAGCGCCGGGCCTGGACCAGGCCCGGGGCCTGACTTCAGTCGTCGTGCAACACCGCGTCGGAGCAGCGCGCTCAGCCGTTGATCTTCTTGACCAGGGCGGCGATTTTGGCATTGCCCGGCGGCACATTGATTTCGAAGTGCATTTCGTCCTTGCGGCCGTTGTAATCGCCGCCCCAACGGACCACGCCGTTGCAGTCCGCGATGATCTTGTGGATCGCTTTGACCTGCGCGGCGCTGAAGGTCCCGGCTTTGCCCAGCGGGTGCTGTGGCGCGTTGCAATCGATCGCGGTGCCGCTGGCGTGGTTGGAGAGGTCAGTGCTGCCGCTGATGTCGCGGTAGGCGAAGCCCCAACAGGTGTCCTTCACGAGTTTTTCGACTTCGCTGTTGAACCGCCTGGCCACATAGCCCAGAATCGTATGCACATCGCCCTTGCGTACGCCCGGCGCGAAGCTCGCGGCGCCGACGGTCAGCTTTTGCAGCGGAGTATCCTTGGCCGCCGGCCAGCCGTTCTGCGAAGTGGCGGCGAGTGCCGGTGCGGCGGCAACCACACCGAATCCGGCAGCAGCGAGAATCGCCGCTGCACCACGGACCGCGCTACGCCGGGAAATGATCGGGTTTTTCTGATCCGGGCGACCGGTTTCTTGATGCACGGATGTGCCTTTCCTGGGTTGACCCCCAACCACGAGCAGCACAAATCTGCCCGAAGCAGCCGGGCCGCGTCAAGAGGCGATCGCGTGTCTGCACCAGGTTCCCGGCAAACTCCCGGGAAACCTGGGTTCAGAGCACCACGATGCGGGTTTCGTCGCCGACTCCGCGGGCTTTTCCGGCAACCAGCAGCGGCTCGACCAGGTCGGTCAACGGCAGCATCGAGCTGTCCACCTCGAGCACCACCGGGTGCTGGTACGCGAGCAGCGAAACCAGGTCGCGCACTGCCGCCGCTGCGTCATCGGCAGCCAGCTGGGGCTCCCAGCCGACGAACACGTCGGCGGCCGGATCATCCGGGGTGTCGGTCAGGGCGTGCTGGCCATAGCTCACCGCGAAGGCCCGGATCCGGCCCCGTTTGCTCGGCTTCGCCGCTCCGCCGAACGCGCTTTCCGGCTCGGCCCGCAAAACGATCGCGCCTTGCGCCCCGGTGGCGTCGGCCAGGAAATAGGATTGCACCGTGCCCGGGCTGAGCTGCCCGGTGGGGCTCCAGTCTTGGTGCACCGCTTGGTACCAGCGCCCGACGACGTCGGTCAGCTCCACCGAGCCGGTCGCCAGATCCTGCACCACGTCGGAACCGGCCTCTTCGTCTGCCTGGTCATCGGTTTTTTGGAATCGGGGCAAGGACAAGACGCCGGGATCGATCTGGATCAAGCGCGAGGTCTGCACCGTTGCGGCACCGACGGCCTGGGCGAAGCCCGCTCCGGAGGTGCCTGCGTCGACTTTCCCGGTCAGTTCGCGCACCCCGCTCGGGGCTTGCCCGGCCTCGTGCCGGAGCATCGTCAACAGCGTTGCGCCGACCCCTTGCCGCCGGTGGTCCCGGGCTACCTCGAGGTATGCCGAAAGCCGGCTGCCATGCAGTTCCTGCTCCATCACCATGCCGGCGGCGACCGGGATTCCCTGGTCGGTGGCCACGATGCAGCGCTTCCAGCGTGCTCCGTTGCCGCCGTCGTTGTTCGGCCCCAGGGTCTGCCGGTACCAACCGTTCTGCTGGCCTTCCGGATCACCCCAGATCTGCAGCAGTTCCGCCTCGTCGCCCTCCCGCCAGGGCCGGTATTTCAAGGCCATTATGCCCCCAGCAGCCGGGTCGCGAGGTAGCTGCGCACCTGGTCCAGAGCAACCCGCTCCTGGCTCATCGAATCGCGCTCCCGAATGGTCACTGCCTGGTCTTCCAGGGTGTCGAAGTCCACCGTGATGCAGAACGGGGTGCCCACCTCGTCTTGCCGGCGGTAACGGCGGCCGATCGCGCCGGCGTCGTCGAACTCGATGTTCCAGTACTTGCGCAGTTCCGCGGCCAAGTCCTTCGCTTTCGGCGAGAGGTCTTCGTTGCGGGAGAGCGGGAGCACGGCGGCCTTGATCGGGGCCAGCCGCGGATCGAGTTTGAGCACCGTGCGCTTGTCCACTCCGCCCTTGGTGTTCGGGGCCTCGTCTTCGGTGTACGCATCGATCAGGAACGCCATCATGGACCGGGTCAAGCCGAAGGACGGCTCGATCACGTAGGGCGTGAACCGTTCATTCGTGGCCTGGTTGAAATAGCTCAATTCAGTCCCGGAGGCCTTCGAATGGTTGGTCAGATCGAAGTCGGTGCGGTTCGCGATGCCCATCAGCTCACCCCATTCGGAGCCTTGGAAACCGAACTTGTACTCCACGTCGATGGTTCCGGCCGAATAGTGCGCCCGGTCTTCGGCAGGCACGTCGAATTTGCGCATGTGGTCCGGGTTGATGCCCAGGTCCACGAACCAATCCCAGCAGGCCTCCACCCAATGCTTGAACCACTCATCGGCCTCGGCCGGGGCGGTGAAGAACTCGATCTCCATCTGTTCGAACTCGCGGGTGCGGAAAATGAAGTTTCCGGGCGTGATCTCATTGCGGAACGCCTTGCCCATCTGTCCGATGCCGAACGGCGGCTTCTTCCGCGAGGTGGTCAGCACGTTGTTGAAGTTGGTGAAGATGCCCTGCGCAGTCTCCGGACGCAAGTAGTGCAAGCCCTCCTGGTTGTCCACCGGGCCCAAGTAGGTCTTCATCAGACCGGAGAAGAGTTGCGGCTCGGTCCAATTGCCGGGCTGGCCGGTGTCCGGGTCCTTGATGTCGGCCAGGCCGTTTTCCGGCGGGTGCCCGTGCTTGGCGGTGTACGCCTCGATCAAGTGGTCGGCGCGGTAACGCTTGTGCGTGTGCAGGGACTCGACCAACGGGTCGGTGAAAGTCTCCACGTGCCCGGAGGCGACCCAGGTCGGGGTGGGCAGGATCACCGAAGAATCCAGGCCGACCATATCGCCGCGTCCGCGGACGAAGGTCTGCCACCACTGCTTCTTGATGTTCTCCTTCAGCTCCACGCCCAAGGGCCCGTAATCCCAAGCCGACCTGGACCCGCCGTAGATCTCCCCGGCCTGGAAGACGAACCCGCGGCGCTTGGCCAGCGAGATGATCGGATCGAGGGCGGATTTGTTGGCGGCCATAGTGGTCACTCCTGGGCTAGGCGGACGGCTGGATGCAGAACGCGTGAGGCGTTATTCGTATATTTCAGATATACACGTCTGAAGCCTACCGGGCGATCCGGTCAAGCCTGAAGTCCGGCGCCGGAGCCCCGGGTTTGTCCCGCCGGACGCGGACCGACGTCAGCCGATCTGCAGACACACCGGGGTGCCGATGCCGATTTCCTGCTGTTTTCCGCCCAGCATGCCGTCCGGCAGCACCGCGAACACCGTGATGCTGTCCGATTTCTGGTTCGCCGCGTAAAGCACTCCGCTGCCGAGGGCGAAGTGCCGCGGCCAGGCGCCACCGGTCGGTGTCTCCTGGATCAATTCCGGCAAGTTCCCGCCCGCCGGATCAGCCAACCGGAAGACACTGATCTGGTCTTGGCCACGCACGCTCACATACGCCAGATCCGCAGCTGCGGAAAGTTCGATATGCGCCGGATAGCTTTTCCCGACGCTTTCCCGGGTGGCCAACGGTGTCCGGCCCGCATACTGCCAACCGCCTGCGGCCTCACGACGGGCCCGGCTGAAAACATGCAGCGCGCCGTCCAGCTCGCCGACCACCAACAGCTGATCCGCCGAGTCGCCGCGGCGCAGGACCAGATGCCGCGGGCCGGTGCCCGGCGGCAGTCGGATCAGCGCTTCCTCCGGCAGGGCCTCGTCGCCCGGGCGCAGCTCGCGCACCGAATCCGAACCGAGGTCGGAAACCAGGACCGTGCCGTACGGGGTCGGCACGGCTTGGTGCGCATGCGAGGCTTCCTGCCGCTCGGCGATCGGCCCGGAGCCGGTCAGTTGCAGTGTGCATTGCGGCTCCAGCCCCCGGGCGCTGCGCAGCAGTACCACTGAGCCGGAAGTGTAATTGGCCGCAATGATCCGGCCTCCGCACAGCAGGGCAAGATGGCAGGGGTCCGCCCCGATCTCCGGGGACTCCGCCACCAGCGCCAAAGAGCCGTCATGGGCATCGCGCTCGAAGATCACCACCTGGCCCGCTCCACGCTCCAACACCGCATAGACGCCGTCGTCGGCCAAAGCCAGGAAGGACGGGTCCGGCACTTCGGCGAGCAATCGCGGCCGGCCGAGCAAGCCGTCCTCGCCGATCGGGACCGCGCTGATTCCCTGGCCCCGATTGGAGCCGGAAGTGTATGAGCCGACGAGGAGTTCCATCCGCCCAGACTATCCCCCGGAACAACCTCGCGCCGGCAACACCGAGTGGCCAGATCGGCCGGCTAAACCGAGGTCATAAAGTGCAGATCTGGCCACTCGGCGACTAGATGATCAGCGCAGCGGCTTGCGCGGCCAAGGCAGCGTCGCGAGGACCATGGCCAGCAGGGTCAGCAACGTGCCCAGCCAGGTGGCCGGCGCGATCACCGTTCCCGGCGTCGGCACGATCAGATCCAGAGCCAGTGAACCCAGCAGCTGCCCGGCGATCATGCCCAAGCCGGTGAGCAGGACGCCGAGCCCGCGGACCAGCCAAGCGCTCAAGCAGATGAAGAAACAGCCCAGTGCGCCGCCCAGGTAGTACCACCATTCGCCGGGCAGTGGATTGCCGACCCCGCTGATCCAGACTTTGACCAGCCAGGCCAGCAACAAGATCACCGCCCCGACGGCGAAGTTCATCACGGTGGCCGCCAGCGGGGTCCCGTAATGCAGGCTCTGCATGCCGTTCATCGCCTGTTGGAAACTCATCAAGAAGCCCGCCGCCAACGGCAGCAACACCGGGAACAGCCAGTGGCTGGCATCTTCGGCTTGCGCAAAGCGGGGCGAAACCGCCCAGATCACTGCCGCAATGGTCAACACCGCGGAAATCACCCGGATGCCGGTGATCGGCTTTTTGCCGGCCGGCGAAATGCCCAACCGGTCCACCAGCAACCCGCTGAGGCTCTGCCCGGTGACCAGCGCCACGGTGAACAGCGCGATGCCGATCACCGCGACGGTCAAGCCCTGGGTCAAGACCAAAAACGCCCCGACGGCACCGGCCATGACGTACCAGCGCGGGAATTTCCGGGCCTTGAGCGCCGGGCCGATCGCGCGCAACCCGGAGCGGCCGGAAGGTGAGGCCAAAGACACCGCGAGGATCAGGATCAGGCCGCTGCCGAAGCTGATCGCGGCTGCGGCCAGACCGTCATCGAGCCGGGCACCGAGGGCGCCGTTGATCCGGCCTTGGCCGGCTACGGCGAGCCCGCCCAGCACCGCGAGCGGTATGCCGAGCAGAACGGGTACTCTGTGCTGGTCCATCCACTTCCTGCCTGGCTTCCGAGTGGTCTGCCGAAGCTGCCCGTAAGCCCGCGTGGGCGTTCAGCGGTTGCCCGACAGAACCGAGTCTCTACCCTGGCGCCCCGGGTTCGCAAATATCGGGCATCATGGTTACATGCCCGATATCGAAGAAATCCCGATCCGCGACGAATCCATCCGCCTGGGCCAACTGCTCAAATTGGCCAGTCTGGCAGAGGACGGCATCCAGGCCAAGGAATTCATCGAAAACGGTCTGGTCAAAGTCGACGGGCAGATCGAAAGCCGACGTGGCGCGCAGATCCGTCCCGGTTCCGTGGTCAGCCTGAACGGCCAATCGATCCGGGTCAGCGCCGGCTGACCGGCCGAGCGCTGCTCAGCCAAGCACTTTGACCCGCAAGAACTCAACGATGTGCCCGATTTCCGCCTCGCAGATGCCGTGCCACATGCCGGTGTAGAGCACTTTCATCAGTTCCGTGTGCTGGCTGAGCCATTCATTGCTCACTTCGATCAGCGGCTGCGGCAATACCGGATCGGCCTGATCCCGACCCCAGAAGAACGGTGTTTTCGCCGAGGCGAGCCCAGCGTCCTTGAAGTACGGATCGGAGAGCGTCACGACAAAACCGGAAAGCCCGACGACGGCGGCGTACCGGCCGGGTCGGTGCCGTAGCAATGAAACTGCCATCGCCATGCCCTGCGAGAAACCGAGCAGGGTCACTGAAGAAAACTCACCGGCAACCGATTCGAGCCAGTCATCAAGCGCTCTGGTTGCCTCAAGGACCGATTCCGGCTCAATCGCCAGATCAGCCTGCAAAGGGAACCAGGCGTAGCCAGGACCGGCTGATTGCCCGGCCCGGACCGAAACCACGGTGAATTCCGCGGGCAATTGTTCCGCCAGCCCGAAGAGGTCGGCTTCATTGGCGCCGTAACCGTGCAGCAACACCAAAAGCGGCGTGCCTGCCCGTTCCGATTCCGGTTTCGACCACAGCAGTACAGGTTCGTTCGAGGACGTCATCATCCCATCCTGCCACGGACCGGCCAGGTCCACGGCGGCGCATCGAGCAGGCCTTGGCCGGAAATCCCGGTCTCGCCCAGCTCTTTCCGCAATTCGTGCCGGTGCACCGATCCGGCGCCCTGCAACCCATTGATCAAAGCCGCGGAATGGGTCACCACGATGATCTGGCAGTGTTTCGAGGCATCCACGATCAGCTCGGCGACCGCGGGCAGCATCTCGGCGTGCAACGAAGTCTCCGGTTCATTGAGCACCATCAGTTCCGGCGGCCGGACCGTGAGCAGTGCGGCACACAGCAACAAGTAACGCAGCGTGCCGTCGGAGAGTTCGGCGGCACTGAGTGCCCGGAGCATGCCGGCTTGCCGCAGGGTGGTGTGGAAACTTCCGCCGGAGACCTCCACACCGACGCTGCTACCCGGAAACGCCCGGTCCACGGCTGCCGCCAAACGGCCCCCATTGCCTGCCTCGATGATCGTCTGGAGCGCTGCGGCCAGATCATCGCCGGAATCGCTGAGCACCTCGGTCCAGGTGCCCACCTTCGGTTGTCTGGCCGGGGCTTGCGGATCAGTGCGGAAGTGGTCGTAGAAACGCCAGGCGCGCATCATGCTCCGGACCCGGCGCAGTTCCGGCGCCAGCTGCGCATCGGCGACCTCATTGAGCATGGATTCTTGCGGTCGCAGGCTGCGGCTGAGCTCCTGCCAGACGCCGTCCTCGCCCCGGCTGCTGGCCACTGCCCCTTTCCGGTCGGCCAACACCGCAGCCGGGCGCGCCATCTGCCCGGCGAAGACCTGTTCCCGCTTGATCACCGGATCCCGGCCGAATGCAGTGCGGCTGGGCGTCGGCAACCCGAGGTCCAGCAGGTAGCCGAAGTCCGTCGAGGCGAAGCCCAGCCGCAAACTCACCGACTCCCGGCGCACCGTGCCTTGCACCTCGGCCGCACCTTCGCGCATCGATCGGCTCAGTGACTCCGGACCGGCCCAAAGCACCGAACCCAGTCCGCCCTGCCGGGCCAACGATCCGACCACGGTGCCGCTGCCGCAATCGGCGAGCAGGCGCAGCGCCCGGTACAGATTGGATTTCCCGCTGCCGTTGGCGCCGGTGATCACGTCGAGTCCGTGCAGGTCCAGGACCAGTTCCCGCACCGAACGGAAATTGTGCACCGCGAGCGTGCTGATCACGGGGTTATTCGCCCGGGGTGGTCTCGGCTGGGGTGAAACTGCCAGCGAGGCCCGGGACCGCAGCCGCAGTCCAGGCCGCCAAAGTCTCGCTCCGGGGCGGCAGTCCATGCAACGCCGAGCTCAATTCCGGCGTACGCACCCAAGCCCCGGCTTCCCGGGCAATCAGCGCTCCAGCCGCGAAATCATGCTCGTTGAGCCCGTATTCAAAGTAGGCGTCCAGACCCCCGTCCGCGATCGCGCACAACTCCAACGCCGCCGAACCGAGTCTGCGGAAGTCGCCGAACCCGGCCATCCGGCCTTCCAGTTCCGCGATCAGCCTGGACTGGATCTCCGGCTCGTAGGTGAGCCCGGTGGAAAGCAGCCGACCGGTGCGTTGCTGCCGCGGCCCGTCCAGGGCACGTTCGGCCAGGCTGCCGTCCGGCCGCATTTCTTCGACCCAGGCGCCGCCACCCAGGCTGGCGAAATAGGTCCGCCGCAAAGCCGGTGCCGCGACCACCCCCGCCAGCCACTGGCCCTCCGGGCCGGCTACCGCCACCGAGGTGCAGTAGTAGGCGATGTTGCGGATGAAGTTCATCGTGCCGTCCAGCGGGTCGATCGACCAGCGGTATCCGGACGCCTGGGGCGAGATCGTCGGCGCGAGTTCTTCCCCGGTGACCGTGTCATCGGGACGTGCCGCCAGGATGGTTTCGCGCACCGCGCGTTCTGCGGCCAGGTCGAAGTCGGTCACCCAATCCGCATCGCCGCTCTTCATATTCGCGGAGAACTTCGCCGGATCCCGCTCGGCCAGGACCTGGGCCCCGGCAGCCGCAGCGTCCCTGGCGAGTCCCAGGAGTTCGCCTGCTGTTGCCTCAGACATCGGTTTCGCTTCCTTCGCTCGATCCGTCCGGTTCGGCCGCGTCCCCAGCCTCGGCAGTCGTCGGGCCGTTGCGCAGCAGCGCCTCGAATCCGGCCTCGTCGAGCACCGGGACTCCTAGTTGTTCGGCCTTCTCCAGCTTGCTTCCGGCATTTTCCCCGGCGACCACGAAATCGGTGTTCTTGGAGACCGATCCGGAAGCCTTGCCGCCCCGGATGATGATCGCCTCTTTGACTTGATCCCGGTTGAAATTCTGCAAGGACCCGGTGACCACGATGGTCAGACCGGCCAAGGTGCGGGCCACCGACTCGTCCTGCTCATCGGCCATCCGGACTCCGGCGGCAGCCCAAGCTTCGACGATTTCCCGGTGCCAGTCCTCGGCGAACCATTCGATCAGGGCGCTGGCGATGGTCGGCCCGACGCCGTCGACTTGGGCGAGCTCCTCCTCGCTGGCGGCCTGGATCGCCGCCATCGAACCGAAGGCCGTCGCCAGGGCGCGCGAGGCAGTCGGCCCGACGTGCCGGATCGACAGGGCCACCAGCACCCGCCACAGCGGTTGGCTCTTGGCCTTCTCCAACTCGGCGAAAAGCTTGACCGTATTGGCCGTCGGCTCAGAAGGCTTTTTCTCGGTTCCTTTGGAGTAGAAGTACGGAACCAGCTCGATCTGCCCGGTCCGCACGCCTTTGCTCTTTTTTTCGCGTTCGATCCGGACCTGCGCCAGGTCTTCCGGCCGCAGGGCGAAAATCTGCGACTCGTTGCTGACCGGCGGCTGGTCCGGCTCGGCCGGTTGGGTCAGCGCAATCGCGGCTTCCCAACCGAGGGCTTCGATGTCGAACGCGCCGCGGCCGGCCAGATGGAACACCCGTTCGCGCAGTTGGGCCGGGCAGGACCGGGCATTGGGGCAACGGATGTCGACGTCCGCCTCTTTGGCCGGCGCCAACGGGGTTCCGCATGCCGGGCACGCGATCGGCATCACGAACTCCCGCTCGGTGCCATCACGCAAGGCCAGCACCGGGCCGACGATCTCCGGGATCACATCACCGGCTTTGCGCAGCACCACGGTGTCCCCGATCAGCACGCCCTTGGCCTTGACCACGTCCTGATTGTGCAGCGTCGCCATTTCCACCGTGGACCCGGCGACCTTGACCGGCTCCATCACCCCGTACGGGGTGACCCGGCCGGTCCGGCCGACGTTGACCAGGATGTCCAGAAGTTTGGTGTGGACTTCCTCGGGCGGGTATTTGTACGCCACCGCCCAGCGCGGCACCCGGGAGGTGAAGCCCAAAGCGTTCTGCACCGCGAAGTCATCGATCTTGATCACGATGCCGTCGATCTCGTGCAGCAGCCCGTGCCGGTTTTCGCCGTAGTGCGAAATGTAGTCGAGGATCTCCGGATAACTGCTGAACACCTTGAAGTACGGGCTGGTCGGCAGCCCCCAGGCTTTCAGCAAGGCGTAGGCCTCGGACTGACTGCCGACCTCCAGGCCGGTCCGGGCCCCGATGCCGTGCACCAGCATGCTCAAGGGGCGTTTGGCGGTTTCCGCCGGGTCTTTCTGGCGCAGCGAACCGGCCGCGGAATTCCGCGGATTGGCAAACGGGGCCCGGCCCGCAGCCACCATTTGCTCGTTGAGCGCAATGAAATCTTCGGAGGCAATGAACACCTCGCCGCGGACTTCGACCTCTTCCGGCAGATTCTCGCCGTGCAATTGCCGCGGCACCTCTTTGATCGTGAGCACATTGTGCGTGATGTCCTCGCCGGTGATCCCGTCGCCCCGGGTCGCGGCGCGGACCAGGGTCCCGTTGCGGTAGAGCAGATTCACCGCCAGGCCGTCGATCTTCAATTCGGTGAGCCAACGCAGCGGCCGGACGGCCAGGAGTCCGGCGGCGAGCTTTTCCGCATTGGCCGAGGCTTTGGCCACCCAGGCCTCGAGCTCCTCGAGCGAGAACACGTCTTCCAGGCTGTACATCTGGCTCGTGTGCTGCACTGCGGCGAAGGCGGCGGAAACCTCGCCGCCCACTTCCTGGGTGGGCGAATCGTTGCTGACCAGTTCCGGGTGCAGCGCCTCGATTTCCTCCAACCGGCGGAACAGCAGGTCGAATTCGGCGTCGGAAACCAGCGACTCGGCTTCGTTGTAGTAGGCGAAACGGTAACGGCGCACGTCCGCGACGAGTTTGTCGTATTCGTCCCGCAGGGCTTCCGCTGGGACCACCGGGGCTGACTCGGGTTCTGCTTTGCTCACAGCACCATCTTGCCGCATCGCACCGACAAAATCCCGCGCCGGGCCGATCCGCGGAAAGGCCCGCAACCGGAATGGTTGCGGGCCTTTCGATCGGTGCGGGTAGCCCGTGCTCCGGGCATTGCGGCTAGTTCGCCGAGGTGGCGACCTGGTCGCTGGCCTGCTTGGTGATCACGGTGCTGGTGGTGTCCAGGTCAGTCGCGATGGCGATCAACCGCTTGGAACTGGCCGGCCAGTCGGTGCCCTTGAACTGGCGGGCGTCCGGGCCGTTCCAGGCAACCCCGTTGACCTGTCCGTCGAGGCCGGACACCGCGTTGCGGATGGTCTCGGCAGCGGTCTTCATCTGCGCCGCCAGTTTGTTCATCGCATCGGGATCGTTGCCGATGAGTCCTTCAGCCATTGGTATCACCTTTCATCATGCGAAACGCTGGAATTTCCAGTGAATCCTTGCCCGATCGGCTAATCCAACCGAGCGACTAATACGAATCTATAAGAGCCGCTGCACAGTGTCGATGGGGAGATCTATCCATGCCGGATTCCGCCTCGCAGCAGACCGGGCGGTTCAGCGGTCCAAGGTGTTCGCGACTTGGACCTTGAAGGCCTTGCCGCGGCCCACGATGAAACCCCGGCCCGGGATGAACTTCTTGTTCTGCACCCGGCCCAGCGAGGTGTTCATCAGGGTGTCGCCTTCGATGTCCCCGGGGTTGAGCAGCACTCCCCGGCGTCCGGCTTTGAACATGCCGGCCAGGTTCCAGGCGCCGGACCAGGTGGAGCTCTCCGCCTCGCCGACCACCCATTGGCCGGACTTGACCGCGTCCTTGATCAGCGCGACCAGGTTCATCTCGGCCACTGAATCGGTGAATTCGGTGACTCCTTCGATGAAGAACGCCACCGCGTCGGCGCTACCCTGCGCCAACTCGGTGAGCCTGGCCAGTTGCTCGTCCACGACGGCCGGCGTGTCGAAGGCCTCGTCCCAGACCGGGAGCGACGAAATCGCCGAACGCCGGGCCCCGAGATACACCCGGAGCGTCTGCGGCGAGCTTTTCTTCAAGCCTTCCGCCAGGGTCACCAGAGCGGTGGTCCGGCCGGAACCCGGCGGTCCTGTGACCATCAGCGCACCCGAGCTCGGCACCGACGCCGGGGCCAGGTTGAAGTCGTCCAGCCCGATCACCACGGCACCCGGGCCGCCCGGCGGGAGCACTTCGAGATCCAGGTTCTCCGGCAGTGCGAGCACCCCCGGCGCTTCTGGCACGCCCTGCCGGCGCATCGACTCCGCGAGCTTCTCCACTTGCCGCGCCTGCAGCGCCAGATTCGCGTTGCCGCCGAAGATCGCCAGTTGCACTTCGCGGTCGCCCAGCAAGCCCCGGCCCGGCGGCGAGGTCGGCGAAAGCACGTCGCGCGGCACGCCGAGATTCAAGTAGTCGTCGGTAGCCGCCATCCGCAGCACCAGGGTTTGCTGGATCGACGCGGCCAACGACGGCGGCAGGGAGCGCGGGCTGTCCCCCGCGACCACCACGTGCACGCCCATCGGCCGGCCGTCGGTGGCGATCTGCTGCAACGTTTCGAACTGGGTCATCCCGGTTCGGTAT